>JAYOYG010000001.1:0-3757 GCA_038153445.1 Pseudomonadales bacterium
AACTCGCGACCCCAACCTTGGCAAGGTTGTGCTCTACCAACTGAGCTATTCCCGCGAAACCGCGTTTGAGCGTCTGACGCCCGGCATCCTGATCGAATCAGGACGCGAAAATAGTGGCGTCCCCTAGGGGATTCGAACCCCTGTTACCGCCGTGAAAGGGCGGTGTCCTAGGCCTCTAGACGAAGGGGACGCTCCATGCCAACACCGCTAGGACTCGGCTCTCGTTGACAGGCCGCGTAGTCTAGCGATCCCTTCACCGGAGTCAAGCATCTCATCGGATAAAAATCCCTAGGGCCCCCTAGCCCCCCTTTTGCCGCGCCGCGAGGGCCCCCTGCCCCACCCAATGGCGCGCAAAATGATGGGCCACCCGGCCGCTGCGCGCCCCCCGAGTAAGGGCCCAGGTCAGGGCCGCGGCCCGAGCCGCGTCGTCAAAAGCAACCCCATGGGGCGCACCGTAATGGGCCACCCAGCGCGCTGCTGCTTCCAGGTAGGCCGGCTGCGCCATGGGGTGAAAGGACACCCACAGGCCAAAGCGATCGGCCAGGGAAAGCTTCTCCTCCGTGGTCTCCCCCGGATGGACCTCTCCCGCGTCCGTATGGGTGAACTGCTGGTTCTCCGCGGCCCGCTCTGGCATGAGGTGACGTCGGTTGGAGGTCGCCACCAGCATCACATTCCCGGCGGCCGCAAAGATCGTCCCTTCCAGCGCTGACTTCAGCGCTTTGTAGCCCAGCTCGGCGCCCTCGAAGGACAGGTCATCGCAGAACAGCAAGAAGCGATAGGGTAAGGCGCCGAGGCACTCGGAAATCTCCGGCAAATCTCCCAGGGCATCGCGCTCAACTTCCACAAGCCGAAGCCCTTCGCCTGCGAAGTGATTCAAGACGCCATGGACCAGGGAGGATTTTCCCGTGCCCCGAGCGCCCCAAAGCAGCATGTTATTGGCGGGCAGGCCCGCCACAAACTGTGCGACGTTGGCGACTACCCGGGCGCGCTGGGCCTCTAAACCCACCAGGTCCTCAAGGCCCACGCCGTCAATGGTACCCCCGGCAACGAGCCGCCCCCCGAGAGGACCCGGCGCCCAGCGCGCCGCCAACACCTGGGAGAAATCGACGCCCTGGGCGTCGGGCACGAAGCGGCGCTCGAGGGCCGCGAAGAGTCGCTGGGCCGCCGCCCAGGGCGAGGACGGAGCGGTCATGGGGTCTCCCGTAAACAGTCCTTAATCGCGCTGGTGAAGCTTAAGGGGTCCGTGCTGGGCGCGAAGCGCGCCCGTACCCGACCCCGCCGGTCCACCAGGAACTTGGTGAAGTTCCATTTAATCGCCTGCGTCCCCAGCACCCCCGGGGCCGCCGCCTTCAGCTGCGCAAAAAGGGGATGGGCGCCCGGGCCATTCACCTCGGTTTTCGCAAACACGGGGAAGGTCGTGTGGAAGCGCGTCTCACAGAAGCTCGCGATCGCCTCATTATCCCCGGGCTCCTGGCGCCCAAACTGATTGCAGGGAAAGGCCAGCACGCTAAAGCCCTCTCCGCCGAAATGCTGCTGAAGCTGCTCAAGGGCCTCGTACTGGGGCGTAAAGCCGCACTGGCTCGCCGTGTTAACGACAAGCAGCACCTGCCCCGCATAGGTGCTCAGGGCTTCTTCCTGCCCGCTGGCGCGTTGAAGCATGATTTCTGGCAAGCTTGATGACATGGCAGCCTCCATGGGTTCGGCGGGAAGTGTACGCGCCCGGACCGCGGCCTGCCTGCCCCGCCCGCGCGATCGTCTTAAGCCAGGAAAGCCCCATGACCGCTACCACCGCCGCCTTCGCCCTCTATCTCGCCGCGCTTTTTGTGCTGGCCCTTGCGGCCTGGCGGAAGACCCGGAACGAGGCGGATTACGCCCTCGGGGGCCGGAGCCTAGGCCCGGCGGTCGCGGCGCTCTCCGCCGGCGCCTCGGACATGAGCGGCTGGCTCCTCCTCGGCCTGCCCGGGGCCGTATTCCTCGGGGGCCTCACGGAAAGCTGGATCATGATCGGTCTGACGCTCGGCGCCTATCTAAACTGGCGCTTCGTGGCGGCGCGGCTGCGGGAAGCCACGGGCACGGGGAACGGCCGGGACGGCGCGCTCACCCTTCCGGAGTTCTTTGCTCAGCGAGCCGGGGGCAGTCCCGGGAGTCGTCAGGCCGTGCGCGCCCTGGCCACCGTACTCATTCTGTTTTTCTTTACCTTCTACGTCTCCGCGGGCCTCGTAGCCGGCGCTCGGCTCTTTGAAAGCACGCTGGGCCTGTCCTACCTCACGGCCCTGCTCCTGGGCGCCGGGGTGATCGTTGCCTACACCATGGCCGGGGGCTTTCTTGCCGTAGCCTGGACGGATTTTTTCCAGGGCCTCCTCATGCTGGGGGCGCTGCTGCTCGTTCCTGCCCTGGCGCTTTTCACGCCGGCAGAGGTCGCCCTCCCCGCAGGCCACCTCGACCTGTTCTCTGGGCTGACCGTCATGGGATGGCTGTCCCTCGTGGCCTGGGGCCTCGGCTACATGGGCCAGCCCCACATCCTGGCGCGCTTCATGGCGCTGCGCAGCGCCTCGGAGGCGCGGGAGGCCACGCGCATCGGCATGGGCTGGATGATCTTAAGCGGCCTCGGCGCCGTGGCCCTGGGGCTCCTGGGCCCGCGCCTGCTGACCGATCTCGCCGATCCGGAAACGGTCTTCATCGCCCTCACTCAAAGCCTTCTCGCTCCCGCCCTCGCCGGCATCATCCTGGCGGCCATCCTGGCGGCGGTCATGAGCACCATCGACTCCCAGCTCCTCGTGGCCTCCACGGCCCTCGCCGAGGATGTCTTCGCCGTGCTGAGGCCCACGGCCTCGGCCCAAGCTCGGCTGAATGTGGGCCGGGGCGCGGTGCTACTGGTAGCGGCGACGGCGCTAGGGCTCGCCCAGGATCCGGACTCGAAGGTGCTCAGCCTGGTGAGCTACGCCTGGGCGGGGCTCGGGGCCAGCTTCGGCCCCGCCGTACTCTACGCCCTCTATGGAAAGGGCTTCAGCGCCCGGGGGGCGTTCTGGGGCATGGTCGCCGGCGGCGGCACGGTGGTGCTTTGGGGCCAGCTTGAGGGGGGCATCTTCGATCTTTACGAGATCCTGCCAGGCTTCGCCTTAAGCCTCGCCGTGCTCTACGGGTTACGAAACCGGGAGGCCTAGCCCACCCGATCGTACAGATGGTTCTTTCGAGTTTTCCCGTGGAGCCCGAGCCGATCTGAACCGAAGACCCGAAGCTCAAGCGTTTCCTCCGAAGCCTTCTCCCCCCCTTCGGGGCGAAGCAAGAGGTTCTCTCCCTTGAGGCGCCACTGGCCGCTTACCGTGCTGCCATCGGGACGCCGCTCCCGGTAAGAACCGCCCGCGAGCCCTCCCTCCAGGACAAGCTCATGGCCCCCATCCCGGCGCCAACGCCCGGGCAGCCCCAGCTGAGCCAGGCGCGCCTGCCGCTGCTCCCCGAGGCTTCGCCTCAGGGCCCAGAACACCGCGCCTATCAGGGCCAGCAAAAGCACTAAACGCATGAAATTCTCCTAGGATGAGGATGGGTTCGGCGCCCCGGGCATAAGCTGGCAGGCGCCGAGCACCGCTTGCCACCGGGCCGTATGCCGGTCCCGGGCGACCTCATAGGCCTTCCAGGGCCCCGGCGCCCGGGGATCGAGAAAGCTTTCAAGGGCGGGCCGCACCGCGAGCGGTGCACCCCCTTGAACCTGCGCCCAGAGGGACCCGGTGGCCTTGAGCCAGGGCCGAAGGCCCCGCTC
>JAYOYG010000001.1:3857-90751 GCA_038153445.1 Pseudomonadales bacterium
GGCGGCCAGCGCCGCCGCCCCTTCGCTGGCCGGCGGCGGCGCCCAGGCCTCGCCGTGGGCACCAAAGAGCTGCGCCCAGGCCGCGCTCCCCAACGTTCCGTTCCACAGCACTGCCGGCCAGCTGTCCTGCTTCCGAGCCAGAAGGGCTTCTAGCCGTTCCCGCTCCTCCCCGTCGAGCGCGGAAAGGCAGCGCTCGGCGCCCGCGCGAAAGCGCAGCTCGTAGCGCAGGCGTTCAGGCCCATCCATCACCCGCCCCAGGGGCCCGTTCCGCGCACCCAGCACGGCGCCCAGGCCACAGCGCTGGAGCGCCAGAAAATCCAGCAGATCCCCCTTTTCCTCGGGCACAGGGGCCTGGCGCTCCCGAGGCCGGGGCCAGGCCGTAGGCGTAGGAAGGCTCGGCGGCGGAAGCTCAAGGGCGTCGGCCAGGCGCAGCACGTAGGCCTCTGGAGGCGCCGGAGCGCAGCCCCCAAGGAAAAGGCCAAGGAGCAGCAAGAACCCTGCACCCTTCCCTTTTATGCAGCGGTGAGCCCTCATAGCACCTCGTGCTCCAAACTCAGAACCACCGCATCCACGTCGTCCTCCAGGCTCCGCAGCACCGCATCGAGACGCTGCTGAAGGGTCGCCCA
Organism: Pseudomonadales bacterium; assembly: GCA_038153445.1. GTDB lineage: Bacteria > Pseudomonadota > Gammaproteobacteria > Pseudomonadales > Azotimanducaceae > Salivita. The sequence continues at coordinate 4,484 of JAYOYG010000001.1, forward strand.
GTCCGGGGCCACCACGGCGATGGCTAGGGACGCTTCCTTAAGGGCGTCCCCCGGCGCCTGGCACAGGGCGAGGTGGCGCTGCCGCCCTAAGCGATCGAGCAAGGGCAGAAGCCGGCTTCGCCGCTCCTTCAGGGACCGGCAGCCGGACAGATGATAGGTCACCTCGACATAGGCCAGGGCAGCCATGGACGTCTCCCTAGGGGTGCTTTTTCGAGCTTTCTGGTAGCTTAGGGGGTGAGGAGAGGGGGAAAAAGATGAAAATCAGCCTGTGGCCGAATCCGGCCCAACCGTTTCCGGCGGTGCTCGGCCTTGCCCACTATGCGGAAGCTGCGGGCTTCGATGGCCTCTGGTACGCCGATCACTTCATGCCCAACGCCGAAGACACCTCGGTCCCCTGGCCCGAGTGCTGGACCACCCTAAGCGCCCTGGCCACCGCCGTACCCCGTCTTCGCCTGGGTACGCTGGTCTGCGGGAACACCTACCGGCACCCCGCGGTGCTCGCGAAGATGGCCGCCACCCTGGATCACATCAGCGGCGGGCGCATGGTGCTGGGCCTGGGCGCCGGCTGGCAGGAAAACGAACATCAGCAGTACGGCATTCCCTTCTACACGGTAGGCGAGCGCCTGGCGCGCCTCGACGAAGCCTGCGCCGTGATCAAAAGCCTGTTTACCCAGGGGCAAAGCGACTTTGCCGGCACCTACTACACGCTGACGAAGGCCAGCCTCGAACCCAAGCCCCTGCAGGATCCCCTGCCCCTTCTCATTGGCGGGGGTGGTGAAAAGGTCACGCTACGCATCGCCGCGCGCTGGGCCGATGAATGGAACGTCTGGGGCACGCCGGAGATCCTCGCCCATAAAGGGGCGGTGCTCGAGGCCCACTGCCGGGACCTCGGCCGGGACCCGAACGCTATTCACCGCTCCGCCCAGGCGCTCATTTTCATGAGCGATGACCCCGCGACCCTCGAGCGCTGGAACGCCGCGCCCAGCGCCATGCCCAAGCTCGTAGGCACGCCAGAGGCCCTCCGGGATCGGCTCGCGGCCTACGCCGAGGCCGGCGTCCATGAGTTCATTGTTCCCGACTTCACCCTGGGCCAGGGGGAAGCGCGGGAACGGGCCCTGGACACTTTCCTTAAGCGAGTTGCCGGCCGCTAAGGCCCTCAATCTGCCCAACATAAGGACAACCCTGTGACTGAAGCTCAACCCAAGCCCCCCGTTCCCGCCGGCACCATCGTGCTGCTCCGGGAAAGCCCGGCGGGCCCGGAAATGTTCATGGTGGTGCGCCATCATCAGATTGATTTTGCCTCCGGCGCTCTCGTCTTCCCCGGCGGTAAGGTGGATGCGCAGGATGATGATCCGGATCTGGCGGCCCTCTGCGATGGGGCTTCGGAGGATCCAGTCCTTCGGGCCATCGAAATTGGCTCGATCCGAGAGGCTTTCGAAGAGGCTGGCGTGCTTCTCGCCCGGGCCGAAGGGGAAGCGGCGCTCCTCGATGGCGCCCGGGTAGCGGCGCTCGATCCCCTGCGGGACGCGCTGCATAAGGGGGATCTTCCCCTGAAGGACTTCCTGCGCCAGCACAAGCTGCGCCTCGCCTGCGACGCCCTCACCCGCTTTGCTCACTGGGTCACGCCCACCATGATGCCAAAGCGCTTTGATACCCATTTCTTCCTCGCCGTGGCCCCGGGAGATCAGATCCTGGCTCACGACGGTCATGAGTCCGTGGACTCGGTATGGCTCACCCCTGCCCAGGCCCTGGCCGATGCGGAGGCCGGAACCCGCACGGTGATCTTCCCCACCCTGCGGAACATTGAAATTCTTGAGGGCTTCGCCGACTGTCAGGGGCTCATCAACGCCTTTGCCCGTAAGCCCATCGTCACCGTCATCCCCTGGACAGAGAAGCGGGACGACGGCACCTGGCTTTGCATTCCGCCGGAGGCGGGCTACAAACTCTCCGAAGAAAAAATGACCAGCATGCCCTAGGGGCAAGAAGGAGCGCACAGATGTCTCAAGCACAGATTCAGGACAGCCCGGCGGAGGAGGTCCTCTACGAGGTCAGCGAACACATCGCCACCATCACCATTAACCGGGAGGCGGTGCAGAACACCATTTCCGGCGCCATGCTCGACCGAGTGACGGAGCTTTTCCTAAAGGCGGACCGGGACCGGGACGTGCGCTGCATCATCTTCACCGGCACGGGGCGCTTTTTCTGCGCGGGGCTCGATCTCCGCAGCGGGAAGGTGGGCGAATCCGATGCGGGGAACAGCACCAATCTCGATCTTCGCTCGACGCCCCCGACGGTCATGCACAACCTCGACACGCCGGTGATCTGCGCCCTCAACGGCTCCGCTGCGGGCTACGGCATGGACATGGCCCTGGGCTGCGATATCCGCATCATGGCCGAGGAAGCCAAGATGGCGGCGGCCTTCACGGCCCGGGGCATCGTTCCCGAATCCGGGGGCACCTGGATCCTCCCCCGCCTCCTAGGCTGGTCCAAGGCCGCGGAACTCATTTTCACGGGACGCACCCTCACGGCGGCGGAATCCTTGGAGCTTGGCCTGGTGTCCACCGTGGTGCCGGCGGCCGAGGTCGCAGATCGCGCTCGGGCCCTGGCCAAGGAAATCTGCGCGAATGCGCCCCTGGCCGTGCAGGCCTCCAAGCGCATGATGCGCATGGGCATGAACGAGACCTTCAATGATCACGTTCACCACGTGTTCTTGCAGCTCCTGCCGCTGTTTAAAACGGACGACTTCAAGGAAGGGATCGCCAGCTTCATGGAACGGCGACCGGCAGACTTCAAGGGGCGCTAAGCGCCCCCAGAGCCCCTAGAGCGCGTGCGGCAAGCCTAGCCCACCCGGGACGCGCGGCCCTCCCAGTAGGGCTTGCGCAGCTCCCGCTTCAGAATCTTCCCCGTCCCCGTGCGGGGAATCTCAGCGATGAACTTGATGGACCGAGGCACCTTGTAGCCTGCCAGGTGCTCCCGGGCGTAAGCCATAAGGGCCTCCGCCGAAAGGCTCGCGCCCGGGCGCTGTACCACCTCGGCGTGAACCATTTCCCCCCACTCCTCGCTGGGAATCCCGAAGACGGCAACGTCCACCACATCGGGATGCTGTTCCAGAGCCCCTTCGATCTCCGCGGGATAGATGTTCACCCCCCCGGAGATGATCATGTCCTTCTTCCGATCGCAGATGTAGTAGAAGCCCTCTTCGTCGAAGTAGGCGATATCGCCGACGGTCTGCCACTCCCCGTCGCGCCGATCCTCCTGAAACTTATCCTCGGCCTTGTGGTAGGTGTCGAAGACGCTCGCGCTGCGCACGAACAACTCCCCTTCCGTGTGCGGCGCCGTAACCACCTTCCCCTCTTCGTCGTAGAGACGAATTTCACAGCCCGGCGCCGGCTGGCCACAGGAGCCCTTCTTGCTGCGCTGATATTCGGGGCGAAGGATGGCGTTGACCCCCAGCTCCGTGGAGCCGTAGACCTCAAAGAGCGAATCTTCGGGGAAACGATCGAGGTACATCAGCTTGAGGGCGTAGGACCAGGGGGCAGCGTTCGCAATCATCACCCGCATGCTGCTGCGGTCGTAGCGGGCGACCACGTCATCGGGCAGGTTACAAACAAGGCGAATGGGCGCCGGAGCTGAGAAGGTGCTGGTGCACCGATACTTATCGAGCAGGCGCAGCCAGTCCTCCGCATCGAATTTCTTTTGCAGCACCACCGTCTGCCCTAGGAGCTGCCCCGTCGCCATAAAGCCGCTGGGACCGGAGTGATAAAGGGGTCCGGTGGTGAGGTAAACGTCGTCACCGCGCACCCCATAGAAGGCAATCATGCGCTGGGTTTGCGCCGGATCGGCGCCCCCAAAACGCACCGCGCCTTTGGGTTTCCCCGTGGTGCCGGAGGTGTAGATCATGGTGCCCCCGGCGGCCCCCGCCGGCGGCAGGGAAGCGCTGTCGGCCGCGGCGAGCAAGGGCTCGGCGTCCACGTGGGCCTCGGAAACGGCAAGGCCCTGGCGCGCCGCATCGAAGACCAAAACGGTTTTGAGCTTAGGCGCTTCGCTCCGAAGCCCCTCAAAGAGCGGCTGAAGTTCCGCATCGATAAAGGCCACGGTGGCATCGGAGTTATCCACCACGTAGGCCGCTTCCTCGGCGGTGAGGCGGTAGTTCAGGGGCACGGCCACGGCCCCGAGCTTGCGAGCAGCCGCCATGAGCGCCACCACCCAGGGGGAGTTCTGGCCACACCAGATCACCCGGTCCTTGGCACCGATCCCCTCGGCGGTGAGCACGCGCGCCAGGCGGCAGGCGTTGGCTTCGAATTCAGCGTAGGACCAATGGCGAACGGTGCCGTCGGGGAGATCCTCCACCACCGCGAGCTTGTCGGGATGGGTGGCGGCTAGGGTCGTGAGAAAGTCCTGCGGGGCTTGCGTTGTGGTCATGGTGTTCCCTCCTCTGCCTCGCATTAAAGCAGAGAAGGGCAAGGGGGAAAAAGAAACGCCAGCGCCCCAATTCGCCGGGGCGCCGGCGCCGCACCTCCCCCCGGAGGTTAGCCGCCGAAGTCGTCGAGAAGGATGTTCTCGGGTTCGACGCCCAGGTCATCGAGCATCTTTAGCACCGCGGCCACCATGGGCGGCGGGCCGCACAGGTAGTACTCGCAGTCTTCCGGAGCCGGATGATCCTTCAGGTACTGATCGAAGACGACGTTGTGGATGAAGCCCGTGAGCCCCTCCCAGTTGTCCTCGGGCATGGGGTCCGAAAGGGCCACGTGCCAATCGAAGTTTTCAAAGCGGTCACCTAGGGAATCGAAGTCCTCGACGTAGAACATCTCCTTGAGGCTTCGGGCGCCGTACCAGAAGCTCATCTTGGTGTTCTCGTTTTCCTTGCGCTTGAGCTCATCGAAAATCTGCGAACGCAGCGGTGCCATGCCGGCCCCACCGCCGATCCAGATCTTCTCGTTCGGCGTCTCCTTGACGAAGAAATCACCGTAGGGGCCAAACACCGTCACCTTGTCCCCGGGCTTCAGGGAGAAGACGTAGGACGACATTTTTCCGGCGGGGACGTCGTCGCGCCCCGGGGGCGGCGTAGCCACCCGAATGTTGAACTTCAGTACGCCCTTTTCCTCCGGGTAGTTCGCCATGGAGTAGGCGCGGATCGTCGGCTCGGTCACCTTGGAGGTGTAGCGCCAGATCTTGAACTTGTCCCAGTCCTCCCGGAATTCGGGCTGAACGTCGATATCGCTTTCGTAGCTCATGGCATAGGGGGGAATCTCAAGCTGCACGAAGCCCCCGGCGCGGAAGTCCACGTTGGCACCTTCCGGAAGCTTTAGCACAAGCTCCTTGATGAAGGTGGCCACGTTTTCGTTCGACTCCACGGTGCACTCCCAGCGCTGCACCCCAAAGGCGTCTTCCGGCACCTTGATCGTCATGTCCTGCTTGACCGCCACCTGGCAGGAGAGGCGCCAGTCTTCCCGGGCTTCGGAGCGAGTGAAGTGCCCCTCTTCCGTGGACAGCATGGAGCCGCCCCCGTCGAGCACCTGGCACCGGCACTGGCCACAGGAGCCACCGCCCCCACAGGCGGAGGACAGGTAGATGCCCTGCTCTGCCAGCGTTCCGAGGAGCTTGCCCCCCGCCGGAACGGTGACCGATTTTTCACCATTAATTTTGAGGGTGACGTCGCCAGCGCTCACGAGCTTGGCCCGGGCCATGAGAATCACCCCGACCAACGCCAGCACCGTGCCGGTAAACATCACCACGCCCAGGACGATCGTTGAATCCATCTTTCTCTCCGTTTTGCCGGCCTAGGGCCGGCGCCTACCGCACTGCGCCCGGTGTTTGAGGTCCTCGGGACTAGAGGTCAATCCCGCCGAAGGACATGAAGCACAGGGAGATAAGCCCCACGCTGATAAAGGTAATACCCAGACCTCGCAGCCCTTCCGGGACGTCGCTGTACTTCAGCTTTTCCCGTACGCCGGCGAGCGCCGTAATGGCGAGCATCCAGCCTACCCCTGCACCGAGGCCGAAGACCGCCGATTCCGCAAAGGTGTAATCCCGCTCCACCATGAACAGGGAGGCGCCGAGGATGGCGCAGTTCACCGTAATAAGGGGCAGGAATACCCCCAGGGCGTTGTAGAGCGCGGGCACATACTTATCGAGGAACATCTCAAGAATCTGCACCAGGGCCGCAATCACGCCGATATAGGAGAGATAGCCCAAAAAGGAGAGGTCCGCCTCCGGGTACCCGGCCCAGCTGAGGGCCCCTTCCCGCAGCAGGTGCTGGTAGATGAGGTTGTTTACGGGAACGGTGATCCCGAGCACCACCACCACGGCAATTCCGAGGCCCACGGCGGTGCTGATTTTCTTCGAGATGGCGATGAAGGTGCACATCCCTAGGAAGAAGGTGAGGGCCATGTTGTCGATAAAGACGGCCCGCACAAAGAGGCTCAGGTAGTACTCCATTTAGAGCGCCTCCCGATACTGGATATTGTCAGCGATCTCAAAGTCAGCGCTTTCCACCTGCTCCCGCTTCCGGGACCGTAGTGCCCAGATCAGAAGGCCGATGATGAAGAAGGCACTCGGTGCCAGCAGCATGAGGCCGTTGGGTACGTACCAGCCGCCGTTATTCACCGTGGGGAGGATCTCGTAGCCCATGAGCGTGCCGGCGCCAAGGGGCTCGCGGATAAGCGCGACCGTGACCAGCAGCGCGCTATAGCCCAGCCCGTTGCCAATGCCGTCGAGGAAAGACAGCCCCGGAGGGTTCTGCATGGCGAAGCCTTCCGCCCGCCCCAGCACGATGCAGTTGGTGATGATCAGCCCCACGAAGACCGAGAGGGTCTTGGAGATGGCGAAGGCGTAGGCCTGAAGCAGCTGGTCCACCACGATCACGAGGGACGCGATAATCGTCATCTGCACGATGATCCGAATGCTCGAGGGCATGTGGTTGCGCAGCATGGAAATAAAGAGGCTGGAGAAGGCGGTTACGGCAGTTACCGCCGCGCACATCACCAGGGTATTGGCCATGCTGACCGTCACCGCCAACGCCGAGCAGATGCCGAGCACCTGCAGAGCAATGGGGTTGTTGTCGAGAATGGGGTTAAACAGGACTTCCTTTGAGCTGGCCATGGTTAGACGCGACCTCCCCGCATATTCTCAAGCCAGGTGCCGTAGCCCCGCTCCCCGACCCAGAAATTCACCAAGTTCTGCACCCCTCGGCTCGTCATGGTCGCGCCGGACAGCGCGTCCACCTGATGGCTCCGGGCATCGCTGCCCTCCGGGGCTTTGCCCTTCACCAGGGCCACCGCGGGGGTGCCGTCATCGCCGAAGAGGCTGACGCCGGCCCACTGAGCCTTCCACCGGGGGTTCTCCACCTCACCCCCGAGCCCCGGGGTTTCCTGGTGCTGGTAGAAACCAATGCCGGCGACCGTTTCAAGGTCGCTGTCGAGGGCCAGGTAGCCATAGAGCGTGCCCCAGAGGCCGTAGCCCCGGATCGGCAGCACGGCCGTTTCAATCGCTCCGCTCGCATCGCGCTTTAGGTACACCAGACCGTAGTGCTCAAGACGCTTGATCGTGGCCGGGTCTTCCCCCGTGGCCAGGGCCGTGGAGCGGCTCGGATCAGCCGCGGTGCGCAGCTGATCGAAGCTTTGCGCGTCCACGTCATCGGCATAGCGACCGGTGCGCAGATCCACCACTCGGGTCTCGAAGTCCGCGAAGAGCGCTTCCACCCCGCGCCCTGCCGCATCCTCCGTCGCGCCCTCAGCGAGCACGCCCGCGGCGATGAGAACGTTCTTCTTCTGATCGAGAACCCGGTTCGCCTTCTGCACCGGCTTCAGGGCAACGGCGGCCCCGGACACCAGAATGGAACAGACAAGGCATACGGATACGGCGACCAGCAGAATGTTGCCGATGCCATCTCGCTTAGGCTGCGACATTGCGCGCGATCCTCCGCTTGATGTTGGCCTGCACCACCATGTTGTCGATCAGCGGTGCGAAGAGATTTCCGAACAAAATGGCGAGCATCATCCCTTCCGGGAAGGCCGGGTTCACCACCCGAATCAGGATGCACATGGCACCGATGAGCGCGCCGTAGAAGTAGCGACCCGTGTTGGTCATGGACGCGGAGACCGGGTCCGTGGCCATGAACACGGCGCCGAAGGCGAAGCCCCCAAGCACGAAGTGCCAGCTAAAGGACATGGCGAAGAGCGGATTGGTCTCGGACCCCAGCGCGTTGAAGAGCAAGGTCATCAGCAAGCCGCCCAGCACCACGCCGGCCATGATCCGCCAGTTGGCGATGCGCATCAGCACCAGGGCTGCGCCCCCAAGGAGAATCGCCAGGGTCGAAACCTCCCCCATGGATCCGGGCATGGTGCCCAGGAAGGCGTCCATCCAGCTCACGCCGTAGTCTTCCCCCAGGGCCGCGCGCCCCAGGGGCGTGGCGGAGGTGTAGCCATCCACGGCGGTCCACACCGCGTCCCCGGACATGGCCGCGGGATAGGCGAAGTAAAGGAAGGCCCGGCCCGTCAGCGCTGGGTTTAGGAAGTTCTTCCCCGTGCCGCCGAAGACTTCTTTGCCGATGATCACCCCGAAGCTGATCCCGAGGGCGACGAGCCACAGGGGAATGGTCGGAGGCAAGGTCAGGGCAAAGAGCACGCTGGTCACGAAGAAGCCTTCGTTCACCTCATGGCCCCGCTTCGAGGCAAAGAGCACTTCCCAGAAGCCCCCGACCAGGAAGGTCACGGCGTAGGCCGGCAGGAAGTAGAGGGCGCCGTGGACCAGGCAATCCCAGGTGCTCGCAGGATCAAATCCGGCGAAGGTACCAATCACAGCGCCGCGCCAGCCGTCCGCTTCAGCAAGCCCAAGGGCCGCCAGGGCCTCGTTGGCGTTGTGACCGATGGCGTACATACCCGCGAACATCGCCGGGAAGGTGCACAGCCACACCGTGATCATGATTCGCTTCAGGTCGATGCTGTCGCGAACGTGGGAGGCCCCCCCGGTGACCCGGCTGGGCTTGTAGAGCGCCGTATCAACGGCCTCGTAGAGCGCCGCCCACTTTTCGTACTTACCGCCCTTCTCGAATTCCGGCTCGAGACGATCTAGCACACTGCGTAAGCTCACGACCTAGCCCTCCTTCTCGATGCGGTCGAGGAGACCCCGAAGCACGGGGCCGTATTCGTATTTACCCGGGCACGCGAAGGTGCACAGGGCCAGGTCTTCCTCATCAAGCTCCAGCGCCCCAAGGGCAATGGACGTCTCGATATCCCCCACCAGCAGACTGCGCAGCAGCTGCGTGGGCAGGATGTCCAGGGGCATGACCGCCTCGTAGCTCCCCACGGGCACCATGGCGCGCGCGGAACCATTGGCGCTGGTGGTGAAGGGGAAGCGCTTCTTCGGCGCCAACCGGGACAGGAACACGGGCAGCACGGAGAAGGCTTCGCTCCCCGGGCGCAGGTAATGAAGGAAGGGCCGGCTCCGGTCTTCCGCGAGCACGGAGATCTGGCTGTGGTAGCGGCCTAGGAACGCCAGCGCGCCGCGAGCGCTGCGGCCCGAGAAGACCGAACCGGACAGCACGCGCAGATCACCGCCGCTCAATTCCCCGGCGGTCAGCTCGTCAATGCTAGCCCCGAGCACGGTGCGCAGGAGCCGAGGACGGGTCACCGCCGGCCCACCGAGGGCCACCACGCGCTGGGTGTACAGCTCGCCGTCGAGCAAGGTCCGACCCAGCGCCACCACGTCCTGAAGAGCGATGTGCCAAACGGACTTTTGCGCGGAAACGGGCTCGAGATAATGGATGTGCGTGCCCGGGAGCCCCGCAGGATGGGGGCCAGCAAAGCTTTCCTGTTTGATCCGAGCGTCGCTGCCGGTGGGCAAGTTGGCCCCCGGCGCAGTGCACAGATAGACCTTGCCTTCCGTAAGGCGAGCCAGGGCGTCGAGGCCATGGCTTAGCGCGTCGTGCTGATCCGCAACCGCCAGCACCGGATCCGCCGCCAGGGGCTGGGTGTCCATGGCGGTGACGAAGATCGCCGCCGGCGTGCTGTCCTTCGCCGGAATGCGGGAGAAGGGCCGGGTGCGCAGGGCGGTCCAGAGGCCGCTGGCCACCAGCGCCTCCACCAGCGCGCTGCGCTCTACCCCAGCGATGGCCTCGGGGCCGATCACCGGGAAGGCGACGGCGCCGCCTGCTTCGTCCACGTCAATGACCACGGATTGGAGGGACCGCTTGGCACCGCGGTGAATGGCACTGATCGTGCCCGCCGCCGGCGCCGTAAAAACCACTCCTGGATTCTTTTTATCGTCGAAGAGAACCTGACCCTTCTCCACCCGGTCCCCTTCCTGGACCGCCATGGTGGGCTTCATTCCGATGAAGTCGGGGCCGAGGACGGCGACCTGTCGCGAAGGCCGCGCGTCTTCAATGGTTGGTTCGGGGGTGCCCGTGATGGGCAAGTCGAGACCACGCTTAAGGCTGATCATGCTTTGGCTGCTGCACCCTTGCTCAGGCCGACAAACGCAGTTTGTCGATGGCTCGGCCCACGAACACGCGTGGGGGTGGCAGGCTCCAAAACTGCGGGACGTATCGTGTGTTTCCCGCCGCTCGCCCGACGCAGCAACGGCTGCCCTGGGGCTGCCGAAGCATTTTGGAGCCGGCAGAATTATAAAGATCGTGTTTCAGCCCTGCCAGTTGGACAGGGCCGGGAGAGAGGTGAACAGGGCCTATACAGGCCCTGGAACTTTCATGGACGACTGCCTAAAGGGCATTAAAAGCCCGTTTTTGCGACGTCACTGGGAATCAGGGGGTAACGAATGCCCGCCCAGCGCTGGACGATCCGCACCACCTGGCAGGTGTAGCCGAACTCATTGTCGTACCAAACATAAAGGACGCAGCGCTTGCCATCGACGATGGACGCCTCCCCGTCCACGATGCTCGCATGGCGGTTCCCCACGAAGTCCGTGGACACCACCTCGGGGGAGGTCGTGAAATCGATCTGGCGCTGCAGGGAAGAATGGAGCGCCGCCCAGCGGAGGTACTCGTTGACCTCCTGCACCGTGGTTTCCGTCTCCAGGGTCAGATTGCAGATGGCCAGGGAAACGTTGGGCGTGGGCACCCGGATCGCGTTCCCCGTGAGCTTGCCGGCGAGCTCGGGCATGAGCTTCACCACGGCGGAGGAAGCGCCGGTTTCCGTGATGACCATGTTCTGCGCGGCGCCCCGACCCCGACGATTCTTCTTATGGAAGTTATCGATGAGGTTTTGATCGTTGGTGTAGGCGTGGACGGTCTCTAGGTGCCCGTAGGCAATGCCGAACTTATCCTGCATCGCCTTTAGCACCGGCACCACGGCGTTGGTCGTGCAGGAGGCCGCCGCCAAGATGGTGTCGCTGGACTCCACCAGGTGACTGTTCACGCCAGAAACGATGTTTTTGATCGCCCCCTTCCCCGGCGCAGTGACGATGACCTTCGAGGCCCCCTTGGCCTTCAGGTGCTGCCCAAGGCCCGCTTCGTCGCGCCAGGCCCCGGTGTTGTCGATGACAATGGCATTGCGAATGCCATAGGCCTCGTAGTCCACGGTGGCCGGATCGCTGGCGTAGATCATGCGGATCACGTTGCCATTAGCGATGATGGCCTGGTTTTCTTCGTCCACCCGGATGGTGCCGGTGAAGCGCCCATGCACCGAATCCCGGCGTAGGAGGCTTGCGCGCTTTTCGAGATCGTTCTCGACCTTGGAGGGGCGAACCACAATGGCGCGGAGGCGAAGCTGCTGCCCACCGCCGGTCTTTTCGATGAGGAGCCGCGCCGCCAGCCGGCCAATGCGCCCGAAGCCATAGAGCACCACGTCCTGGGGCTCGCTGATGGGCGGCGTGTGGCGGCCGATGACCTCGGCGCAGGCCCGACGCACGAAGGCTTCCGCATCGATGCCGGTCTCTGCCGTTTCCGCCATGAACTGGGTGGCCAGCTTGCCCACGTCGATATGGCAGGGGCCGAGATCGAGGGACGCCATGGCTTCAAAAATGGGGTAGGTCTCGAACTCCGACAGCTCGTTGCGCTCCACCTGCCGCACATAGCGATGGGCCTTCATGATGCTGGTGACGCTTTGGTTGTAGAGCGCCCGGCCGTAGCAGTAGGTCACCACGTTGCCGCGATAGAGCTTACCGATGATCGGAATCATGGCCTCCGCAAGGGCCTCGCGCTGTTTCCAATCGGGGAAATAATCATCAAGGCTCGGTAAGGCCACGGCGTGCTCCTTGTAAAGAATTGCTAACCCTGGGGCAGGGCTTCAGAGACCGGAAAGGCGGGCATTATCAATACTTCCCCCCCCCTTGGCCACCCCGCGGGGTGTACACTAGGGGGCTCCAAGTTCGTGAGGCCCCCATGAGTCACCGCGCCGATCCCTTCGCGCCCCCGCGTCCCCATACCGCGGAGCGCCGCCTGCGCTGGCGAGGCCTGCTGCCGGGGGCCGATGCCCTCGCTCTGGCCGCCGCGGCCCGGGCCCAGGATGCGCCGGTGCTCGTGGTTACCGCCGACACGGAAAGCGCCAACCGCTTAGAAAGTGAGCTGGCCTTCTTCCTGAGCCAGCCCTCGGACCCGGAGGTGCTTCACTTCCCGGACTGGGAAACCCTCGCCTACGACAGCTTTTCCCCCCACGAGGCGATCATTTCCCAACGCTTGGCAACGCTCGCGGCCCTCCCCACCCTGCGCCGGGGCGTCCTGGTGAGCCCAATCACCACCCTCCTCCACCGCATCTCCCCCTTGAATTGGCTCCTCGGGCGTACCCTGGCCCTCAGCAAGGGCGATCGGTTCGATCGAGACGAGAGCCTCCGGCGTTTCCACGCCGCGGGGTACCGGCGCGTGGATACGGTGCTCGAGCATGGGGAATATGCAGTCCGAGGCGCCCTCATCGATATCTTCCCCATGGGGAGCGCCCACCCCTTTCGCATCGACCTTTTTGATGACGAAATCGAATCCCTCCGCACCTTCGACCCGGAGTCGCAGCGCACCCTCGAAACCCTAGACGCCCTGCGCCTTTTGCCGGCGAAGGAATTCCCCCTCGATGAGGCGGCGCTGAAGGGCTTTAAGGATCGCTGGCATCTCGCCTTTGATGTCGATGCCCGGGCCTGCCCGATCTACCAGGACGTGGCTCAGGGCAGCGCGCCCGCGGGCATTGAGTACTACCTGCCGCTCTTTTTTGACGCCCTCGATAGCCTCCCGAGCTACCTCCCGGAGGGCACGCTGGTGGCCTTTCTCGAGGGCACAGCGCCTGCGGCGGAGGCCTTCCGAAAGGAGGTGGAGGGACGCTTCGAGAATCTGCGCTACGACCCCCAGCGACCCATCCTGCCTCCCGATGCGCTCTTCCAAAGCGCTGACGAGCTCTTCGAGCAGCTCGGGCGCTTTGGCCAGCTTCGCCTGAGCACCGACGCCGGGGACGGCTTCGACTTTGCGGTCCGCCCCCTTCCCGACCTCAGCTATAGCGAGGATGCGCAGGCCCGCCTCGACCGCCTCAAAACCTTCCTCGCCGGGGAGGACGCCCCGGAGCGGATCCTGATCTGCGCTGAATCGGCGGGACGCCGGGAGCTGCTCCGGGAAACGCTGGCCCGGGGCGGTCTGGCGGTGTCCGCCGTCTCCGATCTTGAAGCCTTCTTCGATGACGGGCCCAGCCTGGGCCTCACCCTCGCCCCCCTCTTCCACGGCTTCCACCTCCCGGAGCAGAAGCTTGCGGTGATCACGGAAGCGGACCTCCTCGGCGAGCGGGTGCAGCAATCCCGGCGCCGGAAGAAGGGGGCCGGGGACGCCCCGGAGCTGATCGTTCGCAGCCTGTCCGAGCTCACCCCCGGGGCCCCGGTGGTGCATAACGAGCACGGGGTCGGTCGCTATCTTGGGCTCGAAACCATGACCCTGGACGACGGCGCCCAGGAATTTTTGACCCTCGAGTACGCCGGGGGCAGCAAGCTCTACGTACCCGTTGCGAACATGCACCTCATCTCCCGCTATAGCGGCGCCGATGAGGCCCATGCGCCCCTGCACCGCCTGGGCTCGGAACAATGGGAGAAGGCCCGGCGCAAGGCCGCGGAAAAGGTCCGAGACGTCGCCGCCGAGCTTCTCGATATCTACGCCCGCCGGGAGCTCCGCCCGGGCCATGCCTTCCCGGCTCCGGACGGGGACTACGAGCGCTTTGCCGGCGCCTTTCCCTTCGAAGAGACGGACGATCAGGAACGGGCCATCGCCGCCGTGGTCGAGGACATGACCGCGGCCCGAGCCATGGATCGCCTGGTCTGCGGAGACGTCGGCTTCGGAAAAACGGAAGTGGCCATGCGCGCGGCCTACCTCGCCGTGGCCGGGGGGCGACAGGTCGCCGTGCTCGTGCCCACGACCCTCCTCGCCCAGCAGCACTTTGAAACCTTCAGCGACCGCTTCGCCGACTGGCCAGTGCGCGTGGAAGTGCTGTCGCGCTTTCGCAGCGCCAGCGAGGTGAAGGCCGTCGCAGAGCGCCTGAAGGCGGGAAAAATCGACATCCTCGTGGGCACGCACAAGCTGCTCAGCAAGGAATTTGAATACGCTCGCCTGGGGCTCATCATCATCGACGAGGAGCACCGCTTCGGGGTGCGGCAGAAAGAGCAGCTTCGGGCGCTCCGGGCCGAGGTGGACGTGCTCACCCTCACGGCCACGCCCATTCCCCGCACCCTCAATATGTCCATGCACGGCCTTCGCGACCTTTCCATCATCGCCACGCCGCCGCAGCAACGCTTGTCGATTAAAACCTTTGTACGGGAAGCCTCCGATGGGCTAGTCAAGGAAGCTGTGCTCCGGGAGCTGCTCCGCGGGGGGCAGGTGTTTTTCGTGCACAACGAGGTCCGCACCATCGAGCAAACCGCTGAGCGGCTGCGGGCCCTCGTTCCCGAAGCTCGGGTGGCCGTGGGCCATGGGCAGATGCGGGAGCGGGAACTCGAGCAGGTCATGGGCGACTTCTATCATCGTCGCGCCAACGTGCTCCTGTGCAGCACCATCATCGAGACGGGCATCGATATCCCCAACGCGAACACCATCATCATCGAGCGCGCGGACCGCTTCGGCCTGGCCCAGCTACACCAGCTTCGGGGGCGGGTGGGCCGGTCCAACCGCCAGGCCTACGCCTACCTGCTGACGCCCCACGTCAAGGCCATGACCGCCGATGCGCAAAAGCGCCTCGAGGCCATCGAAGCCGCCGGAGATCTCGGCGCAGGCTTTAGCCTGGCGACCCACGATCTAGAAATTCGGGGTGCGGGGGAACTGCTTGGGGACGAGCAGTCGGGGCAAATCGAGGCCATCGGCTTCACCCTGTACATGGATATGCTCGAGCGCGCCACGGCAGCGCTGCGGGCGGGGAAGGAGGCCAATCTCGATGCGCCGCTGGGCACGGGGGTGGAGGTGGATCTCCATCTCCCCGCCCTGATCCCCGACGACTATCTCCCGGACGTCCATGCCCGGCTCATCGCCTATAAGCAAATCGCCAGCGCCGAGGACGAGGAGGCGCTGAAGGATGTGCAGCGCAGCATGATCGACCGCTTCGGCCTGCTCCCCCCGCCCCTGAAAACCCTCTTCGAGGTCACCCGTCTGAAGCTGAAGGCGGAGGCCCTCGGGGTGACCCGAGTCAACGCCGGGGCGGAAAATGGGCGCTTGGATTTTGCCCAGGAACCCACCCTCGACCCCATGGCGCTCATTACCCTCGTGCAGCAAAGTCCCGATCGCTACCGCCTCGAGGGGGGCCAGCGCCTGCGCTTCCGCCTCCCCATGGAAACGCCGGAGCAGCGCATGCAAACGGTGGAGGGCCTGCTCGACGCCCTGGCGAAACCTGCGGGGCATCGTGGCTAGGGGTCTTCTCATCCTCGGGCTTGCGCTCCTGCCGACCCTGGCGCGGAGCGAGAGCTTCGATGTGGAAGTGCTCTTCGTGAAGCCCTTGGCGGCGCTGGCCATCACGGAGGAGCAGCTCACGGTCCGAGAGGCGCCGGAATGGCCAGCCCAGGCTCTGCGCTTTGATGCGCCGCGCCCGACGAACCCGGGGCAAGCCAAAGCGCTCTGGGACAGCGTGGGCCAAAGCCCAACCCTGCGCTGGGTCACCCCGGGCCTTAGCCCCGACCTCGACGCCTTCCTAGACGAACTGGCGCAGCTCCGGGCCTCGGAAAGCCGGGGTCTGGAGCACCTCAAAAGCCTTGAGTCCCTTCGCTGGGTCCGGGCGCTCGGCCCCCCGCGCCCCCTGGCCTTTCACCGAGCGCCGGAAGGGCGCAGCGTCCCGGCCTTTGGACTCCGGCAGGCTCCGGTGCTCGCCCCGGCTCTGGCCCAGCGGGAAGCGGATGAGGACGACGCCGATCGCTGGCGTCCCCTCACGGCCCGGGAGCTGCGCTTTGGGGGCGCCCGACGAAGCCTCGCGCGCAGCGCAGACTTCCGCGTAGTGGGACATTTTGGCTGGCGCGCCGTGCTCGAGGAGAACGAGGCCACCCTCCCCCTGGCCCTTTGGCTCCCGGAGGACGAGGACACCCCAGAGCTCACGGGCAGCCTCGCCGTGGATCTTCGGCGCTTCCTGCACCTATCGGGAACGATGTTTCTTCGAGAGGGTGAGGGGTGGCTTGAGATCCCCCTGGCGCGGCGCATGCGCTCGGAAGAGCTTCACCATATCGACCATCCCCGCCTGGCGGTGCTGATCGAAGTCCGGCCCACAGAGCCGTAAGCCCCTAGGCGCCGAGGGCGGCGGCGGCCGCCGCCAGCACCGCCATGATTCGACCCCGCCCTGCTTCCGCGGCCGCCATGATTTCCGGCAGGCTCACCGAGCCCCGCCCCGCCGCGGGATTGACCACCAGCCCCAGGCCCGCCAGGGGCAGATCCAGCTCCCTGGCCAACCCCGCTTCCGGCATGCCCGTCATGCCCACAATGGTGCAGCCGTCGCGCTCTAGGCGATCGACTTCCGCGGCCGTCTCCAGCCGGGGCCCCTGCACGGCGGCATAAACGCCGTCGCCGACCAAGGGCAGAGCGGCGTCCGCTTGCACCGGCGCGGCGGCGGCCAGAAGCGCCTGCCGCAGGGTTTCGTCATAGGGGTCCGTGAAGTCGACGTGGAGCACCTCCCCTTCCAGGGAGAAGCTCTGCTCCCGACCCCAGGTGTAGTCAATGAGCTGGCGGGGGACGACCAGGGTGCCAGGCTTCCAGGTCGGCTCGGTGATGCCGCCCACGGTGTAGACGGCAAGAATGGCCTTCGCCCCTGCTTCCTTCAGGGCGGCAATGTTCGCGCGGTAGTTAATCGCGTGAGGCGCCAGCGCATGGCCCTTACCGTGGCGCGCCAAATAGAGCACGGGGGCGCCGCCGAGCGTGCCCCGGAGGAGGGGCCCGGAGGGCGAACCCCAGGGCGTGGAGAGGGTCAGGCTGTCCTCGACGGTCATGGCGTCGAAGTATTCGAAGCCCGTCCCTGCAATCAATCCGATGGTCATGCTGCCTCCCTAGGCGACGGCCCACAGGCCCCGCAAATTGCGACCGTAGCCCTTGTAATCCATGCCTTCGCCGAAGAGAAAGCGATCGGGCGCCACGAGGCCCACGAAATCCGCCTCCAGGGCCCGGTCCGGGCGCGCCTTATCCACCAGCACGGCGCTGGCGACGGAGGCCGCCCCCTCCGCTTCGCAGAAGGCATGAAGCGCTTTCAGGGTGACCCCTTCATCGAGAATGTCATCGACGAGCAGCACGTGCCGCCCCCGGAGCGATTGCGTCGGCGGTTTCTTCCAAAGGAGCGCCCCACCCTGGGTCTCGTCGCCGTAGCGCGTCACCTGCAGATAATCGAGCTCAAGGGCGAAGCGCAGGTGCCCCAGGAGATCGGAGGTGAAGCGAAGCCCGCCGATCATCACGCAGAGCACCAAGGGGTTCAGGTTCTCGTAGACGTCCGTGACGGCCCGGGCGCAGCGCTCCACGGCGCTGTCCACGGCTTCCGGGGCAAAGAGGCACTCGGCGTGATCCAGCACCTCAAGGTATTCCTGCTGCAGCTCGCTCTTACGGCTCATGAAGAAAAGCAATCCTATGGGTTTAGGGTGGGCTAGGCGCTTGGCTCGGCTTGAAGGGGGCCAGCCAGGTGAAGGGTGCGCGTAGGGAAGGCAATCTCGGCGCCATGGCGATCAATGATGGCCGCAATGTCGAGGAGGATGGCCTCCTTAATGGCGTGGTACTCGGTCCACACCGTGGTGCGGGTAAAGGTGTAGATGAAAAAATCGAGGGACGAGGCGCCGAAGGCATTGAAGTTCACCATGAGCGTGCGCCCAGGGTCGATGGCTTCGTGACCCGCAAGGTAGGTCCGAATGTCTTCCAAAATGGCCGGCAGCACGGCGACGTCGTCGTAGCGAACGCCGATGGTCTCGTAGATCCGCCGGTTGTTCATGCGGGAAGGATTTTCCACCGTCAGGGACATGAAGGTGGCATTGGGTACGTACAGGGGCCGCTGATCGAAGGTGCGAATGCGGGTCAAGCGCCAGCCGATATGCTCTACGGTCCCTTCGATTTCCTGATCCGGGGAACGAATCCAATCCCCTACGGAGAAGGGACGATCAAGAAACACCATAAGCGCGCCAAAGAAGTTGGCCAGGAGGTCCCGAGCCGCAAAGCCCACGGCGATGCCGCCGACCCCGCCGAAGGCCAAAATCCCGGCGATGGAAAAGCCTAGGGACTGGGCCGCGGTCAGCACCGCAGTGATGATGATGGACATGCGCAACAGCTTGCCCACCGCCGTTGCCGTGGTGGCATCGATGGGACCGTCCTCGGCGTCCCCGGCGAGGAACCGAGCTTCTACCTGCTGCACAAAGCGCACGCCCCAGAGGGCAACGAGGGAGACCACGGCGAGAGTGCGCAGGGGGTCCACCAGTTCGAAGAGTTCCACCTGCGCCTGAGCGCCGGCGGCTTCCGCGGCCTGGCATAGACCGAGTACGGTCACCAGCCAAACCATGGGGCGCTCGGCGGAAGCCACGAGCGCATCATCGTATGGGTTAGCGGTTTTCTCAAACTGGCGCCGCAGACGGCCTAGGAAGCGTTTCAGGAACGCCGCGGCCAGGAGGGTCAGGAAAACCGTTAGGAAGACCTCGATCATCCAGCCTTCGAGGCCGAACCTCGCCATGAAAACGGCAATGCGATCGTTGATGGCGTCCATGAGACTCCCCGGTGCTGCTGCGGGCGCGCACTATACACCAGCCCCTTCGGCTGCGCTGCCCCACGGGTTGATTAAATATACAGGCTGGATAAAATCACAGAAAACCACAGGGAGCTCGGCTATGGATCGCCTCACCCCCCGGCAGCAACAAGTGCTCGATGTCATTCGCAGCCATATTGACGAAACGGGCTATCCCCCTACCCGGGCCGATATCGCCCGAAGCCTCGGTTTTCGTTCTGCCAATGCCGCGGAGGAGCACCTAAAGGCCCTCGCGCGGAAGGGCGCCATCGCCCTTATCCCGGGCACCTCCCGGGGCCTTAAGCTACTCGAGGAAAGCCCAGGGGAGCCCCTCGGGCTTCCCATTGTGGGGCGCGTGGCTGCGGGCCAGCCCATCCTGGCCCTGGAGCATGTTGAAGACCACAGCCCCGTACCGCCGAGCTTTTTCAAGCCCAGCGCCGATTACCTGCTTCGCGTTCACGGGGAAAGCATGCGGGACGTCGGCATTCTTGACGGCGATCTCCTCGCTGTTGCCCGAGCTCAAACGGCGCGCAACGGGGAAATCGTGGTCGCCCGGGTGGACGATGAGGTCACGGTGAAGCGCTACCAACAGCGCGGGCAGCACATCACCCTTCTGGCTGAAAATCCGGACTTTGCCCCCATTGAGGTGGACCTCGCCGCTCAAAGCTTCGCCATCGAAGGCCTAGCGGTGGGCGTACTTCGGCAAGGCGTCTAGATCAGGGGATTCGCGTAGAAAGCTGCAGCGCCACGTCCTAGTGAAGCGTCGAGCCCTCATCGTGAAACATGAGGGCCCAACCATTTCGACTTTCCCCGGAATGCTGCTCGTGAAGGTCCGAGGCCGCATCGGCCGCCGCATCCAGCATGGCCTCCACCACCTCGAGCAAATCGTCCCCGAAGCGCTCTAGCATCGCGCGGGAGAAGCGGAACAGCACCAGCGGTTCCCCCTCCGGGTGCTGCGTGCGCCGCAGCACCACATCCCCATTCTCGAGCTGAATGATCTCCAGCAAGCCGTCCCCGGTGCTCGACCCTTCTGTCATGCGCTCCGCGCCTTGCGCCGGGGCGCCTTCTTCTTCGCTGGCGCTTTGCGGGCCGCCGCCTTCGCCTCTTCCTGGACCCATTTACCGTCGCGGAAGAAAGCGCGCCACTTCGTGGCCTGCCCCTCGACCTCGGACAGCAGGTACTGCTCCCCGTCCTTCCGGCTCCAGCGAATCACCGCTGGGTTGCCGTCCGGATCGGCCTCCGGGGCCTCCAGGAGGAAGGCGTATTTGGGATCTAGCTCATTTCCATGGGGCCTTAGCTCGGAGACCAGAGGCGCTCGGGTCTCCCGATTTTTGGGAAATCCGCTCGCCGCCAGGAAAAGCCCCGCCGCCCCGTCGCGCAACACATAGGTGTCGTCGACCTTAAGGCACCGTAGCTCGGGCATGGGAATGGGCGTCATCTTCGGCGGCGCCGGCTGGCCGCTGCGCAGAAGCTTCCGGGTGTTCTTGCAGTCCCCCGCCATGCACCCGAAGTATTTTCCGAAGCGCCCCGACTTTAGCTGCATCTCCGCGCCGCACTTATCGCATTCCAGCGTCGGGCCCTCGTAGCCCTTCAGGCGAAATACGCCCGTCTCAATGGCAAAGCCCGAGCAGTCCGGGGCGTTACTGCAAACGTGGACCTTGCGGGTCTCGTCGAGCAAATAGGACTCCATGGTGGCATTGCAGGTGTCGCAGCGACGCCGCTTCCGGAGCGCCTTGGACTCACTCTCATCATCGGCATCGAGGTCCACGGCCTCATCGCCTCCGAGGAGATTCACGGTTTGAGTGCAACGCTCCTTCGGCGGCAGGCTATAGCCCGAGCACCCGAGGAAAACCCCCGTGGAGGCAATGCGCAGCATCATGGGGCGACCGCAGACCGTGCAGGGAATGGGCGTTTCCATGGGGTCGTTGGGGCGCATGCCCCCCTCCGCCTGCTCGGCCTTGCTCAGGCGGGCAGAGAAGTCCGTGTAGAAGGTATCGAGCACCTGCTTCCAAGGCACGTCCCCCTCAGCCACCGCATCGAGGCGCTCCTCCATTTGCGCCGTAAAGGCGTAATCCAGGAGGTCATCGAAATTTTCCACGAGCCGATCCGTGACCACTTCGCCGATTTTCTCGGCGTAGAAGCGGCGCTTATCGAGCTTCACGTAGCCCCGATCCTGGATCGTCGAAATGATCGCCGCGTAGGTGGAGGGGCGGCCAATGCCCCGCTTTTCGAGCTCCTTCACCAGCGCCGCTTCGCTGTAGCGCGCCGGGGGCTTGGTGAAGTGCTGCTTGGGATCGAGGGCCTGGCAGGCTAGGGCTTGCCCCGCTTTCAGGTCCGGGACCAGCACGTCCTCGTCCCGCCCCGCGGGGGGTTGGACGCGCGTGTAACCATCGAAGCGAAGTATCCGGCCCCGAAGTCGAAGCTCGTAGCCCGCCGCATCGACCACCACGCTCGTGCTCGTGTATTCCGCGCGGGTCATCTGGCAGGCCACAAACTGGCGCCAGATGAGGTCGTAGAGCCGCTGGGCGTCGCTTTCCACGGCCAGGGACGAGGCCTTTACGCGCACATCCGAGGGGCGAATGGCTTCGTGGGCCTCCTGGGCCTGCTCCCGGCTGCTGTAGAAATTGGGTTTTTCCGGGAGGTAGGCCTCCCCGTACTGGCGCTCGATGAAGCTCCGGGCGGCGCCGATAGCATCCCCGGACAGGTGGGTCGAGTCGGTCCGCATGTAGGTGATGTAGCCTGCCTCGTAGAGGCGCTGGGCCAGGGTCATGGTTTTTTTCACGCTAAAGCCCAGGCGGGTGGACGCGGCCTGCTGCAGCGTGGAGGTGATGAAGGGCGCTCCGGGGCGCGTGGTGGTCGGCTTGTCCTCTCGGCTGCGCACCACAAAGTCGGCACCCCGAAGGGCCGCCAGGGCTTGTTCCGTCTCCGCCTCGGAGCTCGGGCGGAAAGCCCCATCCGGGCCGCGGTGAACTTGGAAGCGGGCCGGGGCGCTCTCCCCTTCCGCCAAAAGGTCCGCAAACACCTCCCAGTATTCCTCGGGGACGAAGGCGCGAATTTCCCGTTCCCGCTCCACAATGAGACGCACCGCTACCGATTGCACCCGGCCAGCGGACAGCCCCCGGGCCACCTTTGCCCAGAGCAGCGGCGAGACCATGTAACCCACCACCCGATCAAGAAAGCGCCGGGCCTGCTGCGCATGAACCCGGTCGACGTTAACCTCCCCCGGTTCCGCAAAGGCCGCCTGAATGGCGCGCTGCGTAATCTCGTTGAAGACCACGCGCTTGTAGCGCTCCGGGCGCCCTCCAAGGGCCTGCTGAAGGTGCCAGGCGATGGCTTCCCCTTCCCGGTCAAGGTCCGTGGCGAGATAAACCGTATCCACCTTCTCCGCCGCCTTTCGAAGATCGCTTACGACCTTCTCCTTTCCCGGCAGCACCTCATACTGGGCGGCCCATCCGTTGTCCGGGTCCACCCCCATGCGCGCCACGAGCTGGGCCTTCGCCTTGGCTTTTTTATGAGCCGCCTTGGCTTCCGGGGACAGCTTGCGGGTCTTCGCCGCTTCCGCCGCCCGAGCCTTCGGATCGACCTTCGATCCGGTACCGCTCACGGGAAGATCACGGATGTGCCCAACGCTCGACTTCACGATGAAGTCGTTGCCGAGGTAACGATTGATGGTCTTCGCCTTTGCCGGCGATTCGACGATCACAAGGGATTTGGCCATGGAGTCTCTGATCTCAGAAGGTCACGAAGGCGCCGAGACGGCGCGGCGAGGCTAGCAGACCCTCGCCTTCTTTTTCAGCAATAGCAGCTAAGCGGGCTCAGGGTCAAAGGGGGGCCTCGGCATCGACCGTGCGCACCCGCTGCGCCAGGTGAAAGCTTCGAAGGGTCTCCAGCCAGCGCTTAAGGGCCTCGACCTCCGCCGCTTCCCCCCGCTCCCTCCAGAGCACCCCCACCTGCCCACCATCGGCGCGAATGCCCTCGATCCCCGGAGGCGCCGCCGCCAGCACGGGCCCGAGGTCCTCAAGCACGGCGCCCGCCAGCACCAAGGTGCCGGGGCGAAGCAGCCAGCCCGGAGGCAGGGGCGCCATGGGGGCCGAGGCCCCTTCCGGTCGATAGTCCGCCTGCCATTTCGGCCTCGGGGCCCGGGGCGCCCCGGTCAGCGGCAAGCTGTAAAAGGGCCGCAACAGCTTTTCCTGCCGCTCCGTACCCCCTGGCCGTAGCCGATCCCCCGTTTGCGTGGGCGTCTCCGGGCGCAGGGACACCTGAAGGCCCTGGGCCCGGGCCGAGGTTCTCAGCCGCTCAAGCTGCCGATCCCGCGGGCTCGGCAGCGCTTGCCGAAGCAGCCAAGCGAAGAGCACCAGCACCACCCCAGCGATGACCCATCCGGTCATAGAATTCTCTCCTGCAATGAGCCCTTGAGGGCCGCCAAGGGCCATTGTATGGTCCAGCGAAACAGCCCCTCGGGAGATTAGGGTCCATGGCCAACTACACCCATCTGCTGCTCGCAATTGATCTCACAGAAGATGCTAAGCGTGTCGGGGAACGGGCCCAGGCCCTCGCCGCCGCCTGCGGCGCCAAAATGAGCGTGCTCCACGTTATCGAACCCCTAAGCCTCGCCTACGGGGGCGATATTCCCATGGATCTCTCCAGCGTGCAGGACCAGATCCATGAGCAGGCCAAGGGCCAGCTAGGGGACTTTAGCGCCGCCCTCACTATCCCCGAGGAACGCCAGCACCTGGTCTTCGGGCGCCCGGAGGCGGAAATCCATCGCATCGCGGAGGAAGTGGGCTGCGATCTTATTGTCGTAGGTTCCCATGGCCGCCATGGCCTCGCGCTGCTCCTGGGCTCCACGGCCAACAGCGTACTCCACGGGGCGCGCTGCGACGTGCTCGCGGTTCGCGTGGGTGAAGTCGAGGACTAAATGCCCGCCCTGCTCCGCCGCGGATGGCCGCGCCTTGCGCTGCTCGTGGGCAGCTTGCTGGGCGCGCTGGCGACGGCGGCGGACGCGATTCCCCGCGCCCCCGAGCTCAGCCCCCTTCGTCACTTTTCAGGCCCGGATCTAGACCGGCAGCGGCAGGCTTATCGAGCCGCCTTGGCGAGCCTCTACGGCAACAATCTTCCCCGCTTCGAGCGGCAGCAGGCCGCCCTAGAGGCCTATCCCCTCGCGCCCTATCTCGCCTACTACCGGCTCCTGCGTTATCTCTCAAAGGCCAACGAGGCGGACGTCCTCGCCTTTCGAAGCCGCTACGGGGACAGCCGGCTCGGGGATCGCCTGATGACCCATTGGCTTGAGAACCTGGCCCGGCGAAAGCAGTGGACCCTCTACGCTCGGCACTATGATCCGGCCTTGGCACCGGGGACGACGCCGGCCTGCCATGGGGCCTGGGCTCAGCTGCAAACGGCGACGTCGGAGGGGGAACGGGCAGAAGCCGTGGCCGCCGCCGCGACCCTTTGGCTTGCCCCGCGCTCCCAGCCCAAGGCCTGCGACCCCCTCTTTGAAGCCCTCATCGCTGGGGGGCACATTACCCCCAGCCTAGCCTGGGACCGCTTCATGCTTGCCTTGGAAGCCCAGCGTCCCGCTCTCGCCCGCTACCTGCTGCGATTTCTTGACCCCCCACGCCTCGCCCTCGGGGAGGCTCTTCTTGCGCGCACGTCCTGGGCCGCCCGGGCCCGCACCCTGATCGCGCTGGAGACCACCGCGCCAGCGGCCGGGGCACGCGCCGGTGCCCTGACCCTTGCCCTCCGAAAGTGGGCAAGACAGGACCGGGAGAACGCCGAGGCCGCCCTGGAGGCCTGGAGAGATCAGCTTCCGAATTCAAGCCAGGCCAGCGTTCGCATGGCCCTGCTCGACGAGCAGCTCGAGCGGGACGACATGGCTCGCCTTACCCAGCTACCCTGGCCCCCCGCAGAACTGAAGGGCGAAAGCACCGCGGACCTCGTGGAACGCTTTGCGGAAAAGGCGCTCGGGGACGGCGCCTGGGAAGCGCTCCTGATCTGGCTCGAACGCATGCCCGGGTGGATGCAAGGGCAAGCACGATGGCAGTACTGGCGCGCCCATAGCGAGCTCGCCCTGGGTCTTGGGGAGGCCGCGGCGCCCTTCGGGGCACCGCCCGAGCCGCCCCCTACGCCAGCCGCTCCACCCCTGCTCAGCGCGCACCCGCCGAGCCTACCCTCCCCCCTTACGATGCCCCCCGGTGCTCGCCTTGCTGCCTTGGCCAAGGATCGAAGCTACTACGGCTTTCTCGCCGCCGACCGCTTAGGCCAGCCCTATCAGCTGGCCGAGGAACGCCCGGCCTACCGTTTCGAAATCTTCGAGCGAGTCGCCCAGGATCCAGCGGTGCGCCGGGCCTTTGAGCTCCGGGCTTTGGGAGAGCGTCCCGAAGCCCGGCTTGAACTCCTGGACGCGGCGCAGCGCCTAAGCCGAGAGGAGACGCTTCACCTCGCTGCGCTCGCGGACCAAGCGGGGTGGCATCGCATGGCCATTGCCGCAACGGTCCAGGGGGAGCACTGGGACGTGCTGGACCTCCGTTTCCCCCTCGCCTTCGAGGGTCCCCTCCGCGCCCGCGCAGAGGCCACGGCGCTCCCCCCCAGCTGGCTCTTCGCCATCACCCGGCAGGAAAGCGCCTTTATGAGCGATGCCCGCTCCCGGGTGGGGGCCCTGGGACTCATGCAGCTCATGCCCGGGACGGCGCGCCTCGTCGCCAAGGACCTGGGCCTGAACCTCGACAGTCGCTGGGCCATCCTGGAGGAAGAAACGAATCTCACGCTGGGGAGCCATTACCTCAAGCAGCTGAGCGACCAGTTCGACGGCCATCGCGTGCTCGCCTCTGCTGCTTACAACGCGGGGCCCCACCGCGTGAGCCAATGGCATCGGCGCTTTGGCGGGGCCGCCACGGCCGAATGGATTGAGCGCATTCCCTTCGACGAGACCCGGCGCTATGTGCAGAATGTGCTGGCCTACGCCGTGATTTATGGAGCTCGCCTTGGGGAAGAAACACCGCTTTTTCGACCGGAGGAGCGCCTCGTTCCAGCGCCGCCCTAGGGCTAGGACCCTGGGACTCTTAACGGTGCTCGGGACCCTCGCGAGCTGTGCCCCCCTAGCGCCCTCCTCACCGGCGCCGCGCTGGGTCGAAGCCCCCGAAGCCCTCGCGCCCTGCCCTCTCGCGCCCCCCTGCTTGGTAAGCCGAGAGGATGCGGGGCGGGCCTACGTTGAACCGCTAGCCTTTAGTGGCCCCCTGGAAGGCGCTCTGGCCCGCCTAGCTCAGCTCATTGCCGACGACCCCCAGCTGACCCTCGAGGCCCGAGGGCCCGGCTATCTCAAGGTGGTCGCCCGAACGCCCCTTATGGGCTATGAGGACGATGTGGAGATTTTGCGCCTTGGGCCTGGCCTGCTGGGACTTCGCTCCGCCTCCCGGATCGGACTTTTCGCCGGAGGCACCCATGGGCAGCGGCTCGCCGCGCTGCGACGGGCCTTCGAGGCCAGCGCCCCCGGAGCGCCCTAGGTCCCTCGGCCCATGTGGATTGATATCGGCATCAACAGCACCCACGCGCCCCTGGCGACGGCCTTCCCGGAGATGCTCACGCGAGCGTGGGAGGCGAAGGTTCGGGCGGGACTGCTCACGGGGACGAGCCTTGCGAGCGCCGAAGCCGCCCTGGCCCAGGCCAGCGCTGCAGGCCAGGGTTTCGGGGCCACGGTGGGGGTCCATCCCCATGATGCCGCGGGCGCCCCGGACGATTTGGCTGCCCAGCTACGGCGCCTCGCCGCCCACCCTGCAGCCTGCGCGATCGGCGAAACGGGCCTCGACTTCAACCGGGATTACTCCCCCCGGCCGGTGCAGGAGCGGGTCTTTCAAACCCAGCTCGCCCTGGCGGAAGAAACCGGTCTCCCCCTGTTTCTTCATGAACGAGACGCGGCGGACCGCTTCCAAGGCTGCTTTGCGCCCTTCGAAGGCAGGGTTTCCGGGGTGCTCCACTGCTTCACCGGCGACCCCGCCATGCTCGCCTGGGGCCTCGCCCAGGATCTCTATTTTGGGGTGACGGGCTGGGTGTGTGACGAACGCAGGGGAGAGGCGCTCCGGGAAGCGCTCCTCCGGATCCCGGACGACCGACTCTTGCTCGAAACGGACGCGCCCTTTCTCGTACCCCGCACCCTGCGCCCCCGGCCCCGGCACAACGAGCCGGCGTTTCTACCGGTGGTCGCGGAAACCGTAGCCACGCTCCGGGGCGTGCCCCTCCCTTCCCTCGCGGCGCAATGCGCAGCGAACACCCTTCGCCTGTTCGGAGACCGCCTCAGGCCGGCGCCTGAAGAAAGGCCAGCGCCTCCGGGAGGGTAAAGGGCCCCGGAAGCGCCTGGTCCGTGCTGGGCCGGTAGAGCACGGGGATCTGCGCTTCAAAGCGCGCAAGCAACGCCTCGTGGTCCATGATTTCCACCACCTCGAGGCGAAAGCCCAGGGCCCGGGCCGCCGCCTCCGCCGCGGGGCGTAGCGCATCGCACAGGTGACAGCCTACGGTCCCAAGGAGCCAAAGGGTTTCCACTCGTGCCTCCTGCGTCGATGCCCGTATCATGGGCCCATGAATTCGTCCGTGCTCCCAAGGCTAGCGCACTCCTGCTTCCTGACGAAGGAACCGGGCCTTACTGTGCCGCGAGGGCTTCGTCCTGAGCCCCTACTTACGGCCTTTCCGAGCCTCGTAGCCCTAGACCGCCGACCCCTTCCCCCCGATCACGGGCACTGGACGCCCCTGGGGACCCTGTCCCTGGCCGCCGGGGAGGGGCTCGTCCCGAGCCTTCAAGGGTCAAAGCCCTGGACCGGCCGGGCCACCCTGCGCTTCGAGTCCTCGGAAGGCCACCTGACCCTCCTGCCCGTCACCTTCGGCGGGGAGGATCCCGCGCCAAAGCCCAAGGAGACGCCCGATCCCTCCCTGCCTTCCCTGACCCAGGGGCTGGACGGGGTGATCGCCAGGACATCGCAGGATCTCACCGTGAGCCTTCGCCTCGAGGGGGATCCGGGCGCGCTCCTGCTCACCTTTGCTCGGCGGTCCTGGGCGCACGGTGTTGAAGCGGAGGACCCGGGGGAAAGCGCGACGCTGCCGAGCTTCCCCTCCCGTTCGCAGATCGCGGAGGGGGGCGAGGCCGCCCGGCATCGCTGCAGCCCCACAAGCCTGCGCATGGTGCTCGAGGGCTTTGGCCAAGCCGTCCCCGAGCACTTCTATGAAGCCTGCCGCCACGGCGCCTATGATCGATTTTTCGGCCTCTGGCCCCAAAATCTAGCGGCGCTCCAGGGCTATCCCGCGACGGGGGTGCTCCAGCTTTTTTCCTCCCTCGCCCAGGCCAAGACCCTGCTGGATGCGGGCTTCGCCCTCGTCCCCTCCATCCGCTTTGCCGCAGGCGCGCTCCCGGCGGCGCCCCTCGCGGAAACCCAGGGCCATCTCCTGGTGCTTCGGGGTTTTCGCGGCGGCGCCGCAGAGGTGCTCGACCCCGCCGCCCCGAACCTGGATACGGTGCCTCGGCGCTACCCCCTCGAAGCCTTTGCCAAGGCTTGGCTGGCCCATCGCGGGGCCGCCTACGTACTTTGGCCTCGACCCTGGGAAGGGGACGCCCCGTGAGCGAAGAAGCCCTCTTCACGCCCCGGCTCCTCCTTCGCCCGCCCCAGGAGCAGGACGAGACGGTTTTCCTGGAGACCATGGCCCTTTCCCGGGAACTCCACCATCCCTGGATCTTCCCGCCCCTGACCCGGGGGGCCTTTGGGGCCTATTTGGCTCGAGTACGGCGGGAGGATCACCGGGGGTTCTTGCTGATCGATCGAAAGGAAGGCGCGCTCCTCGGCGTCGTGAATTTCAACAACATTGTGCGGGGCAGTTTTCTCAGCGCCTCCCTGGGCTATTACGCGACGGCGCTAAGCGGCCGAGGCGGGCTCATGGCTGAAGGCCTTTCCACCCTCTGCACCTGGGCTTTTCAACACCTGGGACTGCACCGCCTAGAAGCTAACATTCAGCCCGGGAACCAGCGCTCCCTCGCCCTCGTGCGGCACCTCGGCTTTCGCCGGGAGGGCTTTTCCCCGGCCTTCCTCTACCTTGATGGCGCTTGGCGGGACCACGAACGCTGGACCCTCCTCGATCCTCGCACCACCCTTCGGAGTAACGATTCATGACTGCCCAGCCCTACGGCTCCTGGCCCTCCCCTATTACCCCGGAAGCCCTCCTGGCCGGCGCCCGAACTCTCGCTTTTCCCGAGGTTTTTGAGGGAAAGCTGTACTGGATGGAAGGCACGCCCGAGGAAAAGGGGCGGAGCACGGTGCAGGCCCTCTCCCTCACCGCCGGTGGCCTCGTGCCCGCCCCCTTTAATGTGCGCTCCCGGGTCCACGAATACGGCGGGCGCGCCTTTGCGGTGATCGCGGAGCGCGTGCTGTTCGTCAATTTCCAGGACCAGCGCCTCTACGCCCAGCCCCTCACCGGCGGGGGTGCCGTGGTTCTAACCCCCGATGATGGCGTCCGCTGGGGGGAATGCGTCCCCGACAGCCAAGGCCGCGGGCTCTGGCTGGTCGGAGAACGGGAACGGTCGGGGCGCACGGACAATTTCCTTGCGCTCCATCCCCTTGGGGAGGGCGCGCTTGCGCAGCCCGAGGTGGTCGCCTCCGGGCACGATTTCTACGCAAGCCCCACCCCAAGCGCGGACGGACGGACCCTCGCCTACCTCGCCTGGGACCAGGGCGAGATGCCCTGGGACGGCGCCGTGCTTTACCGCCAACGACTCACGGCGGAGGGGCGGCCCGAGGGGGATCCCATCGCCATCGCCGGAGGCCAGGGTACGAGCGTGTTCCAGCCCGGCTGGGCCCCCGACGGGGCGCTTCTGTTCATGGACGACCGCACGGGGTGGTGGAACCTCTACGAGCAGGCGAGCGAAGGGAAGGCACCCAGGGCGTGCCTTCCCCGAGCCGCGGAATTCGGTCTGCCGCTGTGGCAGCTTGGCATGCGGAGCTGGTGCTTCATCGACGATCAGCGCCTCGCCTGCCTTTGGTTTGAGGAAGGACAGCAACAGCTCGGCGTTTTTGACCGGCGCAGCGGTGCGCTGACGCCCCTGGCCACGCCCTTTGATCACTTTGATGGGCTGACTAGCGACGGTACGCGGCTGTTCACCGTCGCCGGCGCCCGCACCCGCTTCCCGACGCTCCTGGCCCTGGACCTCGACGGCAGAACGGAAATCCTTCGGGAAAGCAGCCCCCTCGTACTTCCGGAGGGGGCCCTGGCGGAGCCCGAGGCCCTGAGCTTCACCACGGCGGACGGGGAGACGGCCCATGGCGTCTTCTACGCGCCCAAGAACGCTTCGGTGACGGCCCCGGCCACGCCTCCGCCCCTGCTGGTCATCAGCCATGGCGGCCCCACGGCGGCCACCTCCCCGGCCCTCAACTTGAAGGTCCAGTTCTGGACCAGCCGAGGCTTTGCCGTGCTCGATGTGAACTACCGGGGCAGCACGGGCTACGGCCGCGCCTACCGGGATGCCCTTCGCGGCGCCTGGGGCGAGCGAGACGTCAGCGACTGCGTCGACGGCGCCAAGGCCCTGATCAAGGCCGGTCGCGTGGACCCCCGGCGCTGCGCCATTCGTGGCAGCTCTGCCGGGGGCCTCACGGTGCTCGGCGCCCTTGCCTTCCACGACACCTTCCGGGCGGGCACGAGCCTCTATGGCGTCACGGATCTGGAGGCGCTGGCCGCGGACACCCACAAATTCGAAGCGCGCTACCTCGATCTGCTTGTCGGGCCCTTGCCGGAAACTCTAGAACGCTATCGCGCCCGCTCGCCGCGCTACCACGCCGACCAAATCACCGCCCCCGTGCTCTTTCTTCAGGGCTTGGAGGATCGGGTGGTCCCGCCGTCCCAGCCCGAAGCCATGATCGCGGCCATGACGGAAGCGGGCGTGCCCTCCGCCTACCTGACCTTTCCCGGAGAGCAGCACGGTTTTCGGCAAGCAGAAACCGTTCGCACGGCCCTGCTGGCGGAGCTAAGCTTCTACGGACGGGTCTTTGGCTTCACCCCCGCCGATCCCCCCATCGACCTTCCCTTTGCCTGCGAAGAGCGCCTAAACACGCCATGACCGGAAAAGCTTTAGCCCAGGCCCACGTGGTCATCCTCCAGGGGGGGCCGTCCCCGGAGGCCGAGGTCTCCCGGAGCTCCGCAGCGGGCCTCGAGCAGGCGCTTACGGGCCTTGCTCGGCAGCTGACGCGGCTGGAGGTGGACCGGGACCTGGCCTCAAACCTTTTGGCCCTGGCGCCCGACGTGGTGTTTCCCGCCCTCCACGGTCCCCCGGGGGAAGACGGTACGGTCCAGGGCCTGCTCGACCTCCTGGGCTTGCCCTATGTGGGCAGCGGCGTGGCAGCGAGCGTCACGGCCATGGATAAAACCCTCGCCAAGCACGGCTTCCGGGCCGCGGGCCTTCCCGTGGCGAGGGATGTGGTGATCCCCCGGGGAACGACGCCGGCCGATGCTTCCGCCATGGTGCAAAACACCCTCGGCACCCAGGTCGTGGTGAAGCCGAGCCAGCAGGGCTCGGCCCTGGGGGTGACCCTCGTGGATAATCCGGAGGCCCTTGAAGCGGCCCTCGAGCTGGCCCTCGGCTTTGGGGACGCGGTGCTCGTGGAGGAACGGCTCCAGGGCCGGGAGCTCACTGCGGCGATCTTCGCCCCGGCGCAGCAGGATGCCGTGGCTCTGCCCCTCATCGAGATCGTGACCCCGGCGCACAGCTGGTATGACTTCGAGCATCGCTATGCCCCGGGGGCGAGCGAGCACTTGGTGCCCGCACCGGTGAGCGAAGTTGAAGCGGAGGCCATGAAGCGCATTGCCCTGACCGCTCACAGCTACCTCGGGTGCCGAGATTTGTCCCGCGCGGACCTGATCTTGACGCCGGACGGTCCGGTGCTGTTAGAGGTGAATACGCTACCAGGCATGACGCCGACGAGCCTCTATCCGGACGCTGCAAAAGCCGCCGGGCTCCCCTT
Source organism: Pseudomonadales bacterium (assembly GCA_038153445.1). GTDB lineage: Bacteria > Pseudomonadota > Gammaproteobacteria > Pseudomonadales > Azotimanducaceae > Salivita. The sequence goes on from JAYOYG010000001.1 coordinate 36,591, forward strand.
CCCCCAGCTGGCCCGCAGCCTGGTGCAAAGCGCCCTCAGCCGGGGCCCGCGCTTTCCCTAGAGGCCGGGAATGGTGACCCCTTCCGGACGAATCAACCAGCAACGATGGGCGGGACGCCCCCGGTCGCAGTCCTGATCCAGGGTCAGATGGGTCTTCTCTTCCGCCGCCCACCCCTCGGCTTCAAAGGTGAAGTCAAAGCGCCGCGCGTGGGTCACGAAAAACAGCACGCCCCCGGGGGCTAGACGCTTGAGGGCTGCCTCAAGGAGCGCAGGATGATCCCGCTGGAGGTCCAAATCCTCTGCCATGCGCTCGGAGTTCGAGAAGGTGGGCGCATCGAACAAAATCACGTCGAAGTTGCGCTCCCAGGGCCCCGCGGGCGGGCTTCCCAGCCAGGCCTTCACGTCCGCCTGCTGAAGGCTATGGCGTGCTCCATCCAGGCGGTTCAGCTCAAAATTATCCCGGGCCCAGTTTAAATAGGTGCGCGAAAGATCCACCGAGAGGCTTTCCTCCGCGCCCCCGAGAGCCCCCTGCACGGTGGCCGTTCCCGTATAGCTAAAGAGGTTGAGGAAGCGGGGCCCGCCCTGCCCTTGCCGCGACCGGCGCGCCCGAAGAATGCGGAGATATTCCGCAATCGCTCGGCGCACGCCCCGGGAATCGAGGTAGAGCCCCGTATCCAGGTAGTCGCTTAAGTTCACCCAGAACTTGGCGGGGCCCTCGATGACCTGCACCCGCTCCTGGGCCCGGCTGGCCACGCCGTACTGCTTTTCCGGACTCGTGCGTCGCCGCTCCCGATGGTACAGGGCCTCTTCCTTCACCCCCGCCGCTTCGGGAAGCAGCGCCAGGGCGGCTTTTTGCCGGAGCGCCGCCTGCGCCGGATCGATGGTGTTCGGCGCCTCATAGGTCTGCACGGCCAGAGCCGTGCCGTAATGATCGATGGTCAGCACATATTCCGGGAGGTCCCGGTCGTAAAGGCGGTAGGCCGATACCCCCTGGCGGCGCGCCCAGCGCCCAAGGTGGGCCCGGTTTTTTCGGATGCGATTGGCGAAGGCCTCTGCGGCCTCCAGGGCCTTGTCCCAAAGGGGATCCTCTCCCCGCGCAGGCCCGCCCACGGCAGCCCCCGGGGCGCCCTCCTTGACCTCGGGGGCGGCGGGCGTCGCCCCGCTCAGCACGACGGCTTCGAGGGCACCATTATTCAGCGCGCTGGCCTTGAGCCCGGGAATCCCTAACCGTGCGATGAGGGCTCGGGTGTCCGAGTCCTCCCCCGCGGGCACTCCCACAATGAAGGACAGCTTCGTTTCCGGATGATGCTTGACCAGGGTTCGCCCCAGGGTGGGCAAGAGGTCTTCACTCGCGGCCAAGCGGGCACCGTAGGGCGGGTTCCCCACAATGAGCTGAGGGGCGGGCTCGGCGCCCTCATAAGCTTCCAGCCGGCCCTCGGCGAGGTCGAGCTCCAGCAAGGGGTGATCGAGTAGGCCCGCCGCCTCGAGGTGCACCTGGGTTCGGGCCAGCTGCTCCGGATCCGCGTCCCGGCCGATGAGGCGCAGGGGCGCCTCCCGTTCCTGGGCACCGCTTCGAGCCCGAAGCGCGGCCCATTGGGTCCGTTCAGCGCCTACCCAGCGGTCGTGCCCACTCCGCTCCCGGCTGACCCCCGGGGGAACGCCAAGGGCCATGAGCGCGCCCTCTACCAGCAGGGTTCCCGATCCGCAGACGGGATCAAATAAGGGGCCTTCCGCCCCAAGCCCCCAGCCCCCGAGGCGAAGGATGGCCGCGGCGAGGTTTTCCTTGATCGGGGCGACCCCCGCATCCCGTCGCCAGCCACGGCGATGCAGCGCGCCGCCCCCAAGCACCACGTAGAGCGTGACCTGCTCCCGATGGAGCACGCCGTGGAGCTGCAGCTCTGCTCCCGCGGGATCGAGTTCCGGCAGGGGCAGACCCTCCTGCCGAAGGCGATCGAAGATGGCGTCCTTCACCCGGAGCGCGGAGAAGCGGGTATGGCGAAGCTGATCATGCACCCCGTCGAAGCCGAGGCCCAGGCTGCGCGGCCCCAGCAGCCACTGGCCCCAGGGAAGGGAGGCGGCGCCGGCATAGAGCCCGTCCGCATTCAGCGCAGGGAAGCGCGCCAGGGGCCACAGGACGCGGCTGGCGATGCGCGATGCAAAGCACGCGAGCTCCGCCTCTTCAAAGGTCCAGAGCCCCTGTACCCCACCCTGGAAGAGCTGCACCGGGGGCAGCTGAAGTTCCGCGAACTCCTGGGAAAGCATCCGTTCAAGGCGCCGGGGGCAGCGGATAATGACCTCCGCCCGCCCCTGCCCCGTGGGCGCCAGCAATTTGACCCGTGGCCGTGCCCCGCTCATCGGCTTGCCCTCCTTGGCATATAGCGACCGGCGCTCGAAAGCGGCGCCCTTAGAGCATTTTGTTGTTCGACAGCCCCCATCCAGGAGCGTAGAAACAAGGATTCACCCCCCCAACTCGGAGTGCTCCATGAGAACGCATAAACGCAATACGAAAGCGCGCGCATGGCACCAAGGCTATCGCGCTGGCGTGCGTGGCCGTCCCCGTAGCCAATGCCCCCGCGGCGCCCTAGGCTTACGTAGTCAGTGGCTCGAAGGCTGGCTTTTGGGGGCCGAGGAACGCGCCAATGGCACCCTCGCCCTGTTTGGTTTGCACAAGCCTCGCTAGCGGTCACGGCGCAGACGCTGCCAAGGCCCGGGCAACGCGAGACACGAGCCCGGGCCCCTCGTAGATCAAACCCGTATACAGCTGCACCAGCTGCGCTCCGGCCGCCACCATGGCCCGGGCGCGGTCGGGGTGGTCAATGCCTCCCACGCCAATCAGCGGATAGGCTGCCCCAAGCTCAGCCCGGAGCAAGGCCATGACCTCAAGGGCCCGAGCATGGGTTGGGGCGCCGGATAGGCCCCCGGCTTCCTCCCCGTGAGGAAGATGCTCGACGGCCGAGCGGCTCAGCGTAGTGTTGCATGCAATCAGCCCATCAACGCCCCGCTCCGCCGCTTGCGCTGCCAGGCCCTTCAAATCATCGTCGTGAAGGTCTGGGGCAATCTTGATCAAGAGCGGCGCGCGGCGCCCTTCCCGATCGGCCAAGGCCTCCCGGGTGTGACCGAGAGCGGTCAGAAGCTCGGAAAAGGCGTCCCCCTGCTGCAAATCCCGCAGCCCCGGCGTATTCGGAGACGATAGATTGACCGTGACGTAATCGGCGTGGCGGTGCACCGCCTGCAGTGCATGCGTGTAGTCCTCCGCGGCGCGCTCCGCGGGGGTCACCTTGTTCTTACCGATATTGATGCCCAGCACGCCGCTGTAGCGGCGACGCCGAACCCGGCGCAGAAAGGGCTCTAGCCCCTCGTTGTTGAAGCCCATGCGGTTGATGAGCGCGTTTGCCTCCGGGAGGCGAAACATCCGAGGCTTCGGGTTCCCCGGCTGGGCCAGGGGCGTTACCGTTCCCAGCTCCAGAAAACCAAAGCCCAGGGCGCCGAGGGCCTCAAAGGCTCGGGCGTCCTTATCGAGCCCGGCGGCGAGGCCCACGCGATTGGGAAAGGTGAGGCCGAGGCATTGAATCGGATCGTCCACCGGCGCCGGGGCCAAGCTATCCAGCTGAAGGCGGCTTGCCGCGGCCAGCAAGCCTAGCGTGAGGTCGTGACTGGTTTCCGGAGCCAGGCGAAAAAGCCAGGGGCGTAAGAGCGCGTACACAGCGTATCCACGGCAAAAATTCGACCGCGCATTGTAGCCGTTCCTCCTTCCTTATGCCGAGCCTTTATGAGGTGCCCCCGGGAAGCCGGAGCTGCGTTAGACTGCGCAGCGGTTTTATTCATGTATTGGAAAAAGGGGAACGGGCCATGGCCCAACGGGACGCCCTGCTGGCGCTGCGAAGCTGGCTCAATCATCGCATTTTGGGGCAAGAGGCCCTGGTGGACCGGCTGCTCATCGCCCTCCTGTCTGACGGCCACCTTCTCGTAGAAGGCGCCCCCGGGCTCGCCAAAACGCGAGCGATTAAGGATCTTGCCCTGGGGGTGGAGGGCAGCTTCCATCGCATTCAGTTCACCCCCGACCTCCTCCCTTCCGATGTCACGGGCACGGATATCTTCTCGCCGGAAACGGGGCAGTTCTCCTTCCAAGAAGGACCGATCTTTCACAACCTCGTGCTCGCCGACGAAATCAATCGGGCCCCGGCGAAGGTTCAGTCCGCGCTCCTGGAGGCCATGGCGGAGGGGCAGGTCAGCGTGGGCCGGCGCAGCTTGGCCTTGCCGGAGCTGTTTCTCGTCATGGCGACGCAGAACCCCATCGAGCAGGAGGGCACCTACCCCCTTCCCGAGGCTCAGCTTGATCGCTTTCTGCTGAACGTACTCGTGGCCTACCCCGACGCGGAAACGGAGCAGCGCATTCTCGCGCTGGTCCGAGCCGAGGCCCAGGCATCGGCGAGCTCGGCGCCGCCGGCGCCCCTCTCTCAGGCAGACCTCTTCGCTGCCCGGCAAGCCGTGCTGTCCCTGCACATGGACCCCGCCGTGGAGACCTACCTCGTGCAGCTGATCCTGGCCACGCGGAATCCGGCGCCCTGGGGCGAGGACCTCGCCCGATGGATCGAGTACGGGGCCTCCCCCCGCGGCACCCTAGCGCTGGATCGCTGCGCCCGGGCCCGGGCCTGGCTTGAGGGCCGGGACTTTGTCACCCCGGAGGACATTCAAGCGCTGGTGCACGACGTACTTCGGCATCGCGTGCTCGTGTCCTTTGAGGCCCAAGCCCAGGGCATTAGCACGGACCATGTGCTGGATGAGCTATTGGCTCGGGTGCCGGTCGCCTAAGCATGCGCGGCGCTGTTCCGACGCTGCCGGAGCTTCTCGCCCTCCGCGCCGCCGCCGCTCGCCTCGTGTGGACGCCTCCGCGAACGGTACGCGCCGGCGGGGCAGGACAACGCAGCTCGCGTTTTCGCGGCCGGGGCATCGATTTTGCCGAGACCCGGGCCTATCAGCCGGGCGATGACATTCGCCACATCGATTGGCGCGTCACCGCGCGCACGGGACGGGTACACACCAAGGTTTTTCACGAAGAGCGGGAGCGGCCCATCTTGCTCCTCGCCGACCTCGGGCCCCAAACCTTCTTTGGTACCCGCCAGCGCCTGAAATCCCTCGCCATTGCGGAGCTCACCACCCTGCTCCTCTGGCGCGCCTATGACGACGGGGACCGGGTCGGCGCCCTGCTGCGCACCGCGACGGGGCTCGAGGCCCTTCGCCCTCGCAAAACGCAGCAAAGCGTCCTGCGGATCCAGAACCAGCTTCGCGAGGGCTGCGAAGCCCTCGCGGAACGCTACGGCGCAAGCCCTCGCGCTGCGGCCCGCCCAGCCCCGGGGCCGGTGGAAAGCCTTAGCGCCGCGCTTCAGGAACTCCTTAAGGTCGTCCGCCCCGGGACCACGGTGATCGTGGTCAGCGACTTTGCCGATGGCTTAGCCCCCTTTCCCCAGGTGCTGGAGCAGCTGGGCCGGCTCGGACAGCAGGCCCAGGTTCACGGCATTTTGGTGAGCGACCCCTTCGAGCGGGCCGCGCCCCCGGCGGGGCGCTATCCCTTGAGCGATGGACGCCGGCGGCAAACCCTCGACCTTGCCGGACGAGAGACGTCTGCGCGCTGGACCGAGCGCTACGAGGCGCGGCGGGAGGCGCTCGCGGCCCAGCTGCAAAGCCAGGAGGGGCTGCTTCTGGAATGCTCCACGGACGGGGATTACCTCCAGGACCTTGGGCGGTGGCTACGATGATGCGCAGCGCTCTGCCCTGGCGCTTTGCTGCGGGCCTCGCGCTCGCTGCCGCCCCGCAGCTGTGGGCGGCGCCGGCGCCAGGGGATCTGACCGTACTAAACGGCCTCGCGGATATCGCCGAGCCCCCGGAGCCTAGCGCCTGGCCCCCCAATTTTTGGGTCCTCGGCCTCACCCTCGCCGGGTTGGGCTTCACGGCTTTGATTATTTCCCGCCTATGGCGGCGCCATCAGCGGCGCCGGCCTTACCGGGCGGCCCTCGCGGAGCTCGCCGAGTGGGAACGGACCGCCCCGAGCCGCAGCGCCGGGGACGCCGCCGCGACGCTGACCGCCCTCCTTCGCCGCGTGGCCCTGCTGCACTATCCAAGGGATCGGGTGGCATCGCTCAGCGGAACGGCCTTCACCGCGTTCCTTGACGAGGCCATGGCAACGCCCACCTTCACCCAAGGCCCTGCGGCGGACAGGCTTGGCGATGCGCGTTACGGGGCTTGGGCTGCGGCGCCCCTCGACTGCGGCCGAGAGCTCGCTGAGGCTGCGCGGCGCTGGCTCGACGCCCATCGCGATGGAGCGCCTCGCCGTGTTTGAGTTCGTCGCGCCCTACTGGGCCCTGCTGGCGCCCCTCCCTTGGCTTCTGCGCCGCCTGCTTCCGCCCCGCAGTCCCGATGATGCGGCGCTACGGGTTCCTACCCTCGATCCCTTCTCCCCATTCCTCGAGCGCCACGGGTCCGGCGACCTCCGCCGGCGCCTGCGCCTGGCAGCGCTCTGGGCCCTCTGGCTGGCCCTGCTCACCGCCGCGGCCCGGCCCGAACACTTTGGAGACCCCGTCAGTGTCCCCGTGACCGGCCGCGACCTGCTGCTGGCCGTGGACATCTCCGGATCCATGAATCGGGAAGACATGGTGCTCGAGGGACAGAAGGCGACGCGCCTCATGGTGGTGAAGGATGTCCTGGAGGCCTTTCTTGCCCGCAGAGAAGGTGATCGGCTAGGGCTAATCCTTTTCGGATCCGGCGCCTACCTCCAAGCGCCCCTCACCTTCGATCGCACCACGGTGAATGCGCTCCTTCAGGAAACGCCCCTGGGTATCGCGGGGGGGAAAACGGCTATCGGAGACGCTATTGGCCTCGCGGTAAAGCACCTGCGGGATCGGCCCGCGGAAAACCGGGTCCTCATCCTCCTTACGGACGGCGCCAATAATGTCGGTGAGGTCAGCCCGGAGAAAGCGGCGGAGCTTGCGGCGCAGGCGGGGGTGCGCATCTATACCGTGGGGGTTGGCGCGGAGGTCATGGAGGCGCCCGGCTGGTTTGGGGGCGCCTTTGGCCGCGCCACCATGAACCCCTCAGCAGATCTCGATGAAGCCACGCTGACGCGCATCGCCGAGCAAACCGGCGGCCGCTACTTCCGGGCGCGCAATACGGAAGAACTCGCGGAGATTTACCGAACCCTTGACGCCCTTGAACCTGTGCCCGCGCCGGATGAAGTGTTCCGCCCGGTAACCGCCCTGTTCTACTGGCCCCTCGGCGTGGCGCTGGCCCTCAGCATGCTCCTGGCCCTAGCCGTCGCCGGGCCCCGGCGGGAGGGAGCGCCATGATGGAATGGCACCTGCTTCGCCCCGAACTCGTCTGGCTCCTCCTGCCCCTAGCAGGGCTCTGGGCGCTCCTGCTCAGGAGGCAGCGACAGCAGGGGCGCTGGCACCAACTCCTCGACCCCGTGCTTGCCCCCTACCTCGTCGAGGGCTTCGAGCGCCCCAGGGGCCGAGGTCGGCTGGTCCTCCTCGCCCTGGCCTGGCTCCTTGCGGTCCTGGCCCTGGCCGGGCCGAGCCTCGAGCGCCAACCCCAACCGGTGGGCCAGGGAGATGATGCGCTGGTACTGGTGCTGGATCTTTCCCTGTCCATGTACGCCGAGGACCTGCCCCCTTCCCGCCTGCTTCGCGCCCGCCTGAAAATTGAGGATGTCCTCGCCAGCCGCCGCGATGGGCGCACGGCGCTGGTGGTCTACGCCGGCGATGCGCACACGGTCATTCCCCTCACGGATGATGGGCGCACCATTTTGAATCTGCTACCGGCCCTCGAGCCGAGCATCATGCCCGTGCTTGGAAGCCGCCTCGGCCCCGCCCTTCGCCAGGCTAGCGAGCTGCTCGACGGCACGGCGCCGGGGGAAGGGCGCATCCTCCTGCTCACCGACGGCCTTGGCGATGAGCGGCCGGAAAGCGCCGCGGCGGAAAGCCGCTACCCCGTTTTCGTGCTGGGCCTCGGCACGGAAGCCGGTGCCCCCATTCCCCTCGCCCCCTTGGGTCGTTCCGGCTTTCTTGAGGAAGGCGGACGCCGGGTCCTTGCGCGCCTTGAGGACGATGCCCTGGTTCGCCTGGCCCGGGCCACCGGCGGCAGCTACGCTTCCTTCGATCCCCAGGGCGCCGATCTCGCCGCCCTAGGGGCGGCGGAACGAGCCCTCAGCGAAGCCGAGGCCTCGGACTCCTCCTTTGAACTGTGGGTCGATTCCGGGCCCTGGCTGGTCTATCCCCTTTTGATCTTCGCCCTCCTGGCCTTCCAGCGGGGACGTCTCGCCGTTCTGCTCTTCGTGCCCTCCCTCGTGCTGGTGACGAACGCCCCCGCGGAAGCCGCCGAGGCGCCCTGGTACCTGAACGACGACCAGGCCGGGCTCCACGCCCTGCGCCGGGGCGCACCGGAAGCGGCCCTCGCCCGCTTCGAGGATCCCCGCTGGCGGGCCACAGCCCTCTATCGCAACCAGGAATTCGATGCCGCCGCCGCGGCCTTCGCGGCCTTCGATGACCCCTTCGGCCATTACAACCGGGGCAACGCGCTGGCCAAGGGGGGACACTACGAGGCGGCCCTTCAGGCCTACGATCAAGCGCTTGCCCAAAACCCTACCCTCGAAGACGCCGTGAAGAATCGGGAGTTGGTGCAGCAGCTGCTCGATCGCGCTAGGGCCGCAAGCGAAAACGAGCAAGCCAAGCAGAAGGATCAGCCCGAGCCCGGGGACAGCGACGCCGAGGCCGGGAACAACAGCGAAGAATCGGGGCAGGAAGCCCCGCCGGAGGAACCCGGGGACGCGGGGGAAGGCGGGGAAGCGGACCCGGGGGACGATGCCAGCGATGGCGCCCAGGAGGATACCCCCGCCGCCGCGGAAACGCCGGGAGAACAAACGGCCGAAGCCGCTCAGGCGGAAGAGGAAGCGGAGCAGGCCCTCGAACAGTGGCTCCGCCGGGTGCGCGATGAACCCGGCGCCCTCCTCAAGCGGAAGTTCCGCTACGAGACGGAGCGGCGCTATCGCCAAGGCCTGCCCCGGGCCCCGGAATCGGAGCAGCCCTGGTGAAACCGTTCCTTTCCCTAGCGCTGCTGATCCTGGCGACGCTCAGCGCCGCAGCCCTCGCCGCCTTCACCGCAGAGACGGATCGGGAGGTCATCGACGAAAACGACGTCCTTCGCCTCACCCTCCGCATCGATGAGCAAATCTTCATTGGCGAACCGGACTTCGCGCCCCTGGAGCAAGACTTCGTCATCATGAGTCAGCAGCGGGCCAGCCAGTTCACCCTGGTGAACGGGCAAACGGAATCGGAAACGAGCTGGACCCTTACCCTTCAGCCCAAGCGCCGGGGAACGCTGCAGATCCCTCCGCTCCGCTTTAAGGGGCAGGAAAGCCCACCGCTACGGGTGCGGGTGACGGCGCCCTCCGCGGCGGCCCAGGAGGCCCTGCGCGCCCTGGTCTTCATGGAAAGCGCCGTCAGCACCGATAACGCCTACGTGCAGGAACAGTTCACGCTCACCGTGTCCCTCTGGTACGCCGCCGGCGCCGTGCTCTTCGGGGATTTTCCCCCGCCCCCCACCATCCCCAACGTGCTGGTCTATCCCCTTGGGGATGCGGAGCCGGGACGGCAGCAGCGGGACGGCCGCCGCTACAACACCATCACCCAACGCTACGCGCTGATTCCTCAGCGGAGCGGTCTCCTGCGTCTGCCGCCCCAGAGCTTTGCCGGGGCCGTGCGAATCCCCGAGGGGGGGCGCACCCGGCGGAAGAATCTGCGGGCCCAAACCCCGCGCCATGAGCTCTCCATCAAGCCCGTGCCCGCCGGCTGGCCCGAAGGAGCGCCCTGGCTTCCCGCCCAGAACCTCACTTTAGAGGCGACCTATGCTCCGGCGCTGGAAAGGGCCCAGGTGGGAGTCCCCCTAGAACAAACCCTTCGCCTGAGGGCCGAGGGCCTAGCGGCGTCCACCCTCCCCCCCCTTCCCGCGCCCAGCGCGCCGGGGCTTCGCACCTACGACAGCCAAACCGCCCTTGAAGAGGCGGTACGGGGCCCCTGGCTCCAGGCCGAACAGCGCATGGTGACGGTGCTCATGCCGGAAGCGGCCGGTGCGCTCCGCCTCCCTACCCTTTCCCTGCCCTGGTGGGATACGCAGGCCGACGAACTCCGCTACGCCACGCTCCCCGGGGCCCAGCTCACGGTGGCGGAAGGCACCTTGGCCAGACTCCCCTCGGCTCCGCCTTCCGCTCAGCCCCTAGAGGCCGCGCCCACCTTCGGCGCGGACAGCGAGGAAGCGCCCCCACCCGCGATCGCACCGCTTGAGGACGACCAAGAGTCGGCGGAAGACGTTGTGCCGGAGGCCAGCGTCCCCCTCGGACCGGCCTGGGGTGGGGTCCTCCTCGCGCTCTTGGGGCTGCTTGGGGCGATGGGGTTCTGGCGCTGGCGACGGCGATCTTCTGCACCGGCGGAGTCGACGGGGCAAAGCGCACAGGAATCTCCAAGGAGAGCCCTGCAATTGGCCATCGCCGCGGAAAATCGGGACGCCGCCTACACGGCGCTCCTGCGATGGCAGCGGAGCGAGGAAGGCCAGGGGGCGCCGGAAGCCGTTCAAAGCGCCGTGCAGCAGGCCATCTCAGCCCTGGGGGCGGCGCGCTTTGGCCGCGCCCAAACGGGCCAGGGCATGCCCTGGGCGGAGCTGAAGGCCCTGGCCGGAAAGCTTTCGGCGAGGGGCAAGGCCCCGGCGCCACCGCCCCTGCCGGCCCTTTACCCGCCCTAGGCCAGGGCTTTCGACACCACTTCAAAGACGTCGGGAGACTGGATTTCTCCGGCGAGACGTTCGAGCTCCCGCTTCATCAGCGCCTGAGACGCCTCGGGGTAGCGCGCCCAGCGCGTCAGCGGTGTGGCCAAACGGGCCGCCACCTGGGGATTCTGCCCATCGAGCTTGCCGATCCAATCGGCCAGGAAGCGGTACCCCGCCCCATCGGGGCGATGGAAGGCCGTGGGGTTTTGCCCCGCAAAGGCACCGAGCAGGGACCGAAGCTTGTTAGGGTTGCGCGCATCAAAGGCCGGGTGGGCCGTGAGCGCTTCCACCCGGGCAAGGGTCTCTGCCCCAGGAATCAGCGCCTGGGTGCTGAGCCACTGATCCACCACCAGGGGCTGATCCTGGTAACGCTCATAGAAGGCGTCGAGTACGCGCTCCGCCGCCGCCTGAGCGGCAGGCTGGTCGCTCCAGACCAGGGTGCGAAGGGCGCCCAAGCGATCGGTCATGTTATCGGCCTGAGCGTAGCGCGCCTCCGCATGGGCCACCGCGGCCTCATCCCCGGAGGCCAGCAGATAGGACAGCACGAGATTCATCAACGCGCGGTGCGCAATGCCCGCCGCATCCGGCGCGTAGGGCCGGGCCTGATCGGTCGCATAGAGCGCCGCTAGCGTATCCCGATGCGTACGGGCGAGCGCATTGCGCAGTTGGCGCCGAGCCTCATGAAGCGCGTGTACGTCCACCACGGGGACGAGCTGAGCAAGTGCCTCCTCCGCCGGGAGGGTCATCATGGCCGCCAGCATGGCCTTCCCTTCCCCGTCATCGGGGGCGGTGAAGGCGGCCTGGAGCAGCGCGCCAAAGGCCTCGGAAAGCACCGTAGGCACCGGGGCGCCGGGGGTGTCCAGGCGGCTCAAAAGGATGCGAGCCATGAGGCGATCCGCCGCATCCCAGCGGGCGAAGCCATCGCTGTCGTGCACCATGAGGAAAGCGAGCTCTTCATCGCTCTGCGCCACCACGAGCTTCACCGGCGCGGAGAAGTCGCGAAGAAGGGAGAGCGCCGGGGGACCGGAGAGGCCGCTGATGGTGACCGTATGTTCCGCCTCCCGAAGGTGGAGCAGCACGCTGGCCTCCAAAGGCCGAGCCGTCGTTTCCACGCCGGTGATGGCGAGATCGCCAGGCAAGAGGTCCTGCCCCGCCTCATCGAGCAGCCCCAGCAGGAAGGGGATATGCATGGGGGCCTTGGAAGGCTGGCCCGGGGTCGGCGGCACGAGCTGCTCGAAGGTCAAGGTCAGGGTGCCGTCGGCATAGGCACTCTGCACGGAAACCACGGGGGTCCCGGCCTGGCTGTACCAGCGCCGGAACTGGGTCAGATCGGTACCGCTCGCGGCTTCCAGGGCCAGCACGAAGTCTTCGCAGGTAGCGGCCTGCCCGTCGTGACGATCAAAGTAAAGATCGGTCCCCCGGCGGAAGGCCTCCGCCCCCAGCAGGGTCCGCATCATGCGCACCACCTCGGCGCCCTTCTCGTACACCGTGAGGGTGTAGAAGTTGGAGATCTCGAGGTAGCTGTCCGGGCGCACGGGATGGGCCATGGGGCTTGCGTCTTCGGCGAACTGGGCCGTCCGGAGGAAGCGCGCGTCCTCGATGCGCTTCACCGTGGGGGAGTTCTGATCAGCGGAGAATTGGGCATCGCGCAGCACCGTGAAGCCTTCCTTTAGGGAAAGCTGGAACCAATCGCGGCAGGTCACCCGATTCCCAGACCAGTTATGGAAGTACTCATGGGCCACCACCGCTTCCACCCGCTGGAAGCCAAGATCGGTGGTGTACTCCGGCGTCGCCAGCACGCAGGAGGTGTTAAAGATATTGAGCCCCTTGTTCTCCATGGCGCCCATGTTGAAATCGTCCACGGCCACGATCATGAAGATATCGAGGTCGTACTCCCGGCCGTAGACCTCCTCGTCCCAGCGCATGGAGCGCTTCAGCGCGTCCATGGCGTAGTCCACCTGGGTGATGTTGTGGGGCTCGGTGTAGATACGCAGGGTTACCTCCCGCCCTGAGGCCGTCACGAAACGATCCTCGATCCACTGGAGGTCCCCGGCCACGAGGGCGAAGAGGTAGGACGGCTTGGGGAAGGGGTCTTCCCACACCACTTCCTGGCGCCCGTCGGGCAAGATCTGCCGCGACACCTCGTTGCCGTTGGACAGCATGATGGGCAGGGTCGCGCCATCGCCGCGGATCGTGGTGCGGTAGCGAGAGAGCACGTCGGGGCGATCAAGGCTATAGGTGATGCGTCGGAAGCCCTCCGCCTCGCACTGGGTGCAGTACATGCCCCCGGAGCGATAGAGCCCTTCCAGGGCCGTGTTTTTCTCGGGAATGATGCGAGTTTTGATCGTCAGCGTGCCCTGCTCCGGCATGGCCGGCACCACAAGCGTTTCCCCGTCGATGCGGTATTCGTTGCCGCTCAGGGGCACGCCATCGAGAGCGACGCCGAGCAGTTCAAGATCCTGACCCTGGAGCACCAGGGGCACGGCCCCCTGCCCCGGGGCTCGGCGAAGCGCCAGCGCCGCCGTCACCTCCGTGACGCCCTCGGCCAGCTCAAAGGTGAGATCGGTGTGATCCAGCAGGTAAGCCGGGGGCTCGTAGGCCTCGCGCAGCACTGCCCGGGGCTGCCCTTCCTTGTACGCCATGACCATTCTCCTAAGGGGGCCTCTATGCCCTAGGGCGGGAAGCCCTAGGAGGTGAAGAAAGCCACCTGATGCGCCGTGTATTTTCGAATATTGATCACCCCCGAGGTGAGCAGCAGATACTGCCCCTTGATGCCCTCGAGCGTGCCTTCCACCGTACCCAGCTTTTCCAGAGCCAGGGCCTTCACCTTCGCCGGGTAGGCCGTAACGGGATAGGCCGCCTGCCAAAGCTCCGGGCCCGTGACCCGCTGCACCGCCTGCAGGCCGTGATCCTGCTGGAGCCCCGTCAGGGCGTCGGCGCAGGTCTCCCAGAGCTGTTCCCGGGCGGACAAAAGATCCACGGGCTCGGGCGGCCCCTTCAGCAGGCGCTGCCACTGGGTGCGATCAGCGGCGTGGGCCTTCAGGATCACCTCCACGAGCCCCGCCAGGTGCCGCGTGGAAGTCCGCGCGAAGAGCACGGCGGCGCTGGCCCCCTGATCCAGCCAGCGCGTCGGCACCTGATTCCCCCGGGTGATCCCGACCTTCAGCCCCGTGCTATTGGCGAGGTACACCCAGTGATCCGTCATGCAGAACTGCTCGGCCCAGCTGGGCTCCCGGCAGGTGCCGGCCGCGAAGTGGCATTTTTCCGGGCTCACGATGCAGCTGTCGCAGGCCGCCAGCTTCTGAAAGCAGGGGTAGCAGTAGCCCTGATTAAAACTCTTGTTCGTTTTGCGCCCGCAGGCGGTGCAATAGATCGCGTCCTCAAAGCGCAGCTGGATGCGCTGCCCCAGGAGCGGGTTTAGGGCGATTTCCGCCTCGCCGAGGGGTAAGCGATAGGCCACCGTGCCATCGTCGCCCACCGTGGCCCGCAGCTTCTCCAGCGGGCCCGTGGCCCGGTGCGCAAGCTCGCCGCTCACGCGTCGTCGAGCCAGCGCAGGGGGGCTGGCGCCTCGGGCGCGCTGGCGCAGGCGTCCTGCGGGGACGGTACATAGCCCGTGTGTTCCTCTGGCGGCAGATGCCGGTGCTCCCAGGCCAGCACCGCCTCAAGGCACAGGCCCTGTTGTTCCTTAGACAGCCGCGCTCCGTTGGGCCAGCGGCCGAGGGCGACGGCTTCGCGCAGAGCATCAATGGTCGCGCGATCCAGGGTTTGCGCGGTTTCCACAAAGTTGCTGGGAAAGGCGGGCGCTTGGGTCACCGGGGGCACCTCCAAGGGGGATCAGGAATGGCGAAAAGCATAGCACGGGGTGCGGCGCGCCTCGCCCTAGGCGCCGCTGCGGGGCCTGCCCCCGCCAGGCCAAAGCGCCCGGGCGAACCCCCAAAGTCCGCCGGCAACGAGCCCCCCTAGGTGGGCGCCGTTGGCCACGGCTAGCCCAAAGGGCTCGGTCACCCCCGTGGCCATCAGGGCCAGCAGACCGATGAGCAATACGGGCAAGGCCGGCGGTAAGCGATAGGCGCGCTGGGGCCGGAGGCGCTGCACCACCACGAGGTAGCCCAAAAAGCCGTAGACCACCCCGGACAGCCCGCCAAAGAGCGGATGCGCCCCCACGGCGTACTGGGCCAGGGCGCTGGCCGGAGCGAGCCAGAGCAGGCCCTCGAGGAGCCGACCACTGCCCTCCTGCCCCTCGATGCGCCGTCCGAATTCCCAAAGCCAAAGGCTGTTGAAGACCAGGTGGAGCACGCTGAAATGCACCAGCGCCGGCGTCCAGAGGCGCCAGAGGTGCCCCGCTTCAACCGTGGCGGAAAGGGAGGGAAAGGCGATGAGATTACCGTGGGGCACGACGGGCACGATCAAGAGGGCGCTCAGCACGGGGCCGACGGTCTCTGCCGTGTTCCCGAGGAAGGGATAGAGCAGAAGGCACAGGGCGCCGAGGGCCAGGGTGACCGGGGTGCGCTGAAACGCCGTGCGCACTGCGCCCCCGAGCCCCACGGGCCAGAGCCCCGGGCGGTGCACGGACGGCTGGTGCCCCTCGGCGCCGGCGGCCCAGAGCGCCCGAACCCGACCCGCCGCGGCCTCATCGGCAACGGCTAGGCACTGGGCCCCGCCAGCTTCGTAGACCCGGAATGGCAGTCCTTCCCCCTTCAGTCGCTCGCAGAGGGGACGCAGATCAACGCCCTTCCCCACGCGTAGGGCTTCCACCATTGCCATCGCTCCCGGGCCCAAGTGCGCTACATTGTGTCCAATTCCATCGTGCATTCGCTATCACCTTAGGAAAGGCATCATGCATAGCGTCGATCATGAGGTCATGGAGGCTCTCCTGGCCTGGCTCCAGGCAGGGGAAACGGTGCATCTGGCCACGGTGCTGGAAAGCTACGGCTCCTCCCCTCGTCCCCCTGGCTCCCTCCTCGTGGTAGGCCCGGGGGGCGCCACCGTGGGCTCCCTGTCGGGAGGCTGCGTGGAGGAAGCGCTCATCGAAGATCTCACTACCGGGCGGCGCGTCGTTGCCACCCCGGAGCGCCTGGACTTCGGCCTGACGGAGGAGGATACGGCGCAGCTCGGCCTTCCCTGCGGCGGCCACCTTCAAATTCTGCTTGAGCGTTTGACGCCGAAGGCCGAGACCCTGGCCGCCTTCACCACAATCCTGACCCAGCTCGAAGCCCGGCAGGGGGTGCTCCGGCACATTACTCTCGGGGAAGCGGAGCAGTTCACGGTAGAGGCGCCCGCCGCCCCGGGGCCCGTGCTCAGCGTGTCGGAGACGGAGGGCGCGCCCCGCCTATCCCATCGCTATGGCCCGGGGTGGCAGCTCTTCCTCATCGGCGCAGGCATGGTCTCCCGCTACCTCGCAGAAATGGCTCAGGCCCTCGATTTTCGGGTGACGGTGTGCGATCCCCGGCAAGCCATGCTCGACGAGTGGCACGTCCCGGGGGTTCGGGCCCTATGCCAGATGCCCGATGATGCGATCCGGGCCCAGGCGTCCGATCCGCGTACGGCCATCGTCGCCCTCACCCACGACCCCCGCATCGACGACATGGGCCTCATGGAGGCGCTGGAAACGGAAGCCTTTTACGTCGGCGCCATGGGGTCGAGCCGCACCAGCGCCTCCCGCCGAAGCCGCCTTGCGGCCCTTGAGATTCCCGAAGCCGCTCTGGCTAAGCTCCATGCCCCCGTGGGCCTGCCCATCGGCAGCAAAACGCCTCCGGAAATTGCGATCGCGATCCTGGCCGAACTCATCGCCGAGCGCCGGGCCCTCGCTGCCCCGTGAGCATCCAGCGCCTCATCCTGGCCGCCGGCGCGGGCCGGCGCTTTGGCGCCGATAAGCGCGCGGCGCGCCTTCCGACCGGGAAAACGCTCCTCCAGGCCACCCTCGCCATACTGTGCCCCGCCGACCCCTTACCCCTGCTCGTGCTCCGCCCCGGGGAGACAGCGCCGGCGCCCTTCCAGGACCAGGTCCGGGTCATTCCCTCCCCCCGGTGGGACGAGGGGCAAGGCCACTCCCTGGCCGCCGGCGCTTCGGCCTGGGATCCCGCAGCGGCGCCCTGGCTTCTCATCGCCCTCGGCGATATGCCTTACCTTCAGCGGGAAACCCTCACGGCTCTGGAACACGCCTGCGCGGAGGCTCAAGCCGCGCCGGGGCCAACGCCCCTGATCGCCCCGAGCTACCAGGGCCAGCGGGGCCACCCGGTCGCCGTGCCCGCCCGCCTTCGCCCGGCGGCCCTCGCCCTGACCGGGGACCAGGGCCTGAAAGCCCTCTTCGCGTCCGAACCGGTGAAACTGCTTCCTAGCCAGGACCCCGGCGTGTGCCGCGACGTGGATCGCCCCGAGGACCTCACGAAGGGGTCTTGAAGGCTAGGCAGGCCCGCCCGCCCCCGGCATAGTCAAGGCTTGCTGCGCTGTCCGGAGACCGACCATGCCCCGTGCCCTTTCCTACGCCCTTTTGCTTCTCGTCACCCTCGGAACGCTTCCGGTGCACGGCGCCGGCGATCCCCGGGCCACGCTCCTCGCCGATCTCGAAGCCCAACAGCCGCGCCTGGATACCGTAGCCCTGTCCCTGTGGGATTGGGCCGAGGTGGGCTACCAGGAGGTGAAAAGCAGCGCGCTCTTGCAGGAAACGCTCCGGGAAGCCGGCTTTCGGGTTACCCCCGGGGTGGCCGGGATGCCCACGGCCTTTGTGGCGGAATACGGCGAGGGGGAGCCCGTGCTCGGCATCCTCGCGGAATTTGATGCGCTCCCGGGCATCACCCAAACGGCCAGCCCGGAACGCATGCTGCGCCAGGATCGGCAAGCGGGGCACGCCTGCGGCCACCACCTCTTCGGCACCGGGTCCGTGGGGGCAGCCATCGCTTTAAAGAACCTCATGGCCGAGCAGGGCCTTCCCGGACGCCTTCGGGTCTATGGCACCCCCGCCGAGGAAGGGGGCTCGGGCAAGGTGTACATGGTTCGCGCCGGACTCTTCGAGGACGCGGACGTGGTGTTGCACTGGCACGCTGGGGACCGCAATGCCGCGAACCCCGCCACCAGCCTCGCCAACAAATCGGCTCGCGTGCGCTTCTATGGCCAGTCGGCTCACGCCGCCGCGGCGCCGGAGCGGGGCCGCTCCGCCCTCGATGGCGTGGAGGCCATGACCTTCATGGTGAATCTCATGCGGGAGCACGTGCCCGAGCGCACGCGCATGCACTACGTCATCACCAGCGGAGGAAGGGCCCCGAACGTCGTTCCAGACTTCGCCGAGGTGTACCTCTACGTTCGCCACCCGGAGGCCTCGGTGCTTGCGGGGCTCTGGGATCGGGTACTCGATACGGCCAAAGCTGCGGCCCTTGGAACGGGAACCGAGGCGGAGGTCGAGGTCATGCACGGCAACCACGCTCTCCTCCCCAATGAGACGCTGGCCCGGGCCATGCACCAAAACCTTTCCGCCGTGGGGGGCTATCGCTATAGCGAGGCCGAGCTCGCCTTTGCCCTCACCATCGAGGAAAGCTTTGGCGATCGACCCAGCGAGCTGGGCCTTGAGCAAACGGTGCTGCCCCTGCGCTTCGACGGCGGTGCGGGGAGCACGGACGTCGGCGACGTGAGCTGGGTCGTCCCCACCACGGGGCTGCGCACGGCCACCTGGGTCCCGGGCACCTCGGCCCACAGCTGGCAGGCCATCGCCGCGGGGGGCACCTCCATCGGCTTAAAGGGCATGATGGTGGCGGCGAAAACCCTCGCGCTAACGGGCTATGACCTGCTGACCGACGAGGCGCTTCGGACCGCAGCGAAGGCTGAGTTTATGGAGCGCCGAGGCCCGAACTTCACCTACGTGCCACTCCTGGGGGATCGCCCGCCCCCCCTCGACTACCGTCGCTAGCGCAGGACAGGCATGATGATGATCGACGCATAAGGGAGCACGACCATGGATCTTTATCTCCTCCTCGGCCTGATCGCGCTACTCGTCGTTTGGGGCGTGATGATCTACAACAAGCTGATTGCCCTGAAAAATCGGGCAAGCAACGGCTTTGCGCAGATTGAAGTGCAGCTGAAACGCCGCTACGACCTCATCCCCAATTTGGTGGAAACGGCCAAAGCCACCATGGCGCACGAACGGGAAACGCTGGAGGCGGTCATCGCCGCCCGGAATAGTGCGGAGGCCGGCCTACGCCAGGCCGCCGCGAACCCGGAGGACGGTAACGCCCTTGCCGCCCTGAGCTCCGCGGAAGGCGCCCTAAGCCAAGCCCTCGGCAGCTTTAGGGTCACCATGGAAGCCTACCCGGACCTGAAAGCGAACCAGAACATGATGCAGCTGACGGAAACGCTGGAGAGCACGGAGAACAAGGTGGCCTTCGCGCGCCAGGCCTTCAACGACCAGGTCATGGCCTACAACACCTATCGCGCCAGCTTCCCGCCGGTGCTCATTGCCAACCAGTTCGGACACACCAAGGATCTCGCCCTCCTCGAGTTCGAAGACAGCGCCCTTATTCAGGCGGCGCCGAAGGTGAGCTTCTAAGGCGCGACCATGGATTTTTTCGAGGCCCAGGACGCGGCGCGGCGAAAAACCGGCTGGCTCGTGGCGCTTTTTCTGGGCGCCGTGCTATCCCTCATCGCCCTCACCAATGCCGCCGTGGGCATCGCATTGACCGTTGCCTCCGAGGGCAAGCTTACCCTCAACACCATACCGCCAAGCCTATGGGTCATCATTAGCGGCGGGGTCCTAGGGATCATTTTCATCGGCAGCGCCATCCAGGCCTTTCGGCTCCGGGCCGGCGGCGCCAGCGTCGCCCTGACCCTTGGGGGGCACCTGGTCACGGAAGAAACCTCGGACCCCCTCGCCCGGCGAGCGCAGAATATTGTCGAGGAAATGGCCCTGGCAGCCGGCATTCCCGTGCCCCCCCTCTACGTCATCCCGGAAAGCAGCATTAACGCCTTTGCCGCGGGCTTCAGCCTCAAAGATGCGGTGATCGGTCTGAACCAGGGCACCCTCGAAGCGCTCAACCGCGACGAGCTCCAGGGGGTCATCGCCCACGAATTCAGCCATATTGTGAACGGGGACATGGGCATCAATATCCGCCTCATGGCCCTCCTCCACGGCATCCTCATGATTAGCGTCGCCGGGCGCGTGCTCATGCACGCTCGGGGCAGCGGGCGCCAGCGAGACAGCGCAGCCCAGGTCGTTGCCCTGGGCTTCGCCCTTCTCGTGATTGGTTACAGCGGCGTCTTTTTCGGACGGCTCATCAAGGCCTCGATCAGCCGCCAGCGGGAGTTCCTAGCCGACGCGGCCGCGGTGCAGTTCACCCGCAATCCCCAGGGCATCGGCAATGCGCTTCGGCGCATCGGCGGCGCCCAGGGGGGAAGCCACATCACCCACGACCGGGCAGAGGAGAGCAGCCATCTGTTCTTTGGTCCCATACGCCATTTCACTCGCCTCCTCGGGACCCATCCGCCCCTGGAGGCCCGCATCAAAGCCGTGCTGCCCGCCTGGGACGGGGCCTTCCTTCCGCCCCTCGAGCAAGGGGCGGACGCCCCTCCGACGGCCGCGGATCAAGGAACGGCGCCTGGGGGTACGGACGCGACCCTCGCCCTGGGCGCCCTTGCCTCGGAGCGGGTCCTACGCCAGGTCGTAGGCCAGGCGAACCTTGCGGCCGCCACCCAACGCATCGCTGCCCTGCCGCTGGGGCTGCAGGAGGTCCTCCATCACCCCGAAACGGCCTGGGCCGTGGCCCTCGGCCTGCGAAACGGGGCCGCGGAGGCAGAGGGCTATCCCCTCACCCTGGGCCCCGCCGGGCAAATGGCCATACTTCAGCTCGCCCTACCCACCCTGCGGAGCCAGAGCACCAGCGCTCTCCTCGCCCAGGAAGACGCCTTAAAGGCGCTTCCACCGCCGCCCAAAGCCCTGCCCTGCTGGGTCGCCGATGAAGCCCTCCGCCAGCTCTTCGCCGGCGCCCTGCGGGGGCCCCGGCGCGGGCCGGGGCGAAGCCAACGCTTTAAGGAGGCGGAGGCCGAGCTCGAGACCCTTTTCCGCTGCCTTGCCGCCGCCGGCGGCGGAGACGAAGCGCAGCAACAGGCGGCGGTGCAGGCGGGACGCCGCGCCCTCGAGCTTGGTGAAGGCCCCGAGGCCCGCCCCGGAATGAACTTTGCCCTGCCCGAGGATCTCACGGAGGCGGACTTCGACCACGCCGTGGCGAAGGTGCGGGACCTTGCCCCCAAGCCCCTCGCCCACGTCCTCAACGCCTTCATTCACGTGATCGATGACGACGGCCAGCTGACGGAAGGGGAATACGCCCTGCTCCAGGGCCTCGCCCTACTCCTGGACTGCCCTCTTCCCGCCCGCTTCGACGGGGCCCCTACTCCGGCGTAACGCGAAGCAGGTGGTTCGTCGCGCTCTGGTGAATGAGCAGGCGCCCGGCCCGATCGGCCCGGGTGTGGCGAAGGATCCCCGCATAGACCCCGGAAGATGGGATGGGCCAGCTTTGGAAGGTTTCCGTTTTTGGGTCAAAGCGCACGAGGGGATCGGGGCGCACGCCCGACTCGTTGTACCAAACGATGCCATCAACAATAACCAGGCCATAGGGATGGGATTTCGGACCGCTCGGGGAGGGCCATTCCCGGAAGCGCCCCGTGGAAGGGCTGTACTGACCAAGGCGTCCGGCCCCGGAGTTGACGTACCAAACGCTGCCGTCCTCAGCGACATCGAGGCGGCGAACGTGGCTTTCCTGGTTGGGAAGATCGATGCGCGTTTGCGCTAGCGTGTCCGGGTCAATGCGATAGAGGCAGGGGCCGCCATTGCACGCCACCCAGGCCTGCCCCGCGCCGTCAAACTTGATGCCATAGGGCCGGCTCTTCGGCCGGTCAAGCTCGATCAGATCGATAGCGCCCGTGGTGGGGTCGAAGCGCCCCACCCGGTTGCTCTGCTGCAAGGTGAAGATCAGCCGACCCTTCCCATCGAACTCGCCCGTGTGGGGATCCTTCGCTGCCGGATCGGGCATGGGGAAGACGGTGATCTCCCCGGACTCGGGGTCGAGGCGTTGAAGGGTGCCGTTCCTATTACCCAGCAGCCAGGGGGTCCCGGCAGCATCAAGGGTCACGCTGTGGGGATAGGTCCCCTCCGGCAAAGGATATTCCCGCATGGCGCCCGTGGCCGGGTCGAGCACCCCCACAAGATTGCCCCACTGCCCCACCCACCAGATGCGCCCATCGGGGCCTTCCACGGGATCCCGAGAGCGCTGCCCCAGCGTGGGCACCTGCCACTGCTCAAAGGTCACGCGATGGGACCCGGGCACGAGGGTGGCAGCGCGGTGCGTTCGGGGCGGAAAGGCCTCGGCAAGGTAGGTTGCAAGGCGCGTCTTCATGTCCTCGGGCAGGGCCACCATGGTGCTGAAGAGCGTGGCCCAGTCCTCGGCGTTGTAGCCCGAACTCCGGGCCACGGTGGCGGCGCTATGGCACGCCATGCAGAGCGATGCGGCAAGGGCCTGACCCTCTCCCGGGGGCCAGGGATCGGACGCCTCCCCGAAGGCCCCCGGGGCCCCGGCCGCGAGGCCTAAAGCAATGAGTCCCCCTTTCCACCCCTGCCCAAATGCGCGTGCCATAGCGATTCGCTCCCGAAAGGCCCCTAAAGGGCGACGCAGATTTTCCCAAAGTGCTTCTGCGATTCCTGATGGCGGAAGGCGTCGGCCAGCTCGGCGAGGGGGAAGGTGCGATCGATCACGGGCTTTATGCCGCTCGCATCGATCGCCGCGATCATGTCCCGCTGCTGGGCCCGGCTACCCACGGTGATCCCCTTCAGGGCCGCGTTCTTGCCGAAGAGCGCCGCCGTGGGCACGTTCCCCTCGAAGCCCGCCAGCACGCCGATGAGGGAGATGTGCCCTCCCACGCGCACCGCATTGATGGACTGGGGCAAGGTGCCCGCGCCGCCGATCTCCACCACCACATCCACGCCCCGGCCGCCGGTGAGCTTCAGCGCTTCCTGGGACCATTCCGGCGTGCTCTTGTAGTTAATGGTTTCATCGGCGCCCAGCGCTCGGAGCTTTTCAAGCTTCTCGTCGGAGGAGGAGGTGGAAATCACCCGGCAGCCCGCGGCCTTGGCGAATTGAAGAGCGAAGATCGACACGCCGCCGGTGCCCTGGGTGAGGATCACATCCCCAGGCTTGATGCGGGCTTCCACCATAAGCCCGCGCCAGGCGGTGAGGGCCGCGCAGGGCAGGGTCGCCGCCTCTTCGGCGCTGTAGCCCTTGGGGACGCCGGTAAACATGCTCGCGGGCATGGTCACGCTCTGCGCCGCAAAGCCGTCCACGTGATCCCCAGGCACGCCGATGAGCTTCGGCAGCTCCGCATCGCCGTCCTGCCAGGCGGGGAAGAAGCACCCCAGGACGCTGTCGCCCACTGCAAACTCCGTGACCCCAGCGCCCACCGCCGTGACAACCCCGGCCCCATCGGACATGGGAATGCGACCCTCTCCCACGGGCAACATGCCTGCCACTACGGCGTAGTCGTGGAAGTTCAAGCTAGAGGCCTGAACCTGCACCTGAATTTCTCCGGCGCCGGGGGCCCGGACTTCGATGTCCGCCAGCGCCAGGTTGTCTAAGCCGCCGGGGCGAGCGAGTTTCATTGCCTGCATGGTGCCTCTCTCCTCTGGGTGAATCAGGGGCCACGTTGACTTACGATGGCCGCTGCTTGAGATTAAGCAAAATGGCGGAGGAAGCTTCATGACGCAAGCCAGCATTGCAACACCCACGCACCAAGCCCGCGTTCCCGGGGACGCTGAAACCTTCGTCGATGGCCCCCTGCCGTCGGCCTACGACATCCCCCTGGAGGACGTGAACCCGGCGAATCCGCGCCTTTTCGCGGAAAGCCGCTGGCAGGAAACCTTCGAGCGCCTGCGCGCCGAGGATCCGGTGCACTTCAATGAAACGGAGCTGGCCGGGCGTTTCTGGTCCCTCACCCGCTATGAAGACATCAAGCAGGTCGACGTCGACTGGAAGAACTTCTCCTCGGCGAAGGGCATTGCCCTAGGCTTCCCCGTGGACGCCCCCCTACCCGAGGGGGCGCTGAAGGTCAGCATGTTCATCGCCCAGGATCCGCCGGTGCACGATGTGCAGCGAAAAACCGTCGCCGGGGTCGTCGCGCCGTCGAACCTCGCCAAGATGGAAGGGCTGATTCGCAGCCGCACCGCTGCCGTGCTCGATAGCCTGCCGGAGAACACCCCTTTCGATTGGGTCGATACGGTGTCCATCGAGCTCACCACCATGATGCTCGCCACCCTTTTCGACTTCCCCTTCGAGCAACGCCGGAAGCTCACCCGCTGGTCCGATGTGGTCACTGCCGTTCCCGGCCGGGGCATCATCAACTCCGTGGAAGAGCGCCGGGATGAGCTCCTGGAGTGCCTGTCCGCCTTCACCACCCTCTGGGAGCAGCGTAAGCGCGAGCCCGGGGACGACCTCGTCTCCATGCTGGCCCATGGCGCGGAAACCAAGGACATGCAGCCCATGGAGTTCCTGGGCAACCTCATGCTCCTGATTGTGGGCGGCAACGACACCACCCGAAACACCATGACGGGGAGCGTCTACGGCCTTAATCAGTTCCCGGAGCAATTCGCCAAGCTCAAGGCTGATCCGAGTCTTATTCCGAACATGGTGGCGGAGATCATCCGCTGGCAGACGCCCCTGTCCTACATGCGCCGCACGGCCAACGCCGACTGCGAGCTCGGGGGCAAGCAGATCAAAAAGAACGACCAGATTCTCATGTGGTACGTCTCCGGGAATCGGGATCCGTCGGTCTTCGAAAACCCCGACGCCATCGACATCACCCGTCCCAATGCCCGGTCCCACCTGTCCTTTGGCTTTGGGCTTCACCGCTGCATGGGCAACCGGCTGGCCGAGCTCCAGCTCCGCATCCTTTGGGAAGAGCTTCTCGCCCGCTTCGAGACCATCGAAGTGCTCGAAGAGCCGGAGCGCGCCTACTCGTCCTTCGTGAAGGGCTACACCCGCATGCCCGTACGCGTACGCCGCCGCTAAGCCTTGGCGGCCGGCGCTCAAGCAAGCTCCGAGGGCCCCACGCGGGCCCTCGTTCATTGTGAGGGCCTAAGCTTTCGCTGGCCCGGCGCAGAGGCGCCCACGCTCCAGCATTTGAACCTGACTCTGCACGCTGGGGAAGCGGTGCTGCTCCGGGGGGAAAGTGGCCAGGGAAAGAGCACGCTCCTGAGCCTCCTGGCCGGTATCCTCGCGCCCTCCTCCGGCACCCTGACCGTCGCAGGTCAGGCCTTTCATGCCCTAAGCCAGCGCCAGCGAGATCGCGTCCGAGGGGCCGACATCGGCGTCATCTTTCAACAGTTCAACTTACTTCCCTTTCTATCTATCCTCGATAACCTTCTGTTACCAATGCGTTTCTCGACCGAGCGCCGAGCGCGCCTCGCCGCCACCGGGACGCCCCCGGAGATTGCCGCGGAGGCCCTTCTGAACACCCTCGGCCTTTCCCTAAAGGCCCTTGGGAATCGCTCCCTGGGGGCGCTGTCCGTGGGACAGCAGCAGCGGGTGGCGGCGGCCCGCGCGCTCCTGGGCAGCCCTAGCCTGATCCTGGCCGATGAGCCCACCTCGGCCCTCGACCCGAAGAATCGCGACGCCTTTCTTCGAGCCCTCAAGGAAGCCCAAACCGCCCGCGGAGCAGCTCTGCTCTGCGTCAGCCACGATCCCGCTCTCGAACCCTACTTCGATCGCACGGTGACGCTGGCTGCGCTCCAGGGCGCCACGCCATGAGTGCCCTGCTCCGCCTGGCCGCGGCGAGCCTCCTGGCTCGGCGCCGCACCACGGGGCTCATGCTCCTGGCCCTCACCCTCTCCTGCGCCCTGCTCTTTGGGGTGGAGAAGGTTAGAAGCGAGCTGCGCACCAGCGCCTATGCGGCCGTTGGCACCGTGGATCTCATCGTCGGGGCCCGCACCGCGCCGGAGCAGCTGCTCCTGGCCACAGTCTTTCATTACGGCGCGCTCTCCACGCCTCTGCCCCGAGCGGTGGAGACCCGCTTGGCGTCCCACCCAGCGGTGCGCTTCGCCCTGCCCCTGAGCCTCGGCGACAGCGTTTCTGGTCTGCCGGTGGTGGGGACCGTCCCCGCCTACTTTGCCCAGCTTGGCCCCGCGCCCGAGGGTTCCCTCGCCTTCCTGGCCGGGGGCCCCTTCGCCAACGAGGAAGAGGCTGTGCTCGGCGCGGAGGCGGCCCGACGCCTGGGCAAGGGCCTTGGAGACGCCCTGAATCTGAGCCATGGGCTCGGGGACCAGTCCTTCCTTGAGCATGGGAACCATCCCCTCCGGGTGGTCGGGATTCTCGCCCCTACGGGCACGCCCTTAGATCAGCGGATCCTCGTCAGCCTCGAGGCGCTCCATGCCGCCCACGAGGGGATCGGCGCGGGCGGCGAGGAAGGCGAAGACACCATCAGCGCCCTGCTCCTGGGCCTGGCGCCTCGCGCCGCAGCCCTCGGTCTGGCAGCCCAGCTCAATCGCAGCGAGGATCCCCCCCTCACGGCGGCGCTCCCGGCCCTAACGCTGGCCGGACTCCTGCGCTGGCTGGGAGCCGGAGAGGCAGTGCTGCAGGTGCTTTCGATCTTCGTGGTGGTCGTGGCCCTTGCGGGGATGCTGGCCATGATGCTCGCGAGCCTTGAGCAGCGGCGCCGGGAAATGGCCGTCCTTCGGGCCCTCGGGGCGGGCTTTGGAACGCTTCTGGCCCTGCTCCTGGCCGAGGCGCTGATCCTGACTTTCCTCGCCCTCTGCCTTGGCCTTGGGCTCATCCACGGCGGCCTCGCCCTGGCAGCGCCGGCGCTACAAAGCGCGACGGGGCTCGCCCTTCAGGGCCTCGGTCCCACCCCCGGGGAGGGCCTGCTGGCCCTCGGCGCCCTCGCCCTGGCGACCCTGGCCGGGCTCCTGCCCGCCTGGCTCGCGGCCCGTCGCGCCCTCGCGGACGGCCTCAGCCCCCAAGGCTAACTAACGCTGCGCCCCGCCCTTGGCCCTTGCCTTCGGCTTCCCTTGGCTCCTAATATGTAGCGGCTACTACACAAATGGGAACCCGATGCCATGACCCGCTTTGACGCCCTTCTCTTTCTGCTCCTCGCGCCCCTCCTCGCCTATACGGCGCTGGTGGTGCAGGCCCACGGCCTTGGCCTCCTCCCCCTGTTCTTTGAGGCCATTGCCGAACAGAGCTGGCAGGGGCAATTCAACTTCGATTTCCTCACCTTCCTCGTGCTCTCCGCCACCTGGAGCGCCTGGCGCTTTGGCTACGGCGTGAGGGGATGGGCCCTGGCGGTGCTGGCCTTTTTCGGCGGCATGCCCTACCTGGCCACGACCCTATTTCTGCTGCGCCAGCGCCACGGTGCCGACTGGGCCGCCATTCTCCTTCCCCCTAACGCCGACTGACCCTTTCTCTCGGGCGAAAAAAAACGGCGCCCAAAGGCGCCGTTTGTAAGGCTTAGCGCGAAGGCGCTTAGAGCTCGAAGCGGTCCAGGCGCATCACTTTAGTCCAGGCGGCGATGAAGTCCTCGACGAACTTGCTCTCGCCGTCCCGAGCGGCATAGACCTCGGCGATGGCTCGAAGCTCAGCGTGGGAGCCGAAGAGCAGATCCACGGGGGTGGCGGTCCACTTCACCTCGCCGGTGGCGCGATCGACGCCTTCATAGAGACCTTCCCCGGCAGGCTTCCACGCCGTCTCCATGGATAGCAGGTTGCTGAAGAAGTCCGGGGAGAGCGTGCCCACCCGGTCCGTCAGGAGGCCATGCTCAATGCCCGCGGTGTTCGCCCCAAGGGCCCGGAGGCCGCCCACGAGGGCCGTCATCTCCGGCACGGTCAGCTGGAGCAGATTGGCGCGGTCAATGAGGGCCTGGGTCGGCGCCATCCACTCGCTTTCCCCGTAGAAGTTCCGGAAGCCATCGGACTTTGGCTCTAGGGCCGCGAAGGATTCGGCGTCCGTTTGCGCAGCGGTGGCGTCGGTGCGCCCCGGCGCAAAGGGCACGGAAACGCTGTGCCCTGCGGCGGCAGCGGCTTGCTCGATGGCGGCAGCACCCCCAAGGACGATGACGTCAGCGAGGGACACCTGGGCGCCCCCGGCCTTATTGAAGCGGGTCTGCACCCCTTCTAGCACCGAGAGAACCTTGTCCAACTCCGCCGGGGAGTTCACCGCCCAATCCTTTTGCGGCGCTAGGCGAATGCGGGCACCGTTGGCACCGCCGCGCATATCCGACCCGCGGAAGCTGGCCGCCGAACCCCAGGCTGCGCGAACGAGCTCGGGCACGGACAACCCCGTGGCCAAAATCTCGCCCTTGAGATCTTCCGCATCATCAGCGCTGATGAGGGGGCCGGTGACCGGCGGCAGCGGGTCTTGCCACAGCAGGGTTTCGCTGGGCACGTCGCTGCCCACGTAGCGGGCCTGGGGTCCCATATCCCGGTGCGTGAGCTTGAACCAGGCCTTGGCGAAGGCCAGCTCAAACTGCTCCGGGTTCTCAAGGAAGCGGCGGGAGATCTTCTCGTAGGCCGGATCGGCTTTAAGCGCGAGGTCCGTGGTGAACATGATCGGCGCGTGGCTGACCCCTTCAAGGTGCGCGTCGGGAACGGTGCCCGCGGCGGCCTTGCCCTTGGGCACCCACTGGGTGGCGCCGGCGGGGCTCTTGCTCTGCTCCCACTCGTAGGCAAAGAGGTTGGCCAAATACATCATGCTCCAGCGGGTTGGGGTGGCGGTCCAAGCCCCTTCCAGACCGCTGGTGATCGTGTCCTCGGCGTTCCCCTTGCCACAGCTGTTCTGCCAGCCAAAGCCCTGAGCTTCGAGGTCTTCCCCGGCCGGGGCCACGCCCACGCACCCTTCCGGGCTGCGAGCGCCGTGAGCCTTGCCGAAGGTGTGGCCGCCCGCGATCAGCGCCACGGTCTCTTCGTCATTCATGGCCATGCGACCAAAGGTTTCCCGGATGTCCTTCGCCGCGAGCAGCGGATCGGGCACGCCGTTGGGACCTTCCGGGTTCACGTAGATGAGCCCCATTTGGACGGCGGCGAGCGGGTTATCGAGCTTACGCTCACCCTTGTAGCGCTCGTCCGCCAGCATTTCCGCTTCCGGGCCCCAGTAAACGAGATCGGCTTCCCAATCGTCTGCCCGGCCCCCGGCAAAGCCGAAGGTCTTGAACCCCATGGACTCGAGGGACACGTTCCCCGCCAGCACCATGAGGTCAGCCCAGGAAAGGCTGCGGCCGTACTTTTCCTTCACGGGCCAGAGGAGGCGCCGCGCCTTGTCGAGGTTGGCATTGTCGGGCCAGCTATTCAGGGGCTCGAAGCGCTGCTGCCCGCCCCCGGCGCCGCCGCGGCCGTCGGCAATCCGATAGGTTCCGGCGCTGTGCCAGGCCATGCGAATGAAGAAGGGACCGTAGTGGCCGTAGTCCGCGGGCCACCAGGGCTGGGATTCGGTGAGCACGGCGCTGATGTCCGCCTTCACCTCGGCCAGGTCGAGGGCCGAAAAGGCTTCGGCGTAGTCGAACTCGCCGCCAAAGGGATCGGACTCCACGCTGTGCTGGCGCAGCGGTGCGAGGTCGACGCGCTCGGGCCACCAAAACTGGTTGGACTTCGGGGCACCCATTGGTGCCGCAGTGGCAGCGGCGGCGGTCACCGCGAAGGCCGTTGCCAAGGCAAGAGGTTTAAGGGTCATGATTCGTGCTCTCCATGGGGATGACGAAAGAATTACGCGATGAATTAGAGGCTTTTCGATAGCTTTTATCAATCGAAAATCCCGATCACAGCGATAGATGAACTTGATCTACGGGTCAGCGCCCTATATTTTACCCGGGTAAAATTAAGGAGCAGCCCATGTTCGTACTATTCGAAGGCACCACCCCCCTCGCCGAGGGGAGCTACCCCGCCCTGGCGGCCCAGCGCGAGGCCCTCACCCCGGAGGCTCGGGGCTCCGCGCTCATTCTCAATCTCACCACCGGGGATATCGCCTACGGGCCCGATCCCGCGCCCCCCCAAAGCGCGCCGGCCAGCGCGAGCCGGGGCCGCCCTAAGCTTGGCGTGGTCTCCGGAGAGGTCACCCTACTCCCGCGTCACTGGCAGTGGCTCAAGGCCCAGCGCGGCGGTGCTTCTGCCACCCTGCGCCGGCTCATCGATGAAGCGCGCCGCGCGGGGCAAGGCGAGGCCGAAGCTAAGGCCCGGCAGGAGCGCTGCTACCGTTTCATGACCCACCTCGGCGGCGACCTCCCCGGTTACGAAGATGCCCTGCGCGCCCTCTTTGCCGGTGATGAGGCCACCTTCGTGGAGGCCATCAAGCCCTGGCCCGCGGGCCTGCGCACCTGGGTGTGGCGCCTTGCGACGGAAGCCCCCCCAGAGGAAGGCCGGGAGGAAAGGCGCTAAACTTCGCCCGTTGCTTTTGAGGCCGGCTATGCGCGCTGATTCTCTTTGGGCCTTAACGGCCGGCTTTCGTCGCCCCTTTGCCCTCGCCGCTTTGGCCCTGCTCCTCGCGAGCGGGGCCTTACTGCTCGTGCCCCTGCTCGGCACCTTCGCCATCGACGTGGCCCTGGCTAAGGATCTGACCCCGGGGACGCCGGCGCTGCGTACCCTCGCCCAGGGCTTTGAGGAGCATGCCCTGCTGGTCTACCTCCTGCTGTCCGCCGCGGCCATCGTACTGGTGACCGCACTCGCGGGGCTCTTCCATTTCCTCCGGGGGCGCTGGACGGCCCTGGCCTCCGAGGGGCTGATTCGCCGCCTTCGCCTTGCCCTGCACGATCAGCTGGAGCACCTCCCGACCCCCTGGCACGACGGCATGGACACAGGAGATCTAGTGCAGCGCTGCTCGAGCGACGTGGAAACGCTGCGCGTCTTCTTCTCCAACGACGTGCTAGAAATCGCCCGGGCCATCGCCCTGCTCCTGGCGCTCCTGCCCCTCATGTTCTGGCGCAACCCGAGCCTGGCCGCCCTATCGCTCCTCCTCATGCCCCTCATCTTCACCTTTGCCGTGCTCTTCTTTCGCCGGGTGAAGCAGGTCTTTACGGTCACCGACGAGGCCGAAGCGGCCATGACCGCAGCGCTTCAGGAAAACCTCACGGGCATCCGGGTGGTCCGCGCCTTCTCTCGCCAGCCCGAGGAGCGGCTGCGCTTTGCCGGCTTCAACGCGACCTTCCGGGACCATAATCGTCGGCTGATCGATCTCATGGGGGTGTACTGGTCCACCAGCGATCTGCTCTGCCTAACCCAGCTCGGCATCGTGTTATTTGCCGGGGCCTACCAGCTTCAGGCCGGGACCCTCTCCGTAGGGGAGCTCTTCGCCTTCCTCACCTGGGAGGGCATGGTCATCTTTCCTTTGCGCCAATTCGGGCGAATCCTGACTGATGCGGGCAAGGCCTCCGTGGCCCTGACCCGCCTTCGGACGATCCTCGAGGCTGCGCCAGAACCGCCGGGGATCCCGGAGGCGACGCCCCAAAGGCCCCTGGCCCTTGCGCTGGAGGGCCTCAGCTTCACCTACCCGGGCGCGGCAAAACCGGCGCTCCGGGACCTTACCCTTTCCGTGGCTCCCGGGGAGACGCTCGCCATCCTCGGCGCCCCGGGCGCCGGCAAGAGCACCCTGCTCCGCCTTTTGCTTCGCTACTACGAGGCCCCCGCCGGCGCCCTTGCCCTGGGCCTTGCGCCCGCGGCCCTAAGGCCCCTAGAGCACTGGCCCCTGGGCGCCCTTCGCAGCGCCCTGGCTATCGTGGCGCAGGATCCCTTTCTCTATGGCCGCTCCCTGGAGGAGAACCTACGGGTCGGCGCTCCGGAAGCCTCGGAAGCGGAGCTTTGGATCGCCCTTGAGGACGCGGCCCTGGCCGATACGGTGCGGGCCCTCCCCGCCGGCCTCGCCACGGCCCTGGGGGAGCGGGGGGTCACCCTCTCCGGCGGCCAGCGCCAGCGCCTGGCCATCGCCCGGGCCCTGCTTCGGCGCCCCGCGCTATTGCTTCTGGACGATGCGCTCTCCGCCGTGGACGTGGGCACGGAAGCCCACATTCTGAGCGCGCTCCAGCAGCGCAAGGGAGAAAGTACGGTGATCCTCACGGCCCATCGCTTAAGCACGGTCCGCCACGCCGATCGCATCGCGCTGCTGGAAAACGGTCAGCTCCTGGCGCTCGGGGATCATGGC
The DNA here is from genome assembly GCA_038153445.1 of Pseudomonadales bacterium. Lineage (GTDB taxonomy): Bacteria > Pseudomonadota > Gammaproteobacteria > Pseudomonadales > Azotimanducaceae > Salivita. Next base: position 68,540 of record JAYOYG010000001.1, read on the forward strand.
ACCCTCCTGCGAACGTGCGCGCCCTATCGCACCCTCGCCCAGCAGCAGGGCTACGCCCCATGAGCAGCGCTTACGACGACGCCCTCTACACCGACGATGCGCTCGCCGAACGGCTCGCGGGGGACCTCTGGCGCCAGCTCTGGGGCTACACCCGTCCCTACCGGGCCTGGGTCTGGGGGCTCTGCGCCTGCGCCGTGGTGGTGGCCCTCATGGACGTGGCCTTTCCCCTCATCACCCGGGAGGTGGTCGACGCCATCGCGGAAAACGGCGCAGCGGCGAACCTTACGCCCTGGCTCTGGGCCTACGGCGGGGCCACCCTCGCCCTCGCCGGAGCCGTGGGCGCCTTTATCTTCCTCGGGGGCCGGCTGCGCACCCATATCAGCCATGACATTCGCCGGGACGCCTTCAACCAGCTTCAGGATCTCTCCTTCGCCTACTTCGACCGCCGCCCCGTAGGCTGGCTCATGGCGCGCATGACCTCGGACTGCGAACGGCTCTCGAACATCCTCGCCTGGGGCCTCCTCGACCTCGCCTGGGGCGGCACGGTCATGAGCGGCGCCCTGGTGGCGATGATCATCATGGCCCCGAATCTCACGGTGACCGTGGTAATCATCGTGCCGCTCCTTGCCCTTGCGAGCCTGCGCTTTCAGCAGAAAATCCTCACCACGGCCCGGGACGTACGCCGCTACAACGCCCAGCTCACGGCGAACTTCAATGAGACGGTCATGGGGGTGCAAACGACCCAGGCCTTCCAGCGGGAGGGCGACAATCACCGGCGCTTCCAGGGCCTGAGCGACGCCATGTACGGCGCCTCCGTAAAGAACCTCATCTATGGCGCCATTTACCTCCCGGTGGTGCTCACCCTGTCCAGCTTGGCCCTCGGCGGCGCGCTAGCCCTCGGCGGGCTCGAGCTCTTCCTCGGCGCCCTGAGCGCGGGCACGGTCCTCGCTTTCCTCTCCTACGCTCGCCACTTCTTCGAGCCCGTGGAGCAGCTCGCCCACTGGTTCGCCGAGATGCAGATGGCCCAGGCCTCGGCGGAGCGGGTGCTCTCCCTGGTCAACGCCGAGCCAGAGATTCGCGATAGCGAAGCCGTGCGCACGGCCGCCCGCGAGCTTCGAAGCCCCCTTCAACGCATCGAAGTCCGGGACCTGGCCTTTGCCTACGGCACGGGGCCCCAGGTGCTTCGGGACATCCAGCTGACCCTCCGCCGGGGCACGCTGACGGCGCTCATCGGCCCCACGGGGGGCGGCAAAAGCACCCTGAGCGCCCTGCTCTGCCGCTTTTACGAGCCCACTCGCGGCGGCATCTACGTCGATGGGACCGAATACCGGGAGCTGCCCCTGCAGGCCTGGCAGGCGCGCCTGGGCGTAGTACTGCAGCACGCCCACATCTTCTCCGGCACCGTCGCGGATAACCTTCGCTTTGCGAAACCCGGCGCCTCGGAAGCCGAACTCTGGACGGCGCTGGAAACCAGCCAGGGCGCCGCCTTCGTCCGCGCCCTCCCCCAGGGTCTGGCCTTCGAGGTGGGGGAAGGGGGCAGTCGCCTCTCTGCGGGGCAGCGCCAGCTGCTATCCCTCACCCGGGTGCTCCTCTGCGATGCGGAGCTGGTGATTCTGGATGAAGCCACAGCCACCATCGACTCAGAAACGGAAGCCCTCATTACCCAGGCCCTAAAGGCCGTGCTCGCCGATCGCATCGCCGTGGTGGTGGCCCATCGCCTGTCCACCATTCGCCACGCCGATCAAATCGCCGTGATTTCCGGCGGAACCATTGCCGAGCTGGGCACCCATGACATTCTTCAGGCCCAGGGGGGGATCTACGCGGGCCTCCTGGCCCAGGGCCCCACTGCTATCGTTTAAGGAGTCCCCATGAAACGCCTGGTTTGCCACCGCTATGGCCCACCCAAGGACCTCGTGCTTGAGGACGCCCCCTGGCCCGAGCCCGGTCCCGGGCAGGTCTCCGTGCGCGTGGGCGCCACGGGGCTGGGCTTTGTCGATGGGCTTTTGATCGCCGGGAAATATCAGATCCAGCCCCCCCTTCCCTACGTGCCGGGCAGCGAATTTGCTGGCACCGTGGATGCCCTGGGGGCCGGGGTGGAGGGGCTTGCCGTGGGCGATGAGGTCTACGGCCTCGGCCAGGGCACGCTGGCGGAAGGGGCCCTCGCCCCGGCAAACCAGGTCTATGCTCTCCCGGGCGGCCTCTCCCTGGCCCAGGGGGCGAGCCTGCCTATCAATAGCTTTACGGCGCTCTATGGCCTTGAGGATTGCATCCGCCTCACCCCCGGGGAGCGGGTACTGGTGCTCGGTGGCGGGGGTGGCGTGGGCACCGCGGCCATCGCCGTGGCTAAGGCCCTGGGGGCCTGGGTGGTCGCCGGCGCGTCCTCGGAGGCGAAGGCTCAGGCGGCCCGCGCCGCGGGCGCCGATGCGGTGGTGAACCCCCATCTCGACAGCTTTCGAGAGGATCTGAAGGCCGTCCTTAACGGTGAGGCCCTCACGGTGGTGTACGACCCCGTGGGCGGCAGTTTCAGTGAAGCCGCCTTCCGCAGCCTGAGCCCCGGCGGTCGCCACTTGGTGGTGGGCTTTGCCAGCGGCACCATTCCCAAGCTGCCCTTGAACTTGGCGCTACTGAAGCGCAGTAGCGTTGTCGGCGTGGACTGGGGCGGGGCCATGCGCGCTGACCCCACGTTAAATCCGCGCCTCGCTGCGCGTCTGCGCACGCTCCTGGAGAGCGGAGCGCTGACGGCGCCTCCCGTGGACGCCCGGCCCCTAGAGGCGGTGGTGTCCGCCCTCGAGGATCAGCTCGCCGGGGCCATCGCCGGCAAGCTCGTGATCACCCAGGCCCCAAAAAGCGCCTAAACGCTGCTGGGGTTTTTCTCAAAGGCCTGGGCATCGGCACGCACCGGATCCCAGGCTCGGGCCGTGCTCGACCAAAAGCTCGAGGCGATGGTCACCCAGTCGCTGTTCTCGAGGGTGCCGGCCTTGATGAACTTCAGCGCGTCCATGCCCTCGAGGTAGCTCAACACCTGAGAGCCACAGGTGGGGCAGAAGCCCCGCGTCACCCGCCCGCCGTCCGTGCCCGTGACCGTGTAAGTCTTCAGCTCACCGGTGGACGCCAAGGTCTCCGTGGGCACCATGATGATGGTGGCCTTGCCGCTGCCGGTCATCTTTTGGCAGTCGGTGCAGTGGCAATGGTGAGCCGACACCACCGCCTCCCGGGGGAACGTGTAGCTGTACTGGCCGCAGAGGCAACCGCCCTTTTCGCTCATTCGTCTCTCTCCTATCCCTTCCTAGCCTGGCCCTCATCATAAACAACGCGGAAGCCGATGTGATTGGTGGGTAGCCCCGCCTCCTGGGCTTGGCGAGCCGAGGCCCGGAAACGGTGACAGTAGTTTTCGGCGCAGAGGTAGGAGCCGCCCTTGATGGTGTAGCGAGCCTCCCCTTCCGCGGGGGGATCGTCATAGGGGGTGGCGGTCCATTCCCATACGTTGCCGATCATGTCGTACAGCCCAAAACCGTTGGGCGGAAAGCAGCCCCCGGGGGCCCGGCTCAGATAACCGTCATCGCCGCTGTTGCGGACCGGGAAGGGCCCCTGCCAGGTGTTCGCCTGAAGCACCCCCTCCGGCGCCAGGGCGTCCCCCCAAACATAACGCGTGGTACTCCCGGCCCGGGCGGCGAACTCCCACTCCGTCTCCGTCGGTAAGCGTCCTCCAGCCCAGGCGGCGTAGACCGCCGCGTCGCGCTGGGACACCTGCACCACGGGGAGCGCTTCCTGTCCCTCAATAGAGGAACCGGGGCCCTCCGGCGCCCGCCAGGAGGCCCCTTCCACGAAGCGCCACCAGCTGGGGTTTTCCGGGGTGGGATAGGTAAAGACCGCGGCGCCAGGCGCTCCAAAGCCCGGCTGGGGTCGCTCTGCGTCGGTAACGTAGCCCGTGGCGGCGACGAAGCGGGCGAAGGCCGCATTGCTCACCTCCACGGCATCGATGGAGAAGCCGCCGCTGCGCACCGAGCGGGCAGGCCCTTCCTCGGGATAGGCCACATCGGAGCCCATCGTCCCTTCGCCGCGGGGAATCCACACGGCCGCAGGCGCCGCGCTGAGGCACTGCCCCCCTTCAGGCCCCGGGGGCGGCGCACAGGCGCTTAAGGCGAACGCCAGTATCAGCACCCCTACCCATCGTCCTTCGCCTGTCCGCGCGTGTCTCATCTTGCCCCGCCCCCCGACCTTTCGCGTAAGCTCCCGGAGGAAGCATAGGGGAAAAGGAGGGACGATGGACTTTCCGCAAGCGGAGTTTGTGCGCACCCGCGGCGCTACCCTGGAGGTGTTCCGTGCAGGAACGGCGGGGGCACCGGCCATTGTGCTCTGCCACGGCTGGCCCGAGCACGCCTACAGCTGGCGCAATCAGATTCCCATCCTCGCCGCCGCGGGCTTCGACGTTATCGTTCCCAACCAGCGGGGCTACGGCGGCAGCAGCTGCCCGGAGGCCGTCGAAGCCTACGACATCACGGCCCTCACCGACGATATCGAGGATCTCCTGGCCCACTACGGGCACGACAAAGCGATCTTTGTGGGCCACGACTGGGGCGCGCTCGTGGTTTGGGCCATGGCCGTGCTGAAGCCCGCCCGGGTGCGCGCCGTCGCCAATTTGAGCGTCTCCTATCTGCGTCGAGGACCGGAGGACTGGGTGAGCTTCTGGCGCGCGGCCCTGGGGCCCAAGCACTACATCGTTCACTTCAATGATGCGCCGGGAGAGGCCGACGCGGTACTCGATGCGCACCGCACGAACTTCCTGCGCAATATGTACCGCCGCGCCGAAGCGCCCCCGAGCCCCCCCGAGGACAGCGACCTCCCGCCCCTCCTTGCCCTGGCCCAGGCCCCCACCGCCCCCGGGGCGCCGCTCATGAGCGACGAGGACCTGGCGGTCTTCGACCAGGCCTTCGCCCGCACGGGCTTTACGCCGGGCATCAACTGGTACCGAAACTTCGCCCGAAACTGGGTGACGCTTGAGGGGGTTCGGGAACGGATCACCGTTCCCACACTCATGATCTGGGGCCACTTCGACATGGTGCCGCCCCCGAAGGATCTCGAGGCCGTTGCGCCCGATCTTGAGGTCCATGGCCTGCCCTGCGGCCATTGGATTCAGCAGGAAGCACCGGAGGAAACGAACGCGCTGCTCATCGCTTGGCTGTTGCAGCGCGGACTACAAACGCTTGGCCAGGACCAAGCCTAGGGGAGGAAACACCATGAGCCGCTTAGAAGGAAAAACCGCCCTCATCACTGGGGCTGCTCGGGGCCTCGGGGCCCGCATTGCGGAACGCTTCGCGGAAGCGGGGGCCCGCGTCATCATCAACGATCTGAACCTCAGTGCAGCGAAGGCAACGGCAGACCGCCTCGGCGGCGAGGCCGTGGCCTGCGACGTCAGCGATTCCGCCTCCGTAGCCGCCATGTTCAAGGCCGTGGACGGCATGACGGACCGCCTCGATATTCTTGTCAACAACGCGGGCATCAGCGGCATGGAGGGGGACAACAGCGCCCGCACGCGCATCGCCGAAATGGTGGAGAAGATTCAGGCGGGGGAAGCGCCCGATGCGCCCCTGGGCGGCCTCTTCACGGAGGTCACGGACGAATCCTGGCACCGCATGATTGGCGTTCACCTGGACGGCACGTTCTTTTGCAGCCGGGAAGCCACGGCGCGGATGATGCACACCGGCGGCAACATCCTGAACCTCAGCAGCATCATGGGTACCTTCGGGCGTCCCGGCGCTCCGGCCTATAGCGCAGCGAAGGCCGGCATCCTGGGCCTGACCCGAGCCCTCGCCCACGAACTCGCGATGTATCAGATCCGCGTGAACGCCATTGCGCCGGGGTGGATCCACACGGACATGACGGATCCCCTCGCGCCCATGCATCCCATGCTCGAGGCGCAAACGCCCCTGGGCCGGCTCGGGGAGCCCGACGATATCGCCTTTGCCGCGGTTTACCTGGCCAGCGACGAAGCGAAGTTCGTCACCGGCCAGTGCCTGTCCCCGAACGGGGGCTGGTATATGAGCCAGTAGGCCCTAGAAGCGATACTGGAGGGCGAGGCGCCCATAGCGCGGCTCGCCCGTGGTGATGTTGTTGTCGTTGTGCGCAGCCGGGAAGTAGCGCTCATCGAAGAGGTTTTCAACGTTGAGCTGAAGGCTGAGCTTATCGCTGACCTCGAAGAAGGCGGCAAGGTCCACCCGGGTGAAATCGGGCAGGGTCACGGCGTTGCTGAGCGACGCAAACTGCTCGGCCTGGTGGATCACGCCCACGCCGAAGCCGAGCCGCGGGGTGATGGTGAAGCGGCTCCAGAGGGACAGCATATCCTCCGGCAGCTGAGCGAGATCGCGATTGGCCGGCAGACCGTTCACGAAGCGCCCGAGCTCCCGGCCCTCGAGGTGGCTGTAGCCCGCATTCACGGACCACCACTCGGTGAGGGATCCATCGAGCTGAAGCTCCCAGCCCCGGGTTTTCGTGCCCGTCAGCACGGAGCGCTCAGGATTGGCGGGGTCCACGGCCACGCCGTTGTCCCGCTCAATTTCAAAGGCCGCCGCCGCCAGGGCGAGGCGTTCCGTCGGCTGCCACTTCAGCCCCACTTCCCGATTTTCAAAGACCTCAGGATCCAAAGCCTGGGCATTTAGGGAAAGGGACAGGAACTGATCGCCGGAGCGCGGCAGGAAGGACTCGCTGTAACTCGCGTAGGCGCTGACGCTTTCCCAGGGCTTAAGAATCACCCCCAGCCGCGGCGACAGCTCCGTATCCTCGGCGCTGAGGGCAAAGCCCCCGACCCGATCTTCGACATCGATGCTGAAGCGATCGATCCGTAGCCCAGCTACGAGAATCAGGTGCTCCCCAAGGGCGAGCTCATCTTGAAAGAAGGCCGAGGTGAACTGCACCTCGGAGGCTCGATCCCGCACGGGATCGGTGTAGGTCATGGCCGGCACCACCAGAGGGTCCGTGAAAGCAAAGCTCACCTGGTCGTCATTGCTGGTCGCGAACAGCGCGTCGCGCCGGGCGTTCTCCGATTCCTGAAGCCCCTGCTCCACGCCGGCCAGCATCGTGTGCTCCACCGGGCCCGTGCTGAAGGTGCCGACGGCGTTCAGCTGAAATAGCGTGTTTTGCCGATCCGTGCTGTCCGCGTAGCCATCAAGGGTCACCGTGGGCCCGGCCTCCGCAAAGGCCACGGGGTACTGGTTCCGGTAGTACTTGTTGTAGTCCGCGTACTGAAGGGTCGCGTTCACGCGCCAGTTCGGCCCGAAGCTCCGCTCCGCGCGAAGGCGTGCGATGTGCCCCCCGAAGGTCGTGCGGTTGACCGAGGGATCGGCGAAAAAGGTATCCCGAGCGCCGCGAAGCGGGCCACCATTGAGGGCGGGCACGCCCCGATCCACCACCCGATCATCGTCGAGCCACTCGTAGGAGGCGTTGAGCAGCGTGCCATCCTTCGTCAGCCAGCTCACCGTGGGATTCAAGGCAAAGCGCTCCCCATCCTTATAATCCCGATGGTTTTTCATATCCCCATCGGCCAGGGCGTTGAGCCGGAAGGCGCCCTGCGCCCCGAGGGGCTGGTTCACATCCAGAGAGAGCCCTTCGGCGCCGAAGCTGTCGGCATTGGCCGCCAGGGTAGTAAAGGCCTCTGCCGTGGTCGGCACCTTGGACACCCGATTCACCACCCCACCGCCACCGCCCCGCCCAAAGAGCAGCGCATTGGCGCCCCGGAGCACTTCCACGCGCTCGAGGTTGTAGAGGGGACGAAAATATTGCACGTCGTCTCGGAGTCCATCGAGAAAGAAGTCCGCGGTGGTGTTCTGTCCCCGGATGGTGAGCTGGTCGCGATGGTCTTCCCCCTGCCCGACGCTTACCCCGGGGGTGTACTGCATCACGTCGGCGACGCTCACGTGGGCCTGCTCCCGAAGCTGCTGCGCATCCATCACGGAGACCGACTGGGGCACATTCAAAAGGAGCGTGGGGGTTTTAACCCCCTCCGCCAGCGCCTGACCAAAGTAAGCCCCACGCACCACGATGGTTTCGATGGGACCGGACTCATCCTCAGTGGCCTCGTAGACAGCGGCCACGGGCAGGGCCAGGGCCGCGAGGGCCAGGGTCAGGGGGCGAAGGAAGACGAGTTGGAACGGGGGGATCACGGGTAAGCGCTCCTGTGGGGTTAAGATCACGGGAGCATTTAAACGCTAATGCGAATGATTCGCAACTTCTTTATCAAAAATTCTCTTCCGGCCCCCTCACCCTCTCGACCGCGTCCGCCAAGGTGGCTAAGCGCTCCGCCGTGGGGGGATGGGTGGACAGATAGCCCGAGGCCCCGTCCTCCGCGCCCTCAGGGCTCAGGCGCCCCAGCGCCTGGGCTAGGGCCTCCGGGTCGCGCCCAATGGCCACCAAGCGCTCCACGGCCTGGGCATCGGCTTCGAACTCAAAATCCCTGGCATAGGACAATTCTAGGAGCGTCACGGGAAGGATGGTCAGCAGCGCGCCGAGATCCCCCGTGACCCAGCTCCACAGCACGGCTAGGCCAGAAAACTGCAACCCCCGCCGGAGGCTATGGCGCGCTGCGCCGTGACTCAGCTCGTGGGCGAGCACGGCCTGAAGCTCGGCGTCCGTGAGAAGCTCAACGATGGCGTCAGTGACGACGATTTGCCCCCCGGGGAGGGCAAAGGCATTGGCGCCCACCACCTCCCCGCCGTCGCGAAAGGTCAGCGCCGGGCGCACATGGGAGGGAACACCGGGAATCAGGGGTGCCAGCAGCGCTTCCACTCTTTGGCGATCAGCAAGGGCGAGGCGGGAAGGCGCAAGGACCCCTTCATCAAAGCCGCGGAGCACGGCCCGATCCATCCCCTGGGCCACGGAGGGCGGCACGGCCTCGGCGACCTCCGCAGCCATCGCGGGCACCGCAAAGCGTACGCCGGCATAGAGCAGCAGCGCCGTCACCAGTACCGCCAGGGCGACGGCGCCCCCGTGACCTTCCAGCCGGCTCAGCCAGGCGCGGCGAAAGCCCGGAGCGCCAGCCCCAAGAGCCAGGAGGGCCGCCCCCTCTCGGGTCTCAAAGCGCCGCCCATCGGGCAGAGTCACGAAGGCGGCTGCGCCCCCCGGGGCATCGGAAAAATCGCAGGCGTCCAGGGGCGCCGTGGCAAGAACCTGCCCTGCCTCATCACACCAGCGGAGCGTAGCCCCCTCCCGGTCAAGCCACGCGGCCGTGCTGCGGCTACCGGATACCCCATAAAGCTGGCCCTGAACGCCTGCCCTCAAAGGCCGATGTCCAGATCGAAAGCTTCCCCGAGCTCCTCCCCTAGGGCCGAGCTTTGGGCAGCCTCCGCGGCGAGGAAGTCCTCTAGATCCCCGTCGATCCAGAGCCCCACGTGACTGAGCTTGTAGCGCGCTGCGCGGATCCGCGCCCAGGGGATGGCAAGCCCTAGGGAGAGGGCCACCAGCACCGCATTGCTGATGAGCACCCAGGCCCAGGGCAGGGTCTCAAGGCGCCCCTCAAAGCGATGGCCCCCAAGCTGGCTCGCCCCGAGCACGCGATTCAAGGTTTGGGCTGAGAAGTGGGCGTAGGCCATGAGGCCCCCCAGCGCCAGGGCCAGGGGGGCCACCGCGGGAAGCAGGGCCGAAAGGGCCCCCGCGCCCAGAAAAATCCCAAGGCTCTGAAGCGCCGGGGCATAGAAGGCGCCGCCGGCAAGCTCGGAGGAAAATTCACTCAGACCGTAGCGCGTGTGCTCAACCACGAAGCGCTGCTGCCGCTGCAGGGCCAGGGGAAGCAGCGCACCCAGGGTGAGGCCAGCGACCAGCAGCCAAAGTACGTGGACCTTAAAGCCGGGCCCGTAGGTACCGGTGAAGGAGAAGCGCACATTCCGATAGCGCGTATTGGTCAGCCGGAAAGCCAGGGAACGATTCACGAGCCAAGGCAGGGCCAACATAAAGAGCACGGGCGGAATGAGCGCCCAGAGCGTCGGTGACTGGGTCACCGCGCTATAGAGGATCAGGGCGAGGACAGCGACGATACGCCCCTTGAGGATCGCCATGGGTTCGGCGAGATACTCAAAGCTCGCCCCGGCCAGCTGCGTATGCCCGTAGAAATAGCGGTTCATGCGCACCTTGGCCCAGGCCGAGTAAATGCCTAGGGTGAGCACGGAGAGGGCCACATTGACCACCCAGATGCGGAAGTAGGCCCAGCCGTCGCCGGTGAATTCCAGCGGCGTGTACTGCGGTGCAGAAGGCCCAGGGGCCCCCGGTGTGCTTTCGTCCATGAAGTGCCCTCCCCCGAGGTTCGGCTGCATCGCTTTCAACCGTACCCCATGCCTCCTAGGCAAGCCATGGGTTTTGGCTTACAGATCGCGAAGAAAGGCCTCAAGGGCCTGGTTGCAGGGCCCGGGCGCTTCCTGCTGCACCCAATGCCCCGCGCCGGGGATTAGGGTGGCCCCGCGGAAATCCGCGCACCCGGCGCCGGGATCGGCATAGAGATCCATGCCGGGGATAAAGTGCCGCACCGAGTCGCGCTCACCGCCGATAAAGCAGCTGGGCTGGGGCAAAAGGGCCCCGTGCTGCGGCGCAAGCTGCTCCGCGTCCAGGCGCTGGGCCCGATAGCGATTCAGTGGCCCCCGAAACCCCCCGGCGCGAAAGGCGCGGGCGTACACGGCGAGATCCTCAGCGCTCATCCACGGGGGGAAGGGTTCCGGACGCGGGAGGGCCTCTAAAAGCCCCGCCCCCTTAGCTTTAGGCTGGAGCCACAAATCCAGGGGCGCATCTCCGGACAGGGCGAAGTAGATCCGCGCGAGGGCATCCTCCGGGTCCGCTTCCAGCTCCTGCTCCGCCACCCCCGGTGCTTGGAACGCGTTCTGATAAAAAAAGCGATCGGCGTAGAGCGCTTCAGCCACTTCGATAAAGGGCGTGGGGCTCGGGGGGCTGTAGGGCACGCTAAGCCCCGCCACGGCGCGAAATTGCTCGGGATACAGCAGCGCCGTGTGATAGGCGATGGGCGCCCCCCAGTCGTGGCCGAAGAGCACGGCGGGCTCTGGGGCGAGGGCCGCCGCCACCGCCGCCACATCGGCCGCCAGCGCCGGGAGCGTATAGGCCGACACTTCCGACGGCTTGACGCTGCCGCCATAGCCCCGCACGTCGAGGGCCGCCACGGTATAGCCCCGGGCAGAGAAGTAGGCGCTTTGGTGACGCCAGGAGTAGGCCAGCTCGGGCCAACCATGGACGCACAGGATGAGGGGGCCCGCTCCTGCCACGGTCACCGCGAGGGGGCCTGCGGGGCCCGGGATCTCGAGCTGCTTCATGCCGTTCTCCTAAAGCCAGTGAAGGGAATCGCCGAGGGCCACGGTGCCCCGCTGCACTACGGAGAGATAAACCCCCAGGCAGCTTTGCCGCTGGGCCCGAAGGGCCGCTAAAACGCTGCGATCTTCGGGAACCTCCCGGAAGCCCAGGGTCGTCATCACGCACCGGGGGCAGCGCTTGCGCACCTCAAAGGTGGCCGAGCCCAGGCGGAAGCACCGCCCTACCCATTCATCCTCCGGAAAGCCAGCCTCCGTGCCCGTGAGCAAAAGGTTCGGCCGAAAGCGGCGCAGCTCCCCCGCCCCGGGGCTTAAGGCCGCCGCCGCCGCAAGGGCCGCTTCGGACATGAGCAGCAGCGGCGCATCATCAAAGAAGGGTGTCGGTCCAGCCTGAGGCTCGAGGCGCACCGGGCTCCCCAGCGCGTCGCTGAGCCAGCGGTCCAGCGCCAAATCATCGCTGCGGCGCCTTTCCCCGGTGGGCGATTCAAGCTCAATTGCAGGCCAGGGCGCGGCCGCTCCCGGGGGCGCTAGGTAGCGAGCGCCATAGCCCATGAGGGCGGGGTAGCGTTTCGCCCCCTGCCCCGCCCCCCGCTCCCCATCGCTGAGGGCCCAGCCCCGATCCCCGGGCAAGCCCGCAACCCCAACCTCGCTGCGGGTCAAAGCTTCGCCGCCCATGCTCTTGAGCGGGTAGCGAAAGAGTCCGGAGAGGGAAATCATCGGGGCGAAACCGGGGCAAAGCGCAGGGCTCGGCCCGGGGTCGCGCCAAGGTCCACCCGGTCCGCTTTCAGCACGGGCTGGCCAGCGACGAACACATAGGCAAAGCCCGTAGCCGGGCGACTGCCCTCCGCGTAGGTGCTGTGATCGGTCACGGTGGCAGGATCAAAGAGCACCAGATCGGCGATGGCGCCTACCTGCACCCGCCCCCGCTCCGCCATGGCGGAGAGGCCGAGGGCCGCCAAGTGCTCAGCACTTTCCGTGCTGGTCTGACGAAGAATGGGCATGAGGGGCAAGCCTTCCTCCCGCGCGAGGCGCAGGGCCTTGGCATAGGTCCCCGCTGCCCGGGGGTGGGCATTGGGGAGATCCTCTAGGGGCATCTCCAGGGGAAAGGGCTGCAGCGCCGGCAGCCCATCGCTGGCCAAGCTAGTCCCAGGCAAGCCCAGCCATTGAACGACCTCCGCTTCCGGCATTTTGTAAGCAATCACCACGTGGGTGGGGTCGCGCTCCCGGAGGGTGAGGAAGCTCTCCTCATCCAAAAAGCGCTGCGCCGTGGGATCGAAAATATCCTCGTAGCGCCGCCCGAGGCGCTCCACCCAATTCGCCCGCTCAAAGAACACGGCATTGATCGTGGTGGAGCCCGCCGCGTAGGGGTAGATCTCCCCCCAAACGTTGTGGCCCTGCGCCTGGAGCGCCTGAAGAAGGGTGTGGACCTGGCGCCAACCGGGGTTGTTGAAGTGATTGATCATGGCCGGCGCCTTCAAGGCCACGGCGTTCGCCAGAATTTCCTGGGCGCCGTTGATCTCGTCCACGTCCGTCCCCGGGGTGCGCCGCAAATGGACCGACACCTGGCGGCCATAGCGACCCGCCAGGGCCTGAATATCATAAAGACCCTTTCCCGTTACCCCGGGCATGTAGCCCAAGGTCGAACCCACACCGATGGCGCCGGCGTCCAATCCCGCCTCCAGCATTTCGAGAATGGCGGCCTGCTCCGCCTCCGTCGCCACGGCTCGGCTCCACCGGGGGGCCCGGCGCGCCTTCGCGGCCTCCGAGGTGTCGCGCGCCCGGACCCCATCGAGCACCGCCGCGCGGGCCAGCTCGTGGCTGGACGCGGTCCCAAAATTGACGAGCGACGCCCCGGTGCGTTCCTCATACCAGGCCCCAACCTCATCCCCCAGGGTCCCAAACTCCAAATCCATGATGGAGGTGACCCCATTGCGCAGGGCCAGGCGATAGTGAATGGGCAAGGTGCCGTGGTAGTGCGTATCAATGAACCCCGGCGCCAGCACGAGGCCCCGCGCATCAATGATCTGCGCGCCCTTGACCTCTGGGCCCGTCAGCGGCGTCTCGCTGATCGCTGCGATGCGATCGCCGGCGAGGGCGACATGGGCCACCCCATCAAAACCGGAAGCCGGATCCATCACCCGAGCGCCGCTGAGCACCCAATCGTAAGCGGGGGCTGCGAAGGCCCCACTACCCAAACCGAGCGCCAGCAGCGCCACCCATCCCTTCATCCCCATGGCCCCTCCCGGGAAAAACCGAGCGCCAAACTCGGCTTAAGTGCACAAAAGTTCCATGAACCGAAGCGTTTCGGTTTATGGCCGTCCGTACTATGCTCAGAACGAGAACATACCGATAAGTGGCGCTACACGTCACGGCATTAAAAAGGGGAACCACATGAGCACATCCACGGGCTTTAACCGTCGTAGCTTCCTACAAAGCGCGGGGCTCACGGCCCTGGCCGGGGCCAGCGGGGGCGTGGCCCTCACGGGGAGCGCAAGCGCCCAGGCCGCCGGCAGCACCCACATTCCCATGAAGGGGGGGCGCTTCGATTTCGATACGGTCTACGACCGACGAAACACGAACACCGCACGCTGGGATGGCCCCTCCCGGGACTACCCGGAAGGCATCTTCCGCTACGGCATGGGCGTGGCCACCATGGATTTCGAGTGTGCCCCCTGCATCACGGAAGCCCTTACGGCCCGCGTGCAACATCACACCTGGGGTTATATGGCCTCTACGGACGGGCTCCGGGACGGCATCATCAAGTGGAACGGTGAGCGCCACGGCCTCGATCTGGATCCTCGGGAACTCGTCATCTCCGACGGGGTCTATCCGGGCATGATCGCCGCCCTACGCACCCTCGTACCCCGGAACAACAAGGCGCTCATCATGAGCCCGGCCTACTCCGGCTTCTACAGCATGGTGAAGGCGGCTCGCATTGATTCCGTTGATAGCCCCATGACCCTCAAGAACGGCCGCTTCGAGATTGACTGGGCCGATTTGGAACGGAAGATGACCCCGGACGTCCGGGTGCTGATTCTCTGCAACCCCCAGAACCCCACGGGCAACGTGTGGCGGGAAGACGAGCTGCTGCGCCTCGGACGCCTCGCCCTGGAGCACAAGATCGTCGTGCTCTCCGACGAGATCCACGGCGACTTCGTGCGCAAGGGCCATCGCTATGTCCCCTTCGCGACCCTAAAGGATCAAGCGGTGGTGGAAAACAGCATCACCTGCAACGCCATCAGCAAAACCTTCAACCTGGCGGGCATGAAGAATGCCTACTTCTACTCGAAGAGCCCGGTGCTTCTCGAGCGCGTGAAGCAGTACCACCGCGCCGAACTGTCCACGCTCGGGGTGGTGGCGAACGAAGCGGCTTACGCCGAAGGGCAGGACTGGTTCAATCAGGCCCGGGACTACATCGACGGCACCCATGACCTCGTGGAGAAGACCGTCAAGGCAAAAATGCCCCAGGTCGGCTATGTGCGAAACGAAGGCACCTTCATGACCTTCCTGAACTTCGGCAAGGTGATTGATGCCATCGATCCCGGCGAGCTGGCCCAATATGGCGGCAAAACCCGGGAGGAGAACTTCCAGGACTGGCTCACCTACAAGGCGGGGGTCTACGTGAACGCGGGATCGGTTTACGGTGAAGGGAGCGATGGCTACATGCGCATGAACGTGGCCAGCGCGCGCTCCGTGGTGTCCGGGGCACTCGACGCCATGGCGGGGGCCATCAAGGGCCTCTGAGCGGTTCTACCGCAATAAAAAAGGGCCCCGCAGTGCGGGGCCTTTTTCGTTGCAGCGCTGTCTCCCTAAGGCGCGGGACCCTCGCCTCGCTCAACACCCGGGGGCGGACCCGGCGGCCGGCCTCCGGGGGGTCGCCCTCCCGGCCCCGAGGCGCCATGGCGATGCGGCCCCGGACGAAGGAGCAGGGCCGCCACGGCTCGGCGATCCTCAGGGGAAAGCTCCGCGAGCGCGTCCAAAGCACGCTCGTGCATCTGCTGCTGGTAGGCATTCGTGGCACCCCGCAGCTCCGCGAGGGCCGCCGTCAGCCCCGGCCGGTCAAAGGGCTCGCGCCCCACCGCCGCTTCTACCGCTTCCGCAGCGCCCCGGAGGGCCCGGCGCTGGGCCCGGCTTTCCTGAAGGTTTTCCCGGAGGCGGGGCATGACCTGGGCCCGGGCTTCCGGCGACAGGGTGCGGAGTCCCCAGCTGAGGGGCGGCGGCCCCCGATCGAACCCCCCGCGCCAGGCATGGCCAAGCACCGCGCCCAGCACGAGGAGGTTCAGGCCCAAGGAAAGGACGAGAACAACGCGCGTTTTACTCATGGGTAGTACCCCTCTCCGCCTGCCGCGAAAACCCACTGCTCCGAGGCTTCCCAGCTATCGTCATTCCCCGTTGGTAGCGCTGAGCTGAGAACAAAACCGAGGAGGACGGGAAGCGCCGCCAGCGCAGCGGGGCGCCAAAGGTCGAGCAAGCCCCCCCAGATCGCGCTGCTGGCAACCCGTCCGCCCCGGGACGAAGCCCGCAGGGGAGCCTCCTGGGGAGGCAGCTTCGACAGCAGGCGCTCAAGATCAGCCTTTGGGGCAACGGTATAGCGGTCCAGCCAAGCCTCTAAGCGTTCTTGCGCCTCCGGCGATTCATGGGATTCTTGCATGCTGTTCCTCCAAGGTCTTTCCCAGGGCGCGCCGGGCCCGCACGATCAAGGACTCCACGGCCCGCAGGCCAAGCCCCAGCACCTGGGCGACCTCCTTCTGACTCAAACCTTCGTAGTAGGAAAGCAGCAAAGCGCTGCGTTGTCGTTCCGGTAGGCGCTGCAACGCCTGCTGAACTTCCCGCGCATCACTCAGCTGCTCCAGTTCCGGGTCGGAAACGCCGTCCCGGCCCTCCAAGGATTCGAGGCCCAGCCACCGCCAACCCTGGCGCTGCTGATCCAGAAAGCGATTCCGCGCGATCCGGTAGAGCCAGGTGCTGAGCCGGCCCCGGTCGGGATCAAAGCGCCCCGCCTCAAGCCACAGCTGAAGCAGCGTTTCCTGGGCGAGGTCCTCCCCCAGGGCCGGGCGGCCGCTCAAGCGCGTGCCGTACTGCTCGAGCTTAGGAAGGTAGTAGGCCGCCAGCTCGGCAAAGGCTTGTCGATCCCCCTGAGCCACTTGGCAAACCCGCTGCCCTTCCTCCGCTTCCGTGAACACGCCGGCCTAGGAATCCTCGCCCCAGCCGCCCCGACGGGGACGCTCGTCAGGCCCAAGGCGCCCATCACCGTCCCGATCCAGGCGCTGAAAGAGGCTCTGACGAACCTCTTCTGCCGTCAGGGCATCATCTCCGTTCAGATCGCTCCCTTCGAAGAAGGCCCAGGCCCGCTCTGCTCGGGGGCCCTTCCGCCCTTCCAGCTGGGCTTCAAGCTCCACCCGCGTCAGCACCCCATCCCCGTCCCGGTCCGCAGCCTGAAGCGGACCCCGGGGCGGAAGAACGAACTCCGAAGCGCTGATAAACCCATCACCGTCGGCATCAAGGGCCGCCATGCGATCCCCCCGACCTCCTTTCCCCCAGGGCTTCCCGTGGGGGCCTGCCTCGCGATTCCCGGGGGGCTCTGGCAGGCGGAACTCTTCCCGGCTCAGCACCCCATCGCCATTTTGATCGAGGCGCTCAAACACCCGATCTTCCACGGCCTTGGGCGCCGCCGTGGCCGTGACCCCCACCAACAGCGCCGCGACCACCACACCGCCCATCGCCCAGGGCGCACCTTTTCCAAGACGGATTTTCATCAGCTCGCCTCCTCTGCAGACGCTATCACTTCAAAGACCGAAACCTGGGGACGAAGCCCCTCGGGGCGAGGGCCCTTCGCCCGTTCACCGCGCTCGCCGTGATTTCCCCGTTCACCGCGCTCGCCGTGCTTTCCCCGATCACCGCGCTCGCCGTGATTTCCTCGCTCACCACGCTCACCGCGCTCACCGCGTGCGTTTTGATGTTCCGCGCCTGCTGCGGGGCGCTCTCCTCGGGGCCCTTTTCCCGGGCCGCCACCGGGGGCCGCGGCGGCATTCAAGGCGAGGCCCATCACCAAGCCCGCCACCACCAACCCTTGGGTAAACCGCTTCACCGTGTTCATGGCATCGACTCCTAAGGTCGTAAGCCTCGAAGCCAACCTTCGAAGCTTGTCACCTATACGAATGCCGACCCCCGTTCCCGTCGCCGCGGTGAAAAAAGTTTTAGGCCCTCGGGTCGATGGGGGTCAGGGTTCCCGCCGCCGCCTCGAGCAGCGCCGCTGCCTCGAAGCACAAATCTTCCCGCCAGCGATCGGCGTAGAGCTGCACCGCCACGGGTAAACCGTTAGCTACCCCCAGGGGCACGGGCATGGCCGGCAGACCGAGCAAATTGCCCGGGGTTACGAAGCGCAGCCGGTCCAGGGTGGTATCGATGCCGTGCTCCGGGTCCAGATCCGCACCGATGGGAAAGGGGACGTCGGTCCAGCCGGGGCCGATCACCAGGGGCGTTTCCTGGAAGAACGCGGACCAGGCTTGCATCAGGCGGTAGCGCTCCCGGTGCACGACGTCCGGGCCCATGGCCTCCGCGGGGAAGCGCTCGGCGAGCTTCCCGAGCATGGCCACGGCCGGGGGACTCATCACCGCTTCGAGCATGGGGGCATTGGGCAGCACATCGCCCAAAAGAAGGTGGGCCCAGACCTCGTGGACCCGGGGAAGCTCCGGCGGCACCGCAGAAACCACCTGCCACCCCGCGTCGGCCAGCACCGCGCCCGCCCGCTCAATCGCCTCGATGAAGGCCTCCGGCAGCGTGACGCCGGGAATCTCCGTGACCAGCGCTGCCCGCTTCGGGACGGGAGGGAAGGCGCCGCGGCCCGCATCAACGCTGAAGGGGTCGCGAGGGTGCCACCCCACCAGCACGTCATAAGCCGCTTTCACATCAGCCACGGTACGCGCCATGGGGCCCTCGGAGATCATGAGCCCGTAGGCCACGGTTTGCTCCGCGGGCACCAGGGAAAGGGCCCAGGGGATGCGTCCTGGGGTGGCCTTGATGGACGTAATCCCGCAGCAAAAAGCGGGATTCCGAAGGGACCCGCCAATGTCATTCCCAAGGCCCAGGGGGGACATGCCCGTGGCCAGCGCAGCCCCCTCCCCGCCACTGCTCCCGCCAACGGCTACTGCGGGGTTCCAGGGGTTGAAGGTCCGCCCGTGCAGGGGGTTCTCCGTATCAATACGCAGCCCCATCTCGGGGAGATTCGTGCGCGCCAGGGGTATGGCCCCGGCGGCCTTCATGCGCTCCACCGTGGGGCCATCGACCGTAGGCACGGCGTCCTTCAAGGCCGGCAGGCCCTGGGTGGTGGCGCTCCCCATGCAGTCGATATTCTCCTTGATGGAAAAGGGCACGCCATGGAACGGCCCTTGGGGTTCGGTGCGATCCGCGGCGTCGGCGGCGGCCAGCGCCGAATCGGCCAGCACTGCCGTGATGGCGCGAACCTGACCATTGACCGCCTCAATGCGATCGAGGTGGGCTGAAACCACCTCTCGGCTGCTCACTTCCTTGCTGCGAATCATTTTGGCCAGCGTCGTGGCGCTTTGGGCCCATAGCGGCGTGCTCATGATGACTCCCCCCTTTTCTGATTAGGCATTCACTCTACCCCCGCCACCCCCCCTTGGGCAGCCTCCCTTAAGGCCAGTATGATGCGCCTCCCCGCTCCCAGGAATCGCTCTCGCCGTGGCCCCTGCCTCTCCCCTAAGCCCCCGCGCCGTAGCCCTTTTCGCCTTGGCTGCGGGGGTTGTCACCGCCAACGCCTATTACATTCACCCCATTATTGGGCGGGTGGCTGAAACCTTCAGCATCAGCGCCGCGGAGATCGGCGCAGTGCCCGCCTTGAATCAGGTCGCTCTTGCCCTCGGCGTGTTCTTTCTCCTGCCCCTTGGGGACTTTGTGAGTAACCGGAAGCTGGTGCTGATCTGCCTCACGGTGCAGCTCCTTTCCCTTGCAACCATGGCGCTCGCGGAAAGCTATGCGCTTTTCCTTGCGGCAAGCACCGTACTCGGTTTCTTCACCCTGACCCCCTACCTCCTGCCTGCCTATGTCTCTAAGCGCGTCGAGGGCGCCCAGCTCGGGCGGGCCACCGCAACCTTGACGACCGGTGTGGTGGCGGGGGTATTGCTCTCCCGTACGGGATCGGGGGTGATTGCGGAGTACGGCGGCTGGCGTGCGGTCTACGGCGTGGCCACCGGACTCATGGCCCTAGCCCTGGCCATCCTCGCCTGGCGCCTTGAAGGGAAGGCTGCCGTGGCTTCCACTGCCCCCGGCAAGGCCCGCTACGGCGCGATGATGCTGGCCTTGGGGCGGCTCGCCCTCGCCCACCCCCGGGTGCTGCTTTCCGGCGCCATTCAGGGGCTCAGCTTCGCCATCTTTTTGCTGCTTTGGCTTGGCCTCGGCCTGCATCTCACGGGACCGGAGTGGAACCTGGGAACGGATATCGTCGGCGGCCTGGCCGCCTTGACCGCCCTCAATCTGTTAACAACGGCTCGCCTCGGCCGCTGGGCCGATGGCCTTGGACCGGAGCGGGCGAGGCGCCGCTTGGCGGTTCTGCAGTTTGTCGGCGTTGGAAGCTTGGCGCTGGTACATCTGCATTGGCTCTGGGTGATGCTGCCCATCACCCTGACCAGCATTGCGGGACCGGTGATCGACGTCACGGGCCGCATGACCGCCCTTCGAGAGGATCCCGCCATTCGCACCCGACTCATGACCCTCTACACGACGATCATGTTCCTCCTGGCCGGCCTCGGGAGTGCGCTCGGCACCAGCACCTACGCCGCCTTCGGTTGGAACGGGATCGTTCTGGCGTCCACTGGCCTCTCCCTACTGGTGGTGCTGGCCACCCACCTTGGCTATCAGCTCCAACAGAGGGATGAAGCTCGACCCTAGGCGGTGGCCTTATGGGTCGTCATGAAGGCCGGAGGCTTTGAGAATTCCGGCGCTTCGCTGGTCAGCTGAGCCAGGGCGTAGCGGCGGTCTTCCTCCGTAAAGCTGCCCGTCGTAAGACAAAACTCCACGAGGTTGTCGTTCGGATCCTTGGTGTAGATGGAATGACACCAGTTGTGATCAACCTCGAGCACATCGCACCCGGCGGCCTGCCATTGCGCACGACGCTGCTCCAGCTCAGCGGCATCCTTCACGTCGAAGGAGATGTGATTGATGTGATCCGGCAAGCCCGCCGCCTTGGAAAGGTTCGTTTCAAAGCTGTCGTCGACTCCGGGCATGTCGTGCATCTCCCAGAAGGCGATGAATTTTGAGTCGTCTTCCATGCGATAGAAGAAGTGCTTCGCCCAGCCGCCCTGGGGAGACGGCCCGACTTCGACCTTCACCAAGGTGAAACCCATCACCGTTTCGTAAAAGTGATGGATCGCCTTCATATCTTTGGCGGCCAGCGCCAGATGGTGGTAGCCCATGGTCTCCCTCCCGTGGTTAGAGACGCCCTAAAACTAGGCCAGGAGGGGCCGAAGTGCAATGCGCCCCCTTGCCCTTGCCGGAGCCCCTTGGCAATAATGGGATCAATTAATCAGCAGGGGGAAACGGTTATGAGAAGCGGCGTCACCACAGCGGTCCTTTCCGCATTTCTTCTCGCAGGCTGCAGCGGTGGGAGCGGCTCCGATCCCCTCCCTGAGGTCACCCCGGGCCCCAATGTCACCCTCCAAGCCATCGGCACGCCGACAAAGTCCGTTTACCGTCCGGGGGAGCAGATCAGCTTCGACTTCTTCCTTCGAAGTGACTCCATCACCGCGGAGCACGTCGCCGTCGATTTCGCCCTCGCTAAGGCGGACGCCTGGGAAGACCTCATCAATAATGAAGAGGCCGAACTGGTGGACCTCGGGGAATTCCTCGTGGAAAACCTGGTGCCCGGGAACCAGGGCTTTACGGCCCAGTTCGAGGTGCCTGCAGACATCGCCGACGCCGGGGACTACCTGCTCATCGGGGTCGTCGATCCCGACGGCATCCTCACGGAGGACAGCAACGTCGAGGATAACCGCACCCGGGACATCGAGCCGACACTAGCAAGCCCAACCCTTAAGCGGATCGCCATTTCCGAAAACGGCATCAACGACCTGCAGATTGTCGACGCTGCCGTTGCAGAGGGCTTTCTTCTCCTAGAGGCGCCGGCTGCCGCAGGCGCTAGCAACCTGGGGAACCGCCGTGTGACCCAGGTCACGAGTACGGATACGGACGAGTCCCACGTGATCGGCCATATCGACGTGCGCAAAATCGGCAGCGCTGGCCTCACCGCCAGCGTCGAAGTGGACGTCATCATCAACGGCGAGATCACCCCCGCCGCCATGTGGGATGGGGAAAACGACGTTTGGTACGAGCAGGCCACCCTCACCCTTCCTAACGCCACGGAAACCCACTATGTCCCCTGGGACCTCCGCCTCTCCGACGCGCAGATTGCCGCCCTCTGGGCCGCCTACGATCCCGCCGCTCCCGACAACACCGCTACCCTGCGCTTCCGCACCGTGCTCGTGGACGGCGACGCGGAGGAGAGTCTCGAGAATAACCAGTTCGACCTGACCATCCCCCTGCGCTTCTTCTCCCCCGCTGCCCACAGCGAAGTGCCCTTTGAAGGCCTCGCCACCGCCAGCGCCGAGGGCGCGGCGCCGCTAAGGGGCGTGTACCGAAATGGCGGCGCCTCCGCTGCCGCTGCGGGGAATCTCAGCTTCGATAAGGTTTTCCAGCAGAGCTATGGGGACGCCAGCAAGTTCGCCATCACCATGGATGTCCGCAGCTTAAACGAGCTCTCCGGAGCCGATGCCTCTGCCACCCTGGCCAACCGAGGCAACGTCACTCTGAAGGTCTTCGGGAAGGGCTTTGAGCTCTTTGACGCGGAAGCCCTCGCCGGCGCCGATGGCTATGCCAATAGCGCCGATTACAGCGTGGGGGTCCG
>JAYOYG010000001.1:90851-116745 GCA_038153445.1 Pseudomonadales bacterium
GCCTTTGCCAGGGGTAGCATTGATGCCTTCGTCGCCTCCGGCGGCGTCGGCGCCGACCTCCTTCTGGTGGGCGAAAACCTAGGCATCGTCGGCGAGGTGGACTTCAATCAGCTCGGCAATGGCAAGGTCACCCTTCGAGCCTCGGCGGTGAATCAGCTGCGCGCCATCGAAGGCGACTTCTACCTCTTCGCCAGATATAAGAAGTACAAGTGGTGCTGCAAGATCAAGAACAAGGAGGCGCGCTACACCCTCTACAGCACCAGCGCCCTCTACGATAAGACCTGGACCCTGCTCTCCGAGCAGGCCACCCTGAGCCTCTAGCGCACCGCTGGGAGGCACCGCCCCCCAGCACTTCAGTTTGCGTTCACGGTGCTTTAAGGCCCCTGTAAGGTTCCCTTGCTAGCCTTCCCCGGTAGCTAACCACAGGGGAACCCAAATGGACGCTTCCACCCTTCGCCTTACCCTCATCCTCACCGCGGGAACGCTTCTTAGCGCCTGCGGAGGCGGCGGCTCCGGATCTACACTCAGCGCCCTGGGCAGCAACACCAGCGCAACCACCGGCTCCGGCACCACCACTACGACGGACAGCAGTTCCACCACGAGCACGGAAACGCGCGTGGTCGAGGGCACCATCGACGGCTTTGGCTCCGTCGTCATCGATGGGGTTCACTACGATGTGGAAGGCGCGGATATTCTCCACGGCGAGGACACCCTCCGAGAGGAGGACCTCGAGGTCGGTGAAGTCGTCCGTCTTATCGCCCAGGTGGGGGCTAACGATAGCGCAGTCGCGAGCGCCGTTTATCGCCGTCGAGATCTCGAAGGCCCCGTGGACGCCATTGACCTCGCTGGCAATACGCTGACGATCCTCGGTCGGGTTGTTCAAGTTGATCCGGAAACGCGCTTTTCCGCGGCGATCGTGCCCAACGACCTTCAGGGCCTCGCCCTCGCGCAGCGCGTAGAGGTCTCTGGCGTCGCCCTGGCCGACGGCACCCTCCTAGCAACCTTTGTCACCCTGGACAACGACAATGAAAACGCGCTGCGGGGGCAAATCTCCGGCGCTGACAGCGCTAGCCGAACCTTTACCGTCAACGGCACCACCGTCGATTACGGTAATGCCGTGCTCGATGACGACTTCGCCGGTGCCGCCCCGGCCGTGGGGGACTGGGTAACGGTGAAGAGCCAAAGCCTCCCCGTCTCTGGGCTCCTCGAGGCCACGGAAGTCGATCTCGACCGCGAGGGCGCTGGCAACGATTTCCACAGCGTTGCGGACGTACCCGAAGGCGCAACGGTTATCCTCCGGGGCCGAGTAACCAGCGCACCGGTGAGCGGCCAGTTTGAAATCGAGGGCCGGGAGATCCACCTTGCCTCTGACACCTTGTATGAAGGGGGCACGGAAGCGGATCTCGATCTCGACGACGGCCTCGTGGTGGAAGGCACCCTCGAAAGCGACGGTTCCGTTACCGCGAGCACGCTGCGCTTCTCTACTCCCATGACCTTCGAGGTCGAGGGAACGGTCACCAGCCTCACGCCCCTAATCGTGGCCGGCGTTGAGGTAGCCCTTACCACGGACACCCAGCTCCTGGACGAATCGAGCATTGGAGAACGTTTCTTCAACCAAGCGGACCTCCAGCTTGGCGACTTCCTTGAGGTTCGCGGGAATTACAACGGCGCCGTGCTCACGGCCCGCCGCATCGAGCGGGACGACGAGGACAACGACGACGCGGGCCGCATTCGGATCTCCGACGATAGCAACGATGATTTCCGCTTTGACGAGGCGGATGACGACGAATGGAGCATCAAGGGCGCCATCACGGCTTTGAATGCGACGGAAGTAGCGGTACGCGGCCTGACCGCACGCTTTGCCCCCGGCACCCGCTACGAAATCGGCGACGTACTCGTAGATCAGGCCCGCTTCCTCGCTGAAGTCTCCGTTGGGGACCCCGCTGAGATGGAAACGCTTCGCCTGGCCGATGGAACGCTAGTGGTAAGTGAGATCGAGCGGGAATTCCATCGCAATAGTGCCTTCCTGGACCTCAGCACGAGCGTCTCCGACGACGGCACCAGCGGCATTTCTGACGACAGCACCAGCGGCGTCTCCGACGACAGCACCAGCGGCAGCTCCGACGACAGCACCAGCGGTAGCTCCGATGACAGCACCAGCGGTAGCTCCGACGACAGCACCAGCGGTAGCTCCGATGACAGCACCAGCGGTAGCTCCGACGACAGCACCAGCGGGGTTTCTGACGACCTTTTCGAGGGCGCCGGCGACGACGGACGCTTTGGTGAGGATGACTTCGACGAGAACGAAGATGATGACGGTATCGAGGTGAAGGGCCCTGTCTCCGCCTTCTCCACCACCGGGGTGACCCTCGGCAGCGTCAACTATGCCTTTAGTTCCAGCACCCGCTACAAGGCGTTTGATCAACGCATGACGCAAAGCCTGTTCCTGTCCTACCTCCAAGTGGGGACCTTCATCGAAATCGATTATCGAACCGATACCGCCGGCAACCGCATCGTGCTTAAAATCAAGATCGACGACTAGGCGAGCCTTCCCTGCCTGTGAAAATCCTGATTTTAGAGGACGATTCTACGCAAGCAGCCTCCCTCGAGAGGCTGCTTCGCCGTCACGCCTACCAGGTTGTGTCGACCCTCGACGACGCCGAAATTCTCTTTCAGCTTTCGGAAGGCATGATCGACCTCATTATCCTTGACCTGGGCCTCCCCGGCACATCGGGCCTGGAGCGCCTTCGCCGCTGGCGAAGTGCGGGCTATGCCACGCCGGTTATTGTCCTAACGGCGCGAGATAGCTGGCACGAGCGTGTAGATGGGCTCCGGGCCGGCGCCGATGACTACCTTGGCAAGCCCTTCTACCAAGAAGAGCTGCTGGCCCGCATGGATGCGGTGCTGGCCCGCGCTGGACGGGGGCAGCCCGGGGAACTTCGCTTTGGCCCCTGGCAAGTGCAGGAAGGCCTCTTGCGGCACGACGACGGCCGGGAAGTCCCCCTCACGATTACGGAGTACCGGCTCCTTCGCTTCTTTTTGGCCCATCCAAAGCAAATCCTTTCCAAGCGTCAGCTGATCGATCACGTCTGGGACGACCAGGCCCCCCCAGGGGATAACGCGGTCGAAGTCTATGTGTCTCGGCTCCGGGATAAGCTCGGACGAACTGCCCTCAAGACCCAGCGAGGCATGGGCTACCAACTCGGGGATCCGGAGCCATGAGCGTGCCCTCCCTCCGCCGGGCCCTCGCCTGGCGCTTTGGGCTTTTGGCCCTCGCGCTGCTGCTCAGTTTCTGGCTTGTGAACCGTTGGGGCATCGCCCACATGGTGGAGCGCTTCGTCCGCGTGGATCTCGTACACGATCATCAGACCCTCGAGGGGGCCTTTGATCCGGTTAAGGGCCTCGATGAAAAGCGCCTCCCGCCTGTGTATTTCAGCAGCCGCTCGGGGCATGCCTTCGAGATTCAGACCCCCAAAATGCGCTATCGATCCCCAGGGCTTAGCGAGGGCTTCCTTCCCGAGCCACCCCCAAATCAGCAGATCTGGGAGGGGCAGAAAGCCGATGGCCAAGGTGGGCGCATCCAATATTTTGGCGAGCGCCAAACCATTGATGGTGTGCCCGTCATCATCACCGTGGCGGAACCCGTGAGCCATCTCGAAGATGAGCTCAGCCGTATGGCGCAGGCCACCTTCCTGCTCATCGCTGGCATTTTCTTGGCGCTTCTGTTTCTGGGCCATCGTATGCTCGATCAACTCTTTGCCAACCTTGCGAAGCTTAGAAGCGCCCTCGGCGCGATTCGCCGTGGCGAAGAGACATCGCTTGCGGAAACGGAAACGCCGGAAGAAGTCCGCCCCCTGTTTGAAGAAGTGCAGCGCCTCCAGGGAGTTCTGGAAGAGCGCCTAAAGCGGTCCCGTACCAGCATGGCGGATCTCACTCACGCCCTTAAAACGCCGCTGGCCCAGCTGCACCACCAGGCCGAACAGCAGCCAGCGCTTTCCAGCGAGGAGGTGCGCCCCCTTCTGCAGGCGCTCCAGCGCACCCTTGATCACGCCCTGCGCCGTGCCTCCATGGCGGGCGACGTGACCCCCGAGCGACGGTGTAAGCCCGCGGAGGATTTCCCGCTCCTGCTCAAGCTCTTCGAGCACAGGCTCGGCAGAAACTATGCCCTCACCCTCACCATCGCCGAGGGCGTGACAACGGTCCCCGTCGATCGCGAGGATCTCCTAGAGTTTCTCGGCAATTTGCTTGAGAACGCCACCAAGTGGGCGAAAGGGGCAATCCACCTCAGCGTCGATGAAAACGATGAGGCCGTCAGCTTCTGCGTGGAAGATGATGGTCCTGGCTTCCCGCAGGGTCAGGAAGCATTGTTGAAGGAGCGGGGGCTCCGAGCTGATCAACGCACGCCGGGGCAAGGCCTCGGGCTTGCCATAGTGGCGGAGGGCGTCGCACTTTACGGTGGCCAGCTCACCCTCGGGCGGAGCGCAAAGCTGGGCGGCGCCCAGGTCTGCCTAACCTTTCCCGAGCACGGGGAGCCGACACGCCGCCGTGATGCTTAGGCAAGAATTCACACAATCTGCGACAGGGATCAATTTTTTCCCTTTTGGCTTGTGCTAGGCTCTGTTAATGAACTTCGGGCCTAAACAACTCGCGCTCCTCGCTTGCCTCTGCGCGATCTTCGCCCAGACCGTGGGCGTGCATCTCCATGGGGGCGCGGAAGCAGCCCAGGGATCGGTTCAATCAGCCCTCACGCACCATCCCGTCGATCATCTGACGGGCAGCGCCGAATCCCACCTCGAAGCCCAAGCCGAGGGGCCCGATCAGCCCCTCGCGGATTCGGCCCAGGAAAGTAAAACCCTAGCCCTCCCCCCCGCCCCAGCGATGGTCCCGCCGGTCCTCCTTGGCGCGCGCCCCTTGCCCGTTCCCGTCCCTCCCGGGCTTCCTCCCCCTAAGGATCACCCCGGAGACCGCCCGCCCCTACGCGCCCCGCCCCACGCCTAAGTCCTGGAGTGCATCCGAGCCTTCTCGGAAAGTCTTGTTTTCGCGTGGAGAACAACAATGCGCAGGTCATGCTTTAGGCGCGCTCCGAAGCGCGTGCTCATTTCCTTGGGCGTGCTGCTTTTAACCCTTCCGGTTGGGGCTGAAGAGGCGGAGCTGACCCTCACCGAGGCCATTCAGCGAACGCTTACGGAAAGCCCCCTCCTGAGGGCTCAGGGCTTTCTTGCCGAGGCACAGAACGCACGGATTGCTCAGGCGGCGGTGGGCCCGGCGCCGCAGCTTGGGCTCATGGTGGAGAACGCCGCGGGCACCGGGGCTTTCTCCGGACTCGACGCCGCTGAAACCACCCTGAGCGTAAATTGGGTGCTGGCGAAGTCCCGGGTAGCCGCTGCGATGGCCAGCGCCGAGGCGGCCGCGAGTCGCTTGGTCCAGGACCGCGCCCTCGCCCAACTGAACGTCAGCAGCCAAACAGCCCAGCACTTTCTCTCCGTGCTTAGGGCCCAGGGTCTGGAAACCCTTGCCCAAGGACAGGCGGCGGATGCCACCCGGGCGCGGAAGGCTGCGCAGCGGCTCTTTGAGGCCGGCCAAGGGAGCCCCGCCGAGGTCAAGCAAGGCGAGCTGGATGAGGCCCGGGCAGCGCTCCTTGCAGAGGAAGCGCGCCATGAGCTCGCCGTGGCTCGGCGCCAGCTCGCGGCGCAGTGGGGGCAGCCAGTACCCACCTTTCCCCGCGCGCAGGGAGACTGGTCGCGGTTACCGCCCCTGCCGACTTTAGGCGAGCTGGAGAACGGGCTCGCCGCCTCCCCCTATCTTCAGCGTTTTGAGGAGGACGGCCGAGTCTTGGAAGCTGCGGAGGCGCTAGCCCTGGAGAACAACCGCACGCTATGGACCCTAAACGGCGGGGTTCGGCATTTCGCCCTTGGGGACGACCTCGCCCTCGTCGCCTCGATCACCGCCACCCTTCCCCAAAGCACGCGCCGCAGCGCTCGCCAACGGGAGCTGAGCGCCGAGCGCAGCGCGCTCCGGGCCGAAGCTGCAGGCTTGAGCGAGCAATTAAAGGCCGATCTCTTCGAGCTCCACGCTCAGCTGGCCCGCGCTCGTCATCAAGCTGAACAGCTAGACGAGACGCTTCTGCCCCTGGTGAGGGGCGCCCTTGATCATTACCGCGAAGGCTACGAGGCGGGCCTGTATCCCTTACCCCTGGTGCGCAGCCTTGAGCAAGAGCGTTGGGCCCTCGAGCGGGAGCGCCTGGAGCTGGTCTTTGAAGCCCATCGGGCCCGAGTGGCCCTGGAGCGCTTAAGCGGCCTGGCCCTGCCCGCCCCTGCCCTTGAATGGGAGCAAAACTGATGACCTGCCTATACGTTTTTCGGCGCCCTGCGCTGCTGGTGCTCTGGCTCTTGAGTGCAAGTCTGACTTTCGCCATGGAAGCCGACGGCGAAGAATCGCTTCCCACGGGCCCTTGGACCTTTGAGACCGGAGCCCTCTCCCTCACCCTCGCCCTAGAGGAAGGCGGCGCCCAGGGCCCCCATTTTGTGGCGCAGATCCATCAAGGGCTTGAACACCTAGGGAACACCGAGGCGTTGCAGATCACCCTACGACGCCTTGGCGGGCGCGAAGAGCGCTATCGCCTTGAAGCCACGGGGCCGGGGCGCTTTGAAAGCTTCGCTGCCGTGGGCGAACCCCATGCCTTTACCGGGGAGCTCTTTTTTCCTGAAGCCTCGCCCAAACCCCTGGCCTTCGAACAGGTCGAGGCGCAGACAGCGATCACCCCCGCGCTGCAAGAAGAGCTTGGAATCCACCTGGCCACCGCCTCGGGCCAGACCTTAACGCCCCGGGCCGAGGCCTATGGCCGTCTGCGGCTGCCGCCGCGGGCAGAGCGGCCCGTCCAGGCCCGCTTTCCTGGCGTCATCACCGCGGCCCAGGGCCAGCTTGGGGCCTGGGTGGAAGCCGGAACCCCGCTGTTCACCGTCGAGAGCAACCAGAACCTCAAGCGCTACGAAGTACGGGCGCCCAGCGCTGGCGAACTCACAGGCACGCTCCACGGGGTGGGAGAGCTCGTCCTTGGAGGCGAAGCCCTGGCAACCATCACCGATTGGCGCGTCCTCTGGGCCGAGCTTGAGGCCTACCCAGCGCTAGCGGCGCAGCTCACCCCGGGGTTGGAGGTCACCCTCTACGATGCGGAAGACCGCCCCCTAGCCCAGGGCCCCATCACGCGCTTGGGCAGCGCCCTGAGCGCCGCCCAGGCCCTTCCCTTCTACGTCGAACTCGCGAACCCGGAAGGCACGCTGCGCCCCGGGCAATGGGTCCGGGCAGAAGTTGCCCTACCCTCCCGAGAGGCTGCTGTGGCCGTACCGCGCAGCGCCCTGCAGCGCTACCGCAACGGCGAAGCGGTTTACATCTTTGCGGAAGAGCGCTTCGAGGTCCGCCCCGTTACCCTCGGCGCTCGGGACGGGCAGTGGGTGGAAATTCGCGACGGACTTCGCCCCGGCACTCGCTATGTCGCCGACCACAGCTTCGTGCTGAAGGCCGACATCGAGAAAGCCGGCGCGGCGCACGATCACTGAGGGTCGGCCATGCTTAAGTCCCTCCTGACCTTTGCCATCACCCGCCCGGTGATGACCCTCTTCCTGGTGATCCTCGCGGCCGCCCTAGGCCTTTGGCACGCCCCTCGCCTTCCGGTAGATGCGGTGCCCGACATCACCAATGTGCAGGTGATGATCAACACCTCCGCGCCGGGCTATTCCCCCCTAGAGGTGGAACAGCGCATCACCTACCCCGTGGAAACGGCCATGGCGGGGCTGCCGCGCCTGGTGCAGGCCCGCTCCCTCTCCCGCTACGGCCTCTCCCAGGTGACCGTGGTCTTCGAGGAGGGCACGGACATCTACTTTGCCCGGCAATTGGTGAACGAGCGCCTGGGGAAGGTGCAGAACCTCCTTCCCCCGGGCCTAGTGCCGGAGCTTGGCCCCACGGCCACGGGGCTCGGGGAAATCTTCATGTTCACCGTGGATGCCGAGCCGGGCGCCCTCGGCGAGGATGGTCAACCCATCACCGCCATGGACCTGCGCACGGCGCATGACTGGATCCTGCGCCCCCAGCTCCTGCGCGTCCCCGGGGTGGTGGAAGTGAACCCCATCGGGGGCTATCGCAAGGAGCTCCACATCCAGCCTCGCCTTCCGGCGCTCCTGGCCCACGGACTCAGCCTTTCCGATTTGGCCGAGGCTGTGAGCGCTAGCAACCAAAGCCGGGGGCTCAGCTTTATCGAGCACCAGGGCGAACAGTGGCTCATGCGCATGGAGGGGCAGGCGAGCACCCTCGACGCCCTCAAGGCCATTCCCCTGCGCAGTTCGCAGGGCGTACCGCTGCGCGTGGCTGACGTTGCCGACGTGGTCCTGGGCAAAGAGCTGCGCACCGGCGCCGCAACCCAAAATGGCCGGGAAGTGGTGATGAGCACGGCCTACATGCTCATCGGGGAAAACAGCCGCACCGTGGCCGCGGGACTTCGGGAGGCCCTGGATCGGGCCCAGGCAAGCTTACCCCCGGGGATCACCGCGACCCCGGTCTATGACCGGATGAAGCTCGTGAATCAAACCCTGGGCACCGTGGAGAAAAACCTCCTCGAGGGCGCCCTGCTCGTCATCGCCGTGCTGTTTATCTTTCTCGGCAACCTGCGCGCGGCGGTGCTCACGGCCCTGGTCATCCCCTTCACCTTGCTGATTTCCGTCACTGGCATGGTCCGGGGGGGCGTGAGCGCCAACCTCATGAGCCTGGGCGCCCTGGACTTTGGGCTCCTCGTCGATGGTGCGGTGATCATCGTGGAGAACTGCCTGCGGCGCTTAAGTGAAGCCGGGGGCGGCAAGCTTCCGGAGAAGGAGCGTCTCGCAGCGGTCGCCGATGCGACGCAGGAGGTCATCCGCCCAGCCCTTTTTGGGGTGCTCATCATCACCGTGGTGTACTTCCCCATCTTTGCCCTAAGCGGGGTCGAGGGGAAAATGTTCCATCCCATGGCCCTCACCGTGGTCATGGCCCTGCTCATTGCCATGGTCCTTGCCGTGACCCTGGTGCCCGCGGGGGTGGCCCTGGCCTTCCGCGGGGAACTCAAGGAACGCCCAAACCCGCTCCTGACG
Organism: Pseudomonadales bacterium; assembly: GCA_038153445.1. Lineage (GTDB taxonomy): Bacteria > Pseudomonadota > Gammaproteobacteria > Pseudomonadales > Azotimanducaceae > Salivita. The sequence goes on from JAYOYG010000001.1 coordinate 99,968, forward strand.
GTCCTTGCCTCCGCCTATGAAGGCGCTCTTACCTGGGCCCTCGCGCATAGCCGCTGGATCCTCCTCGGCGCCTTCGCAAGCGTAGCGCTAAGCCTCTGGCAAGGCGCTCGTCTAGGTTCGGAGTTCGTCCCCCAGCTCGACGAAGGGGACATTGCCATGCACGCCCTGCGCATTCCCGGCACGGCGCTCACCCAGGCCGTCGAGCTTCAGGGGGCCCTGGAGCGGCGCCTTGCGGCCGAGCCCGAGGTGGAACGGGTATTCGCTAAAATGGGCACCGCAGAGGTCGCCACGGACCCCGTACCGCCGAGCGTTGCGGACAACTTCATCATCCTGAAGCCTCGAGAGGCCTGGCCCGACCCCACCCTTCCCAAGGAGGCCCTGATCAACCGCCTTCAAGCCCTGGTGGCTGAGGTGCCCGGCAATCGTTACGAGTTTCTACAGCCCATCCAGATGCGCTTTAACGAGCTGATCTCCGGGGTGCGAGCCGAGCTCGCGGTCAAGATCTACGGGGACGATCTCGAAACCCTTGCCCGCCTCGGACAGGACGCAGCGCGCCGGCTTGAGGCCGTGCCCGGGGCCGCTGATGTGGCGGCCGAGCAGAGCACGGGGCTACCCGTGCTGACCTTCACCCCACGCCTGGAGGCCCTGGCCCGCTACGGGCTCAGTCTCAGCGCCCTTCAGGACAGCGTTGAGCTGGCCCTCGCCGGCCGCACGGTCAGCCAGTTCTACGAGGGGGATCGGCGCTTCCCCATCGTGGTGCGCCTTGGAGAGGAGGCCCGCGGCGACCCCGATCGCCTCGCGGCCCTCCCCCTCCGCCTCCCCTCCGGATCCGTCCTCCCCCTCGGGGAACTGGTCCGCTTTGAGCTCAAGGAAGGGCTCAATCAGGTGAACCGGGAAGACGGAAAGCGCCGAGTGGTGGTCACGGCCAACGTACGCGGTCGGGATCTCGGCGGCTTCGTCAGCGAGGTCAAGGCCACGCTGGATCAGGATCTCACCCTGCCCCCGGGCTACTGGGTGGGCTACGGCGGCGCCTATGAAAACCTTCAATCGGCTCAGCTACGCCTCGCCTTCGTGGTCCCCCTCACCTTGATCCTAATCTTTGCGGTGCTCGTCGGGGCCCTGGGCTCGGCGAAGGATGCGCTGGTGATCTACACCGGCATCCCCCTGGCCCTCACCGGGGGGGTAATCGCACTAACCCTCCGAGGCATCCCCTTCTCCATCTCCGCCGCCGTGGGCTTCATCGCCCTATCCGGCATTGCGGTGCTCAACGGGCTCGTGATGGTGTCGTTCATTCGGGATCTGCGGGTGCACGGGATGGGCCTCACGGAGGCGATCGGCAAGGGGGCCACGGCGCGGCTACGCCCCGTGCTCATGACCGCCCTCGTGGCGTCCCTGGGCTTTGTGCCCATGGCCTTTAACACGGGCATCGGCGCCGAAGTGCAGCGCCCCCTGGCCACGGTGGTCATTGGCGGCGTGCTATCGAGCACGCTCCTCACGCTCCTGGTACTGCCCGTCCTCTACCGCCTCGCCCACCGCCGGGGGTGAGGCCAGCGGGGCGCCTAGCGGAGCCCCGCGTTAATGCTGTCTAAGAACTTCGAGCCGGGGCAAAGCTCCTGCTCCGTCAGGGTATTAAGGGGACGGCGCGCCGTCCCCAGCTGATCGTGGAGCTCTTCGCTATCGCGGTCGATGTAGAGCAGCCCCGTCAGGACCTTGCCCTGGCTCTCGTAATGGGCAATGGCTTGGAGCGCTGACTGGCGATCTTCGATGTCGTGATCACTGTCCTGCTTATGCAGTCGCACCATGGAGCCGTCGTGCATGCGCACCTCGCAGGTGGTCCCGGAGGCATAGCTCGCGGTGATTTCCTCGCGAACCGGGACGAAATCCAGAGGCATGACCTCCTTTACGCTCCGGAAGTGCTCATAGCTCTTAGACGACCCCTGGTGATTGTTAAAGGTCACACAGGGAGAGATCACATCCAGCAAGGCAAAACCGCGATGGCTTAGAGCTGCCTTGATGAGGGGCACGAGCTGCTCCTTATCCCCGGAGAAGCTCCGGCCCACGAAGGTGGCCCCCACCTCGATGGCCAACCGCGCCACGTCCATGGGCGTCGATAGGTTCCGATCCCCCTTCTTATTCACGGACCCCGTATCCATGGTGGCCGAATCCTGACCCTTGGTGAGGCCATAGCACCCGTTGTTCTCCACGATGTACGTCATGTTGAGATTGCGCCGGGCGCCATGGGCAAACTGCCCCAGGCCAATGGACGCCGTATCCCCATCCCCCGAAACCCCGATGTAGATCAGGTCCCGGTTCGCAAGGTTGGCCCCGGTAGCGACCGACGGCATGCGGCCGTGCACGGAATTGAAGCTGTGGGAGCCGGAGAGAAAATAGGCCGGGGTCTTCGAGGAGCAGCCGATCCCCGAGAGCTTGGCCACCCGGTGGGGCTCGATATTGAGTTGGAAGCAGGCATCCACGATGGCCGCGCTGATGGAGTCGTGGCCGCAGCCTGCGCAGAGCGTCGACAGCCCCCCCTCGTAATCCTGGCGGGTCCAGCCCAAGTCGTTCACCGGGGCCTTGGGGTGACGGAAAGCCGGTTTGATGTAGGTCATGCGGAGATCTCCTCAGCCTGAGCCCGCCGGGTAATCGGCGTCACGTTGCCCAAGGTAATGAAGTTTCGAATCATGCCGGCGATTTTCCGCGCCGTGACCGGAAGTCCATCGTATTCAAGGATGGGGATGAGCCGATCCTTCACGGGCACGCTGGTTTCATTGAGAAGCAGGCGCCGCATTTGCCCATCGCGGTTTTGCTCAATCACAAAAATCCGGTCGTGCTCCCGAATAAACTGCTCCACGTCCTCGTTGAAGGGGAAGGAACGGATGCGCAGCGTATCGATGCAGATCCCCTCCTTTTCCAGGATTTCGATGGCCTCGTAGGCCGGGGACGCCGTGGTGCCAAAGAACACCGCGCCGTTCCGCGTCTCCATCTCCGCTTCCTTGAGCTTCGGTTCCGGAACAAGCTGCTTCGCCGTCTCAAACTTCTTCAGAAGCCGATCCATGTTGCGCACGTAGGCTTGGCCATCCTCCGTGTAGGCCGCGTACTCGTCTCGGGAGGTGCCCCGGGTAAAATAGGCGCCCTTGCTCGGATGCGCCCCGGGGTAGGTGCGATAGGGAATGCCGTCCCCGTCCACATCGAGGTAGCGGCCAAAGCGCTCGGTCATGGCCTCGAGGGCGTCGGCGTCGAGAACCTTGCCCCGGTCGTAGCGATAGCTATCGTCAAACTCCAGGGGCGGCGACATCCACTCGTTCATGCCCAAATCGAGGTCGCTCATGATGATGATCGGCGTTTGTAGCCGCTCGGCCAGGTCAAAGGCCTCCACGGTCATGCTGAAGCACTCCGCCGGGGTCGCGGGGAACAGCAGCACGTGCTTCGTATCGCCATGGGACGCATAGGCCGCAGCCAGAATGTCCGACTGCTGGGTGCGCGTGGGCATCCCCGTGGAGGGGCCGGCGCGCTGCACGTCAATGAGCACCGCAGGCACCTCGGCGAAGTACGCGAGGCCCAGGAATTCGCTCATGAGCGAAACCCCGGGGCCGCTGGTCGCCGTAAAGGCCCGGGCGCCATTCCAATTGGCGCCAATCACCATACCCATCGCCGAGAGCTCATCCTCCGCCTGCACGATGGCGTAGTTCTTCTTCCCCGTGCCCGGGTCGATGCGCAGCCGCCGGCAGTAGGTATCAAAGGCATCCACCACGGAGGTCGAAGGGGTAATGGGATACCAGGCAGCAACCGTGGCGCCGGCGTACACCGCCCCCAGCGCCGCAGCGGTGTTCCCATCCATGAGGATGTTGTCGAAGTCCTCAATGTGCTTCGCCGCTTTGTGGCCGCGCTCGAGGTGAATGCTGAGGGGACAGCTGAAGTTTGCCTGGGCGTGCTGATAGCCGAGTTCGAGGGCGTAGATATTTGGCGTGATCAGCCGCTCCTTGCCCTTGAACTGATCGCTCACCAAGTCCTTCAGGAGGGTGAAATCGATGTTCAAAAGCGCAGCTAAGGCCCCCACGTAAATAACGTTCTTAAATAGCAGCCGTTGCCGCGCATCGGTGTATTCCCGGAGGCAAATTTCCGTCAGGGGAAGGCCGATGTAGTGGATATCGTCCCGAAGGAAACGCGGCTCTAACGGCTTCGTATTGTCGTAAACGAAGTAGCCCCCCGGTTCCACGCCGGCGACGTCCTGGGCCATGCTCTGGGGGTTCACGCACACCATGATATCCGTCCCCCCCCGGCGACCCAGGTAGCCGTCCTGGCTCACCCGAACTTCGTACCAGGTAGGCATACCCTGGATATTGGAGGGAAAGATATTCCGCGGGCTTACGGGGATGCCCATGCGGAAGATGGCCTTGGCGAACATGCCGTTGGCGCTGGCGGAGCCGGTGCCGTTGACGTTCGCAAACTTGATAACGAAATCGTTTATCGCTTGCTTTGGCTGCATGGCTGGCCCGCCTTCGTGACTTGATAAAGGAAACGCTGCATATCCCAGGCGCCGGTGGGGCAGCGCTCGGCACAGAGCCCGCAGTGAAGGCAGACGTTCTCGTCCTTCACCATGACCCGTTTGGTCTGCGCGAGCGCGTCTGATACGTAAAGGTCCTGATCCAGTTCGTCGGCCGCCATGCGCAGCTTCGTGCGGAGGGCCGCCTCCTCGTCGTTGGGCAGGAAGTTGATGCATTCCGTGGGGCAGATATCGACGCAGCCATCGCACTCAATACACTTATCTGTGATGAAGACGGTCTGCACGTCGCAGTTCAGGCAGCGCTCCGCCTCCCGGTAGGCGACGGCCCGGTCAAAGCCGAGCTCCACCTCGACCTTCCGATCTTTGAGCGCGAGGGTTTTATCTACGTGGGGCACGGGGAAGCGGTCCTCTAGCGACACGGCGCTGTCGTAGCTCCACTCGTGAACCCCCATCTTCTGACTCACGAGGGTGACCCCCGGAGCCGGGCGATCATGAACGTCCTCTCCCCGCATAAAGCGATCCATGGAGATGGCCGCCTGGTGCCCATGGGCGACGGCGGTGATGATGTTTTCCGGCCCGAAAGCCGCATCGCCACCGAAGAACACCCGGGGATTCGTACTTTGGAAGGTCACGGGGTCAATGACGGGCATGTCCCACTTCCCGAATTCGAGGCCAATGTCCCGCTCGATCCAGGGGAAGGCATTGTCCTGACCAATGGCGATGATCACGTCGTCGGCCTCGAAGAACACCTCTTCCCCCGTGGGGACGAGCTTTCGCTCTCCCCCGTCGCCGTAAACCACGTCCACCACGGTAAAGCGCACGCCCGTCAGCTTCCCGTTTTCGTGCACGAATTCCTTGGGCACGTGGTTGTTGATGATGGGGATATCCTCGGCTATCGCGTCGTCGATCTCCCAAGGCGAGGCCTTCATCTTGGCGCGCTCGGAGCGCACCACCACCTTCACATCCTCGCCCCCCAAGCGCCGAGCCGTCCGGCAGCAGTCCATGGCGGTGTTACCACCCCCAAGCACGAGGACCCGGCGGCCGACCTTGCTCAGATGCTCGAAGGCAACGGAGGCGAGCCAGTCAATGCCGATATGAATGTGCTTGTCGGCCTCTTCCCGCCCGGGGATCGAAAGATCGCTGCCCCGGGGGGCGCCCGTGCCCACGAAGATGGCGTCGTAGTCCTTTTCAAGCACGGCGCCGAGGCTATCCACGTAGTGGCGAAAGTGCTGCTTGATGCCCAGCTGGAGCACGAAGCCCACTTCCTCATCGAGGACCTCGGGCGGTAGGCGGAATACGGGAATCTGGCTGCGCATGAAGCCCCCGGCCAGGGGCTGGTCATCGAACAGATCAATTTCGTAACCCAAGGGGGCGAGATCCCGGGCCACGGTCAGGGAAGCAGGGCCTGCGCCGATAAGCGCCACCCGGCCCTGCTTCTTGATATCCGGGGCCACGGGCATGGCCGCCGAGACATCGCCCTTGTTATCCGCCGCCACGCGCTTTAGGCGACAGATGGCCACCGGCTCCTCATCCACCCGGCCCCGGCGACAGGCCGGCTCACAGGGACGATCACAGGTGCGCCCAAGCACCCCAGGGAAGACGTTGGACTCCCAGTTGACCATGTAGGCCTCGCCGTAGCGCTCCGCCGCGATCAGGCGGATGTACTCCGGCACCGGCGTATGGGCCGGACAGGCGTACTGACAATCGACGACCTTGTGGAAGTATTCCGGATCTTTAATGTTGGTTGGCTTCATCGCCTCCCTCCCCCTGGTGTCTAGGCAACCCCCCTGTGGGCTGACGACGGGAGAAAAGGAGACCGGCACAGCTGCGCCCCAAAGGGACCCGAAGCCCTCTGGAGATCCGCTATGTATAAACGCTTATGACCCAAGCGCGCCCCCTCGCGGGCACGGCAGGAGGCAATCAAGGCCGAAGGTTGCGCCCGGATACCGCGCCCCCTACGCGATACCACTCCCCTCATGTCATCGAAAGTACACCTTTTGGGCGGAGATGCGAACCCCGCCCACCCCGCCGGGGGAAAGCTTGAAAAAAATGCGGAGCCCGGGAAAAGGCCGGGAAAGCTTTTGACATAGGGGAGGGGCTATAGCACGCTCTGCCGTCATCTTCCCTTGGCCTTACGGCCCCTAAGGCAAGTCGTTCGCCGGTCATGATTGCCACCACAGCCCACCCCGCTTCTACACCTCTTCGCCGCCGGCATTCCGCCCGGGCAGGCTGGGTGATGGCTGCCCTGCTTCTACTGCTGGCCTTTAGCGCCTCAGGGCATGCCGGGCTCCTGCCCGAGGAAGGGCCGCTGCTTGCCGCCCTGGAAATGGCGGTGGAAGGCGATGGCCTTGAGGGCGCCGGTGAAGCTGGCCCCGAAGGCGAAGCGGCCCTTCTCCAATCCCTACCCCCCGCGCAGCGCGGGGTCGACGCCCAGTTCCTTAGCGGCTGTCTCTGCTGGCGCCTGACCCGCGCCGAAGGTCGTCAACGCCTGCCCCGGGCCCCGCCGGCCCACCTTTCCCGCACGGCCTAACCCTCGAAGGCTTGCCGCCCTCCGCGGCCGCGCCTCCTGAGCTCACGCCCAGGTCATGGCCCCATGCCATGACCGCCCGGAAAGGATTGATCATGAACGCTACCGGATCCCCCCTCCTTCGCACCCTTGTGCTGGCCCTGGGGGCCAGCCTTTTGTTGTCCGCCTGTGAACATCACGAGGCCCACGAAGGCAAGCACCACCACACCGTCGTTAGCACCACCGTCGCGCGACAGGACGTCGCTTTGACGCGGGAATACGTCGCCCAAATCCATGCCCGACGCCACATCGAAGTGCGCGCCCTGGAACGGGGCTACCTTCAGGAGGTCCTGACTCAGGAAGGGGCTCGGGTGGCCGAGGGCGAAGTCCTCTTTCGCCTGAACCCCATTACCTTCCAAGCCCATCGGCAGCGGGCCGCCGCCGAAGCTCGCCTTGCCCGCCTCGAATACGAGAATGCGGCGCGGCTCGGCAATAGCAACGTGATTTCCCCCGCCGAGGTAGCCCTCGCCGAAGCCCGGGCCGAACGGGCCCAGGCCGAACTGGCCCTGGCGGAGGCTGAGCTCAACTTCACCACGCTCCGCGCCCCCTTCCCCGGCATCGTGGATCGCTTCCACGCCCAGGAAGGCAGCCTCGTGGAGGAAGGGCACCCCATCACCACCCTTTCCGACAATCGCACCATGTGGGTGTATTTCAACGTCCCCGAAGTGGAATACCTGACCTACATGGCCCGGGGCCTAGAGGTGGGCCAGGAGCGCGCCGAGCTTCTGACCGCCGACGGTCGGACCTATCCCATGGCGGGGACGGTGAGCGCGATTGAGGCGGACTTCAATAATCACACCGGCACCATTCCCTTCCGGGCCGACTTCCCCAACCCCACGGGGGTACTGCGTCATGGCCAAACCGGCACGGTGCGCCTGACCCAAACGGCGGAAAACGCCCTGGTCATTCCCCAGAAGGCCGTTTTCGAAATTCTCGACCAACGCTTCGTCTTTGTGGTGGATGAGGCTTCCGTAGTGCATCAGCGTGCGATCCAGATCGGCGCTGAGGTCGAGGACCTCTTTGTGGTGCAGGACGGCCTCAGGGACGGCGAGGCGGTGATCATCGACGGGCTGCGGCATGTGAAGGACGGCGAGGCCGCCAAGGTTCACGCGGTCAGCAACCTTGAGGCCCTCTCGGATCTCAAGTGGGCAGCGGAGTAAGGTTATGTTCGCAAAAATTCTCCATCGCCCCGCCCTCGCGATTGTTATCTCGCTGATCCTCCTATTCCTCGGGGGGCTGTCCATCGCGCGCCTTCCCGTTTCCCAGTTTCCCGACGTCTCCCCGCCCATGGTGATGATCAGCATTGCCTACCCCGGGGCCAGCGCGAAGGTTCTGGAAGATTCCGTGCTCATTCCCCTCGAGCGCTCCATCAACGGCGTGCAAGGCATGAAGTACATGACCTCGGACGCCACCAGCGCCGGGGAAGCGGTCATCCAGGTCGTCTTCCACCAGGGCACGGACCCGAACCAAGCGGTGGTGAACGTCATCAACCGCGTGGATCAGGTGAAGACCCGCCTTCCGCCCCTCGTGCAGCGGGAAGGGATCATCGTCAATCGCATGCAGCCGAACATGCTGATGTACGTGAACCTCTACAGCCTCTCCGAAGACGCGGACATGAAGTTCCTCTTCAACTACGCCGGGGTAAACATCATCCCCGAGCTGCAGCGTATCCGCGGTATTGCAAGCGCGAATATCCTGGGGAGTCGCCAATACGCCATGCGCATATGGCTCAAGCCAGACCGCATGCGGGCCTACGGCGTCTCCACGGAGCGCGTCATGGAGGCGCTCGATGAGCAAAGCATGATCGGCTCTCCTGGACGGCTGGGCCGCGCGTCGGGAAAAACCTCGCAAGCTCTGGAATACGTCCTGACCTATAAGGGGCGCTACAACACCAAGGAGGAGTACGAGGACATCATTCTGCGGGCCACGGAGGAAGGGGAAATCCTTCACCTTCGGGACGTCGCGGAGGTCGAACTCGGGAGCGAGTTCTACGACATCTACTCCAACCTCGACGGTCACCCCTCGGCGGCCATCGTCCTGAAGCAAAGCCCCGGCAGTAACGCCCGGGAAGTGATCGAGGAAGTGAAGGAGACGGTAGAGCGCTTTAAGCGCGAGTCCTTCCCCGCGGGCATGGATTACGAGATTAGCTACGACGTGGCCAGCTTCCTCGATGCCTCCATCGAGCAGGTTCTGGAAACGCTTCTCGAAGCATTTATTCTCGTGGCGCTGGTGGTGTTTGTCTTCCTCGGGGATTGGCGTTCAACCCTGATCCCCACCCTTGCCGTGCCCGTCTCCCTCGTGGGCACCTTCTTCTTCATGCAGCTATTCGGGGTGAACATCAATCTCATCACCCTCTTCGCCCTGGTCCTGGCCATCGGCATTGTGGTGGATAACGCCATCGTAGTGGTGGAGGCCGTGCACGCGAAGATGGAGGAGAAGAACCTCGGTGCCTACCGCGCCACGCAAGCGGTAATGCACGAAATCAGCGGTGCCATCATCGCGATCACCCTGGTGATGACCGCCGTTTTCGTTCCCGTCACCTTCATGCCCGGGGCCGTGGGGGTTTTCTATCGGCAGTTCTCCATCACCATGGCCGTTGCCATCGTCCTCTCGGGAGTCATTGCCCTCACCCTGACCCCGGTGCTCTGCGCCATGCTGCTGAAGCCCCAGCACGAGGCCGGGGCCCCTAAGGGCCTTCTAGGCCGCAGCCTCGCGGCCTTTAACCGCGGCTTTGAGGCCCTAGCGGGGCGCTACGTGGGCATCCTGCGCGGCCTCGTGCCGCGGCGAACGGCGACCTTCGCGGTGCTGCTTGGGGCCCTCGCAGGCATCGTGGTGCTGAACCAGCAAATGCCCTCAGGCTTCATCCCCAATGAAGACCAGGGAATGATCTACGCCATCGTGCAAACCCCTCCGGGATCAACGCTGGAACGGACCTACGCCAAGTCCCTCGAACTTCAGGCCATTGCCGAGCACGTGGAGGGCGTTCAGTCCGTTTCCGCCCTGGCCGGCTACGAAGTGCTGACGGAGGGCCGGGGGTCTAACGCCGGCACCTGCCTCATCAACCTCAAGCCTTGGCACGAGCGAAAAAATGGCATTGAGGACGTCATTCGCGAGCTCGAGGAAGCGGTGCAGGAAGAAATCTCCGGTGCAACCATTGAGTTCTTCGAACCCCCGGCCGTGCCCGGCTTTGGCGCCGCCGGGGGCTTCGCCCTCCGGCTTCTGGATAAAACCAACACGGGCGATTACGCACGCCTTGGGGAAGTGAACGACCAGTTCATGGACGCGCTCCGGGCCCGGCCAGAACTGCGAGGCCTCTTCACCTTCTTCAGCGACGACTACCCCCAGTATGAGCTCATCATCGACAACGAAGCGGCGATGCAGAAAGGCGTCTCCATTAAGAAGGCCATGGACACGCTGGGGATCCTTGTAGGCAGCACCTACGAGCAAGGTTTCATCCGCTTTGGCCAATTCTTCAAGGTCTATGTGCAGGCCGATGCACCCTATCGGCGCATGCCCAGCGATCTGGCCAACCTGTTTGTGGAGAATGAAGAGGGGGAAATGGTGCCCTACTCCGCCTTCATGAAACTGGAGAAGCGCCAAGGACTCAACGAAATCACGCGCTACAACGTGTATCCGTCTTCCTCGATCCAGGGGGCCCCGGCAGCGGGCTACAGCAGTGGAGACGCCATCGCCGCAATTCAAGCCGTGGCGGAGGAGGTGCTTCCCCAGGGCTTCGCCATCGATTGGGCCGGCCTCGCCCTCGATGAAGCCAATCGGGGGAACGAAGCGCTCTACATCTTCCTCGTGGTGATCATCTTCGTTTACCTCGTCTTGGTCGCACAGTACGAGAGCTTCCTTCTGCCCCTGGCGGTCATTCTGTCCCTGCCCGTCGGGGTGTTGGGCTCCTTTCTCCTCCTCAAGCTCATGGGGCTCCAGAACAACGTCTACGCCCAGATTGGGTTGGTCATGCTGGTCGGCTTGCTCGGCAAGAATGCCATCTTGATCGTGGAATTTGCCGTACAGCGCCAGCAGGCAGGGCTGTCCGTCCTTGAGGCCGCCATCGAAGGGGCGCGCGTTCGACTGCGGCCCATCTTGATGACGTCCTTCGCCTTCATCGCCGGGCTCCTGCCGCTCGTCGTCGCCTCCGGCGCTGGCGCCATTGGGAACCGCACCATTGGGGCCTCCTCCGCCGGCGGCATGCTCCTCGGCACCGTGCTGGGGGTCCTAGTGATCCCCGGGCTCTACTACCTCTTCGCGCGGCTCTCGGAAGGTCGGGACCTGATCCGGGACGAACACCATCGCCCCTTGAGCGAAATCGCCGAATACGGAGATCAATAACGATGGCCAGAAACCCCAAATATCGCCTTCCGAGCGTGGCTGGCCTCGCGCTGGCCGCGGTGCTCACCACCGGCTGCGCGGGGCTGGGCCCCAAGGTCCAGACGCCGGCGCTCGATCTTGAAGCCCTTCCGGGGGCCTATCCCCCGGCCCTCGAGGCTGCCGGCGCCTCCCAGCAGGCCCCGGCCCTTGCGGCGTTCTTTCAGGACGAGACGCTTCAGGCTTTGATCAAGACCGCCTTAGACAACAACCAGGAGCGAAACATCGTGCTCCAGGAATTGCGCATGGCGGAAAACGAGGCCAACGCCCGGGGCGGGGAAGTTTGGCCCTTCCTGAGCGTTGGCGGCGGCTGGGAGCGGGAGAAGGTCGGTCGCTACACCCGCGCCGGCGCCGTGGAGGAGGGTCTCGAGCTTGCTCACGAGAAGAACTTCCCCGACCCGCTTAGCAACTTCCGCCTGGGCGCCCAGGTGTCCTGGGAAATCGACATTTGGCGAAAGCTTCGCAACGAGCGCGACGGCGCCGTGCTGCGCTACCTCAGCACGGTGGAAGGGCAACGTTTCCTAGTCACCCACTTGGTGGCCGAGGTCGCGGAGACCTACTACGCCCTCCTTGCCCTCGATAGCCGCCTCACCATCCTCGACAACACCATCGCCCTCCAGCAGGAGGCCCTCGAGCTGGTCCGGCTGCAAAAGGACGCCGCGGCCACCACCCAGTTGGCGGTGACCAAGTTTGAAGCGGAGGTGCTCGGCAACCAAAGCGAACGGCTCGTGCTGCAACAGGAGCGGGTGCGCGAGGAAAACCGCCTTCACTTCCTCCTCGGGCGCTACCCCGAGGAGCTGGCGAGGCCGGCGCAGGACTTTACGCGCCTAAGCCCCCCCACCCTCGCCGCGGGCGTGCCCGCGGATCTTCTGCGCCAACGCCCTGATGTTCGCGCCGCGGAACTGGCCGTAAAGGCCGCGGCGCTAGATGTTGCCGCGGCCCGGGCCCGCTTCTACCCCTCCATCGACCTCTCTGCGGCCCTTGGGGTGGAAGCATTCCAGCTCGGGCGCCTCGACGCCATGCCCGAATCCCGCGCCTATGGCCTTGGCATCGATTTTCTGGCGCCGCTGCTGAATCGGGCGGGCCTAAAAGCAGCCTACGGCAATGCAACGGCGGAGCAGGAGCAAGCGCTGCTGCGCTATCAGCAAACGAGCCTTGACGCGTACCTTGAGGTCCTGAACGCCTTTAGTGCGCTGAAGAACCTCTCTGAAAGCGCTGCCCTAAAGGCTCAGCAGGTTTCCGCGCTGGGGAACTCGGTGGAGGCCGCCAGCCGCCTGTTTAGCTCTGCTCGCGCCGACTACATGGAGGTGCTGATGACCCAACGCGACGCTCTGGAATCGCGATTGGATCTGGTCGATCTCCGGGAACAGCAGTTTCGTGCGGCGATCCGCGCCTATGCCGCGCTGGGCGGCGGGACGCCGGGGGCAGGCTAGCGCGAGTCCCTAACACTTATCTAAGGGTGAAAAACGACGCCCCGTGGGAGATACTTAGAACCGAAACAAGTTTCTGCCCATGGGGAGCCGTCCATGAAGCCAACGATCCGAAATGCGTTCCTAGGCCTGCTGGCCCTTACGACTCTCGCCGGCTGCACCCAGGACAGTGAAACCTTTGAGCCCGTCCCTCCCGATAGCTCCCGAAACATCTATCTCATGGAAGTGGGCGCCCCAACGAAATCGGTGTACCGCAAGGGCGAACCCCTGGAGCTGGAAGTCCTGGTGGGCTCCATGGCCATCAGTGCAGAGCACGTCACCGTCGACTTTTCCCTCATTGAAAAAGCCAAGTGGCAACAGTTAGAGAACGAAGAAGCTGCTGACACTGTTGCCCTGGGTGATGCGCTGATCGAGAACCTGGAGCCCGGTTTCACGCGCCAGAGCGTCACCCTCACGGTTCCCAATACGCTGACCGTGGCCGGGGACTACCTGATCGTGGCCGCCGTCGACGCAGGGCAGAGCGTCGCCCAGGACACAAACTTCAGCGACAACATCTCCCGGGGCATCGACGAGAGCCTGAGTCACCCCACGGTGAAGCAAATCACCATCGAGGACGCCTTCGTCAACGACCTCCAAATCACCGACGCGGTGATCGCCCAGGGCTTCATCCTTCTCGAGACCCCGACGGATAACGCCCTGGCGCAGAACGGCGACGACGTCAACGCCGCCAATCTCCAGGCCAGCGACGTCCTCACCGGCGATGTACTTCGGGTCGCTGATGATCCTCGGGAATCCAACGTCATTGGGCACATCGACATCAAGAAGCTGGGCGCGGAGTCCATGGATGCCCGCATCGAAGTGGACGTCATCGTCGACGGGGAGGAATTTCCCGCCTTCATGTGGAAGGGCGAGGGGGACGAGTGGGTCAACGAGGCCCCCTACACGGTCCCCAGCGCCAACGAGACCCACTTTATCCCCTGGGACATCCGGCTTATCGAAGCCCAGCGCGCGGCCCTCTGGGCGGCCTATGACCCAAGCGCCGAGGAAAACCTCGCCACCTTCCGCTTCCGGATTATCGCTGCCGATAACGTTCCCGATGAAAACCCAAACAACAATAGCTTCGAGGTGGATGTCCCCTATCGTTTCTTCGATCCCGTTAGCGAACCCCTAGAGGCACCCGAGGAAGGCACGGAGGTGGTGGCGACGAGCACTGCGTCACCGCTTAAGCAGGTCGCGGGTCCGGGCGGCGACCTCAACCGAAACCGGGCCGCGAGTGGCCGAATCCTTTTCGACCGGCGCTTCCGCCAAAGCTTCGGCGATCGAAACAAGTTCTCCGCTTACCTGGACCTGCGGTCCTATGGCGACATCATCGGCTCCCAGGGTAAAGCCGTTCTTAACTCCGACGGTCGCGGTGACGTCTATGTGCTGGGACGCGGCATCAATCTCTTCCGCGCCTTTGCTCGCGGCGACGGCAATGTCAGCGGCGGCTCTGCCTACTACCGCGGCTATATGAAGGTCTTTGGGCGGACCTACCTCGACCAGAGCGCCAGCACCTCCTCCGGCTTTTCCCGGAGCTGGGGCCTGAGCTGGAGCGAAGAGCGCACCCTGGGCTCCGCACGATTCTTTGCGGGCCCCATTCCCATTAGCGTGAGCGGAGGCGTAAGGGGCTCCCTAGGCTTTGGCGCAGCGCTCAGCTTCAGTGGGGGGAAGGTGGTCGCCACCGGGGATATTTTCTCCGTCCGCATGTCCGGCTTCGCCCGAGGCGGGGTGGATGTGGGCTTTGCCTCCGGCGGCGTCGGCGCTTCCCTTCTGGTGCTCAATGAAAAGCTATCGGTTTCCGGGGTCGCCGATCTATCGGACGTGGGGCGGCGGCGGGTTGCCATGAGCCTCACGGCCTATAACCGCTTAAAGGCTATCCAGGGTGAGTTCTATCTCTTCGCCCGCTATCCCGTCTATCGCTTCTGCTGCAGCATTCGCACCCAGGAAAGCCGGCTGACCCTTTATCGCACCGGGGCGCTCTACAACAAAAACTGGAACCTTCTGAACCACTACCGCTCGGTGACGTTCTAGGCGGCTTCCTTAGAAGCCACCGGGGCCCGTAGGTCCGGGCGCGCAGCCAGGAGCCCACGCTGACGCCGTTGGGACAGCCAGGGGAAGCGCCAGGGCAGCCCGAGCCGCTGACTCGCCTGGGCTGCCGGGCTTCGAGACTGGGGCACCCGATCCGCTAGCCGCGCCACCCGGCGCACGGTAAAGCGTCCTAGGGTCGTTAAGTCATAGTCCGGGCCCAGGCCCAGCACCGCCCGCACTTCCGGAGGCAGAAGGGAGATCGACGCCGCGGCCATCTGCCCCTGCAGCCAACGAGGCACCCCCGGGGCTGCCCGACCGGAACGCATGATGTCGAGAAACTCTTCATTGATGGCGTGAGCTTCAAAGCCCGAAGTCATAACGTCGCAAAGCGCGTAAAACGCCTCCAGGCTCCGGGGCGGATCGGTAGCCCCGTAGAGTCCCCCGACGGTCACCGCATCGGCAAAGAAGCGATCAATCTCCTCGGGGCTAAGGGGTGCGACGAAACGGTGGTAAGCCATCACAAAGCCATAGCTCGCGGTGGCGGAGACCCAATTCGCAAGCTCCGGATCAGAAGCCCGGTAGGCGCGTCCACCAGGCGTCTCTCCTGCCACGCGAGCATGGAGGCGACCGATACGCTCAATGACCTGGTCCGCGGCGGACCGGGGGCCAAAGACGCCGATTTGCGCCGCCATGGCGGTGCGCTGGCCCCGCCCTAGGGGATCCTTAGGAAAGACCGAGTGATCCCACACGCCGCTGCGAATGCGCGGGTCGGCGAACTCCAGTAGCACTGCGCAGACGCCGCCTAGCGCCAGAGCCACGGGATTCTTATAGACGCGCCACTGCACGGAGTCCGGGCGGGCATAGGCCGGCTCCCCCGCCGGGCTCAAAAAATCGATATCCCATCCCATATAGCGTTTCATCACCGGACTCCTTTCTCGGCCCGCGGGGGCGCACGCCGCATCGCTTCCGCCTAGTATAGAGGCACTCGCTGACGCCCTGGACCCCATGGCCTTGGACCCAATCCTTCTCGATCCCACTCGCTGGGACGCCCTTGCACAGGCGCGCAACGCCATCGTGCTCCGCATCGAGCGCCTGGAAGGTGGCGTTTCCGCAGAGGTCCTCGCCCTCACCCTTCGCCGTGCCAATGGCGCGGAGCAGAAGGTGGTGCTACGGCAGAAGGACGGCACCTTGGGCCGAGAGGCCCTTGCCATGGCCCGGGCCCGGGCCGCCGGGCTTCCCGTCCCCGCCGTGGAGAAAGTTTCAGAAAGGCTGACCCCCAATGGCGCTCCGGCCCTACTCATGCCCTATATCCCGGGGCATCGCCAGATCGACCGTGCCCAGCCTGGGCCCCAGCTTCAGCGCATGGCCGCATTTTTAGCGGAGCTCCACCAGATAGATATCGAGGGCCTCGATGCCCTCCCCTGGCTCCTCGACCCCCTGCCCGAGCTTCCCGAATTCCTCGCGATCGATGAGCGCTTTGCCGCCCTTCGCCGCTGGGCAGAAAGCGCCCCACCGACGCCCTATGGCGGAACGCCCGTGCTCCTACATGGCGACTTTTGGCCGGGCAACCTGCGCTGGGAGGGAGGGGAACTGGCTGGGGTGCTCGATTGGGAGGACTGCCACCGGGGGGACCCCATGGTGGACGTGGCGCTCACGCGCCTGGAGCTGCGCTATTTGCTGGGGCCTGAGGGTGCGGAGCGCTTCACCGAAGCCTACGGCGCCCGGGCGCCCGTGGACCTTCAACGCCTCGCCCTGTGGGACTGCTACGTGGCCAGCGCTGCCCTCACCTACATGGGAAGCTGGGGCCTGCCGGAGGCGGAGGTCACCCACATGCGCC
>JAYOYG010000002.1:0-94107 GCA_038153445.1 Pseudomonadales bacterium
GTCCATGGCACCGGACATGACGGCCTGGGCAGCAAAGTGGAGTGCCTGCTGGGACGAGCCACACTGGCGGTCCACGGAGGTCCCGGGGACGCTCTCGGGGAGGCTGGAGCAGAGGATCGCGTTGCGCGCGATGTTCGTGCTCTGTTCCCCGGCCTGGCTGACGCAGCCCATGATCACGTCGTCGACGAGGGCCGGATCGGCCTTGGCCCGGGCGATGACGTCATCGAGCACCTTGCCGGCGAGATCCGCGGCATGCCAATCCTTGAGACGACCGTTACGACGGCCTCCAGCGGTGCGGCTTGCCGCAACGATATATGCTTCTCCCATGAGGGCTCTCCCTTAAGGCAACATTCTTGGGGCATTGGTGATGATTAAAGCAGGCCGATTATGCCGACCTTGGTCCGGCGGCGCCACGCTCGAGGCGGGGCCATGTGCGGACGGGTGAATATCGAGGGCCCCGCCCTGGCGGAAGCGCTTGCCGCGGCGTGGCCCGAGGCTAGGGACTGGCCCCTGGAGAACCTCTATGGGCATGCGCAAATCAATGTGGCACCGCAGGCCTGGGTGCCCGTTCTGCGGCAGGACGGGACCCTCGTGCGGCTGCGCTGGTGGTTTCCCACGCCGCCGTCGGCTGGGGCGGGGCTCACCACCTTTAACGCCCGGTGCGAGCGGGCCCTGGCGAGTCCCCTCTACGGTCCCTGGCTGCAAACCCACCGCTGCGTGCTTCCGGTCACCAGCTTTATGGAGTGGTGGCGCCTCCCCGATGGGCGGCGCTTGCCCTACCTGCTGCGGCCCCAGGTGCCGGGGCCCCTGTACCTGGCGGGGGTAGGGCGGCCCGCTCTCGGCGCGAGCGCTCCGAGGGCCAGCGGCGGAGATGGGGCTGGCTTTGCCGTGCTCACCTGTCCGGCGCGTCCCGAATTGCAGTGGCTTCATCACCGGGAGCCGCGGCTTCTGACCCTCGCCGGCGCCCGAGCTTGGCTGGGGGCCCTGGCGCCGGAGGTGCTTGCCCGAGGCCTTTCCGCGCCCCAGGCCGCCGTGCCTTTGGAGGCCGTGCCCCTAGGGGCAGCGGTAGGCGATGCGCGGCGGCAGGATTCGGCGCTGCTTGATCCCATCGGCCCGCCCTGGGCCTTCGGCGACCCCGCCCCCGAACCCCCTGCGGCACCCCAGGGCGGGCTGTTCTAAACCAAGCCTTCGCTCGGCTTGCGCGCCCTTGAGCTGGGCCGGACAATGCGCCGCGGAGGCATCGCCGCTTCCCCTGAGGAGACCGTCATGAGCTTCAATCCGTTGTTTACCCTGCTGGCCCGCGGCTTGGTTGATTTGGTGGAGCCGTCCCCCGATGTCATCGAGCTGGGCAACCAAACGCTGAATGCCGATCAGCGGGCGCTGCGCACGGTGCTGGCGCGCTCGAAGGGGCACGGTGGAATTGATCAGGCGGGCATCGAGGGGCTCCTGGCGAAAAGCCCGGAGGCGCGCCGGGATCAGGCTGGCGCCTACATGCGCATGCTCGGCTTTCAGGATTACCAGGCCATCGACGTGAATGACCTCTATGGCAGCCTGGTGATGGATCTGAACAAGGATCTTGCGGCCACCTACGGCTACCATCGTACCTTCTCCCTGTGCACCAACAACGGCACCGGGGAGCACGTCTTCAATCAGGATGCGATCTTCCGCAATGTGCACGCCCTAACCAAGGTGGGGGGCGTGATGATTCACGTTATGCCCTTCATCGAGTACGTGAATCACGGCTTTTACTCCTTCCACCCGAATCTTTACTACGCCGTGGCCGAGGCGAACGGCTACCGCATGCTGGCCATGGGCGTGGGCGCGCGCACGGGCCACGGCTTTCTGGCCGTGCCGCCCCAAAGCGAGGAGCCCATTCCCGAAATGCTGCTTGATGAGCGCCGGGTACCGCTGCGCTGGCTGCTCGCCGGGGCAAAGCCGCCGAAGGCGACGCTGCTCGATCAGCTGGGTTTTTACTTCCGCCCGCAGGATGACGGACGCCGTTTCCACCGGGAGCTCCGCCGCCTTCAGCGCAAGCGTCCTAAGCTCTTGCTCTTTACGATCATGCGCAAGCTCGAGGACGCGCCCTTCAAAACCCCCATACAGCTGCGCTACGCCGAGGATATCGGGGATGAGAGCCTGGCGAAGGAGTACGGCACCACGGCGGGGGCAGACGCATGACCACGGTTCTGGATCGGCTTACGGCGGCCCATCTGCATCGCGAGCCCTTCGATCACTACGCCATTGACGGAGCGCTTCCCGAGGCCCTCTTCACGGAGCTCGCGGATAGCTTCCCGAGCCTTGAGTACGTGGCGGGTACGGGGGCGCTTGAGAACAACCGGCCCTACCTAAAATCCGCGTCGGAGGTGCTCGCTGACGATGCCCTTCCCGCAGCCTGGCGGGCCTTCTTCGAAGCCCACACGGCGCCGGCCTTCTTTAAGCAACTCCTGACGCTCTGGGGAGACGCCATGCGCGCGGCCCATCCGCGCCTCGAGGACAACTTCGGTAAGCCCCTCGAAGACTTCACCATTGGCGTGCGCGCCCCGGGCAAGTGGGATAGCGCCGCCAATCGGGAAACGGACGTCGTGCTCGACTGCCTCTTCGGGGTGAACAGCCCGGTGAAAACGCCGACTCCGGCCCGGGGCCCGCACGTCGATAGCCCGGCGAAGCTCTTTTCAACGCTGCTCTATCTGCGAGATCCGGAGGATGACAGCGAAGGGGGCGCCTTTGAGCTCTACGCGCCGAAGGGGCGGCTCTATCCGAAGCGCCAGTACAAGAAGATCCCCGATCACCGGGTGACCCGGGTTAAGCAGGTGCCCTACCAGGCCAACACGCTGGTGGGCTGGCTGAACGGCGCTCGCGCGATCCATGCCGTGGAGCCCCGCTCCGTGACCGAGCGGCCCCGGCGCTACATTGCGATTACTGCGGAATGCTACGGCGGGCGCGAGGCCCGGGGGCACTTCCTTCATGATCCAAGCTGGTCTTCCCTGACCGGCCGGCTACGTAACCTGTTCTAGGGGTCCGCCGGCTAGCCACTTTTCCAGGCAAGCAATAGCAGCGTCGGCCTGTGCGGGGGTGGGCAGGTGCAGCCCCGCCATCCCTAGGGTCTCGCTCGCCGCAAGGTTCTCCTTCCGATCATCGATAAACACCGCGTCTTCTGGTGTAAAGGCGCCGGCGGCAAAGCATTCGGCGTAAATGCGCTCCGCAGGCTTATTCACGCCCACGGCATAGGACAGGGTCATGCTTTGGAAGCAGCGGGGAAAGGCGTGGTGCTGGCATACGGCTCGCCAGGTGTCGCCTGCGATATTAGAAAGCAGGTGGCAGGGATGGTGGGCAGAGACCCGGGCCAGGAACGCGAGCATGGGCGTGACCGGCACGAGGCTTGCGGGCATGGCCTCAATAAGGGCGGTAAACAGCGCCTGGGGGTGCCCTGTCTCCTTGCTGCACTGGGCGGCGAGGGATTCCGCACCTAGGGTGCCGGCGTCGAAGGCCTGCCAGCCCGGGCCTAGGAAGAGGGCCTCCCGGGCTGCGCTTTGGCTGCGTTCATCCCAGCGCCCGGCCAGGGCCGGGGGCAGGGTGACGGTCAGCGGATCCCAGGCTAGGAGCACGTTGCCCAGGTCGAAGACCAGATGCCGCACCACGGGGGCCTAGGCCTTAACCAACCCCTTCGAAATAGCGGCTCCGGACGCCCTTTTTGGTGAGCTTTTTACGCTGCTCGAAGCTCCAGAGGCTCTTCTCCTGGGTGCAAAGCACCCAGCGAATGCCGGGGTTTCGGCGCGCGGCCAGGGCGATCTGCCCCGCCCACCAGGCCGGAGGCTGGTTCGTGCAATGCGCATTGGTGCCGTCGGGCATGATTTTCTTCGCCGGGTAGCAGGCGGCCACGGCATAGACGAACTTCTTGGCCTGGGCGAAGAGATCGTCGAGGACCCAGGGGATGTCTTCCTCGGGGATATGCTCGAGAACATCCGTGCTGATTACGCCGTCATAGGCCCCCTCGTAGGGGTCGGAGAACGGGGCGTAGCCCGGGTCATAGCAGGTCACGGAAACGCCGGGCCAGGCGTCCATGTGCTTATGGCGCGTTCCCGGCTGGGCGGGATCGTCCTTGTAAAGCTGACCCTTGCCCGCGCCGAAGTCCAGAAGCGTTTGGCTATCCGTGCGCTTGAGAAGCTTCGCCACCGGCGTGATGTGCTCGGTGAGGGAAATGCCCTTGAAGGTGTCCTTGGCCGCATGGCCTGAGTCCGGCCGGCCGTCTTCGTGCATGGAAGCGTACATGGCCAGGAGCTCATGGTAGCGAGCGCTAGGCTCGGCCTTCGTGAAGAGGGTGTAGTTGGCCTCGTCTGCTTCCCGCTCCAGGGCATGCCACAGCTCACCGTTGGCGTTCGCCCCGTAGCGAAGCTGCTCCGGGAAGGGGGCCCAGGGCTGGGTATGCAAGATGGTGTAGTGGAGCAGCTTGCTCTCCCCGGCTACGTATTCGTGATCCCGGGCGTTCCAGACGCCGGCCATGTGGCCCCAGAGCCCGGCATCGTGAACCAGCCCCCGATAGTGCTTATGTTTTTGCAGCCGCTGCGTCTCCTCGAGGCGCCAAAGGGGCGCGAGCTTTTCGCAGTCGAGGAGCATCACGGACGTTTCCTTGTCGTTGATGCTGAGAACCGCGGCGTCGCCCATGGGAGAATCAAAAAGCTCGGCGGGATCTGCGAGGTAGATTTGGTCCACATCGTTATAGATCGCGCGCCCTTGGTTGCCGGCGAGCGCCGGAATGGCATAGCGGTAGTTGGTGAAGCCAGTTTTCCACTTGCTTCGGTCAAAGCCTTCGAGATCCTTCATGAGGTAGATCTCGTAGCGTCGGCTGGGATCGCGGTGCTTCTTCACGGACCAGACAAACACCCGCTCCGCCCGGTACTGGGCGGGCTCCGAGCCTAGGTAGATGCGTACCGGGGGCTTGTCCGAGGGGGTGACGCCGGGGTCCGGGTCAAGGGCCACGAGCACCGGAGCCTTGCGATCGCCGGGGCGACGCACGCCCTCCATGCCGAGGGCCCCGCGAAGGGTCTTATGGTAGGGGCGCGTTTTGAATTCGCCTTTTGCCGCTGCTTTCACCGGGGGTCCTCATTTTCTTGCGTGACGTCGTGAACGATAAGCCCGCGCTCGGCCAAAGCGGTTTTGAGCACGGGGCTGGTGGTTTCTAGCGTGCCCTCGTAATGCGCAAGCTGGGCGGCCAAAAAGGACAGCTCATCCTGGCGGTCGTGGGCGACGGTGTAGGCGTTGGGCGTTGCTTCGTCCCCGGGGTAGGCCCCCGCAGGGTGGGCGAAGAGGTCCATGCCCGCGATCCGCAAGCGCTTTGGCGCGAGCGCCACGGCCACCGCAATCATGATCGCACCATTTGTGGGGCGGAACACCCCCCCGGTGTCCGGGAAGAGCCCGAGCTGCTCCGCCGTCATGAAGCGTCGCCGGCCGGGCAGGAATGCGCAGCGGGGCAGCAGGGCTTCGAAATCGGCTTCGCGCTGGAAGATCAGCAGCGTTCTTCCGGGCGCGGCAGCCACCGTGCCCCGGAGCCCCGTGAACACCACCTCCGGCTGACTCAAAAAGCCCCGGGCCTTCCAGCTGTGGTTGACCCGAAACAGGCTGTCGTAGGCCGCCGAGGCGAGGGTCGGGTCTTCGCTGGACGGCCCATTGCCCAGCGCCCAGATCACCTCCGGGTGGCCGAGGGCTTCCCGGAGCGCTGCCAAGTCTGGCAGCCGCTCAAAGCGCTGCCGGGCCAGCGCTCGGAGAAGGCGATCGCCTCGCCGGGCGCGGGCGCTCCGGGCGGGCCCCTGGGCGAGGGCGCGCTCGAAGCGGGCGAGGAGGGCATCGGCGCTGCTTTCCCGGGTCTCCTCCGGGGCGTTCCAGGCGCCCCCCGGGGCCGCCTCGAAAAGCGGCAGGCTGAGGGCCGCGCAGGCCTCCCTTAGCCCCGAGGGTGCCGGGCCCCCGGCAAGGAATACGCCATGGACCTTGGCCCGAAGGAGTAACCGGGACCAGGCCCGAGGCCTTGGGAGGGCGCCCAGCGGCGTTCCCTGACCCAGGCCGTAGCTGTAGCAGCGAAGGCGGGGAAAGCGCTGGGTCAGCGCTTCAAAGAGGGGCCCCCAGGGCTCAGCCTCTTCGGGCCCGAGCTGAAGACATAGCACGCTTCGACCCTTTCGGCGCCGGAGCCAGCCCCAGCGCTGGAGCATACGAGCCATGGGGGGCGCCGCCTGGTCTTGCCGCTAGCGCGGCGCTACCGCCGTGGCCTCGATCTCGATGAGGGCTTGCCCCGGCAGGGCGACCACGGGGAGGGCCGTGCGCACCGGTCGATGAGGATTGGCTTCGTTATTGAAGAAGGCCCCGTAGGCTCGGTTCCAAGCTTGGAACTGTCCCGGGAAATCGTCGCCCACGTCGAGATAGGCCCGGAGCTGGACCACGTCCTCGAAGCCCAGACCCTGGGACGCGAGGCGTTCCCCGAGGGTTTCCAAGGCAGAGCGCGCTTGCGCTTCCATGCCCGCTTCCCGCGCCACTCCGGCCTTGGCGATGCTGCCGGAGACCAGGGTCAGGCTGGCATGGCGGGCGACGGACATGCTGTCGGCGAGGAAGCTCTTGGGGTCCCCGTGGGCCAGGAGGTTCGGATTGGCTCCGGTGCTGACGGCATGCGCATGGGCGCCCCGGGCGTCCGGGTAGGCGGCATAGGCCTCGATCTCGATGATGCGATTGGAGCTGTTGAACCCTGGCGCCGCCATGGTGGTGCGCGCCGGGCGATGGGGATTTTCAGCGTTATTAAAGAACGCGTCGTAGGCCGCATTCCAGGCGGCAAAGTCCACTGCGCCGCCGTCGCGCAGATCCGGGGCCACCATGGCTCGGAGGAAATAGACGTCCCGGAAGGTCAGGCCCTGGGCTCGAAGGTTCGCATCGAGCTTTTCCAGCGCTGAGCGGGCCTGCGCGCTCATGGGCCCCATGTGCGCGGGGTCGCTGGTTGGCGCCTCGGGGTTCGCCGGATCGGCGAGCATGCCGGAGGTGAAATAGAGCGGCGCGTTGCCGTCCACGGAAACGGCCTGGGCGATGCGGCTGCCCGGGCGCGTCAGCGGGGACAGCATGGGATTCAGAGCCCGGCTGGCGGGCGCCCCTTTCCCGTCCGGATAGGCAGCGAGAAGCTCGATCTCAATAAGCAGTTCGGGTCGGCCGAGGCGGCTAATGCCGAGGGTCGTCCGGGTTGGGCGATGCTGCGTGCCGTCGGCTAGCGTGAAGAATTCTGTGAAGGCCCGGTCCCAGCCGCTCCAGTCAAAGTCCCCGCCCTTGGCGCCATCGGCGACGAGATAGGCCCGGGCATAGACCACGTTTTCCGGAGTGAGGCCGAGCGCTGCGAGGGTTTGCGCGTGACCCTGGAGGGCGGAGCGGGCTTGTAGGTAGGTATCCCCGTAGCGCGCCGGATCATCGGCGGAGAGGCGGGGATCCTGGGGCTGGGCAATGCCGCCGGAGGTCATCACGAAATCGCTGCCCACCGTTAGACGAGCGGCGGCGGAATAGGGCCGGCCCCCGCTGGGGGTGAAGTCGGCGGCCTGGGCAAGGCTGGCCCAGCCGAAGGCGGCGATGCTGATAAGGGTGTAGACGCGGCGAAGGCAAAAACGGCGGCAAAGGTTCATGGCCCGGACTCCCCAAGGATAAGGGGGCAGAGTGTAGCACTGGCGCAACGCCGCCAAAAAAAAGGCCGACCCCAAGGGGTCGGCCTTTTTGCCGTCGCCAAGCGCGCTTAGGCGGCGCCCAGCCCCAGGGGGTTGCCATACTGATGGTCCACGGGAACGGCCGGATCGATATCCGGGTATTTGCCCAGCTCAAGGCGGGCGACGGTGCGACGGTGCACCTCGTCCGGACCGTCGGCGAGGCGGAGGGTCCGCTGCCCGGCGTACATCTTCGCCAGGGGGAAGACCTGGGACACCCCGGCACCGCCGTGGATCTGAATGGCGTCGTCAATCACCTGCAGGGCGATGTTCGGCACCGCGACCTTAATTTGAGCGATTTCCGAGCGAGCGACCTTATTGCCCACCGTATCCATCATCCAGGCGGCCTTGAGGGTGAGGAGGCGCGCCATTTCGATGTTGATCCGGGCATCGGCGATCTTGTCGTAGTTGCCGCCCAGGTCGGCAAGGCGCTTGCCGAAGGCTTCCTTGGAGAGGCCCCGGCGGCACATCAGCTCGAGGGCGCGCTCGGCGACCCCAATGGACCGCATGCAGTGGTGAATGCGGCCCGGGCCAAGGCGACCCTGGGCAATTTCAAAGCCCCGGCCCGACCCGAGGATCATGTTTTCCTTGGGCACGCGGACGTTGGTGAAGCGCACGTGGCCGTGGCCGTGGGGCGCATCGTCGTAGCCGAAGACGTGCTGCATCTTCAGGATTTCGATCCCCGGGGTATCCCGCGGTACGAGAATTTGCGACTGCCGGGCGTGCTTCGGTGCATCCGGCTCGGTGACGCACATCACGATGAGGATTTTGCAGCGGGGGTCGCCGATACCGGAGGACCACCACTTCTCCCCATTGAGCACCCACTCGTCTCCGTCAAGGCGTGCTTCCAGAGCGATCTGGGTGGCGTCGGAGGAGGCCGAGTAGGGCTCGGTCATGCAGAAGGCGCTGCGAATCTTGCCGGCGAGCAGGGGCTCGAGCCATTCCTTCTTCTGCTCTTCGCTGCCGTAGCGCTCGATGACTTCCATGTTCCCCGTATCCGGGGCTGCACAGTTGAAGACTTCGGAGGACAGGGGGTATTTGCCCATCTGCTCCGCAAGGTGCGCGTAGTCCACATTGGTGAGCCCAGCGCCGCGCTCGGATTCGGGGAGGAAGAAGTTCCACAGCCCCTTGGCCCGGGCCTTTTCCTTGAGCTCTTCCATGATCGGCGTTTCGCACCAACGGCCGCCGGCCTCTACCTGGTCGGCAAATACCTTCTCGTTGGGAACGATGTGTTCGTTGATGAAAGCGGTGACGTCATCAAGCAGGGGCCTGACGTGATCGGATACTCCAAGATCCATGGCGATACATCCTCTCTCCGGTGGCCCGGCGAGCCCTTCGGGGCGCCGAGCGGATCCCTCCTGGAGTGCGGGAGCGCCCATCGCTCACCGCACGGCCTGAGTCTAGCCCGGGGGCGTGTCATGAGGCGAATAAAAGTTCTTGATGCAGATCATGCGTCAGGCGAATAAAGGCTAAGGCCTTCCCTGGCCCCGGCGCTCTGCTATAGCCTTCGGGCCGGGGAGAGATTTCATGACCAAAAACGCTTACGGGGATCGTACCCTCGCCGTGCTCGGTGCGCTGGAAAACGCCGGCGTTTCCCGCGCGGCGCTCATCATGCGCCATTCCGCTCGGGAGTACGTGGCCGGGCGCCACGACCTGGCGAACCCCTTAACGGATGCGGGGCGCGCCTATGCCCGTCACTTCGGGGAGCGCCTCGGCCAGGGCTGGGCCCTGCGAGCCTACAGCTCCCCCGCGGGGCGCTGCGTGGAAACCGCCGAACTGATTTGCCAGGGGCAGAATGCCTCGCCCCTGGGGCGCGTGCGCCCCGTCGAGGCTCTAGGGGTTTTCTACGCGCTCGATCAGCAGCGCATGTTCAAGGCCATGACCGAGATCAGCATGAATCTGCCGAGCTTTGTCGCGGCCTGGCAGGCGGGAGCCCTCGCAGAAGACATCATGATGAACGCCGAGCAGGCGACGATGACGCTCCTGCGGCTCCTGTGGGTGCGCCTGCGGGCGCGCTCGGAGATAGAAGGGCGGGTGTTGCTTGATCTTCATGTGAGTCACGATTTGACCCTTTACTTGCTCCGAGCCGTGGCCGGGGCCCTCGTCCCCTCAGAGGACGCACCGGTGCGCTATCTCGATGGCCTCGCGCTCTTCGAAGCCGACGGGCAGGCTTTCCTAACGACCCATGACCTTCCGCCGAGGCCCCTGCCTTGGCTGACTGAGGAGACTTACTGATGGCCGATCCGAGCCTCTATCGCCCGAAGCCCCCGCAGGACAGCGCCTATGAAACCTTCACCGTGGAGCATCGGGGTGGCGCCCACTGGGTCACCCTAAATCGCCCGGAAAGTCTGAATGCCATGAGCCGCACCATGATGCTCGAGCTTCAGCACTACTTCGGAGAGCTCTACACCCGTCCCGAGATCCGCGCCGTCGTGCTCCGGGGCGCGGGGAAGGCCTTCTGCGCGGGGCTCGATCTTAAGGAGCGGCGGGAGCCCGGGGAGGGCGGTCCCGTGAACGGGCTGCGGGTGCAGCGTCGGGTATCGGAAATCGTCATGCGCATGCGCCGGGCGCCCCAGCCCATCATTTCCCTGATTCACGGCGCCGCGAGCGGGGGCGGTTTTGCCCTGGCCCTCGCTTCCGATATCCGCTTGGCGGGCCCCCGGGCGCGCATGAACGCCGCGTTTATTCGCATTGGGCTCACGGCCTGTGACGTAGGCGTCTCCTATTTCCTCCCCCGGCTTGTGGGGAGCGCGCTGGCTTCGGAGCTGCTGCTTACCGGCGCCTTCATCGATGCAGAGCGGGCGCTTAAGGTGGGCCTGGTATCCGACGTGGTCCCGGAGGCCGATCTTGAGGCTCGGGGCCAGGCCATGGTTGACGCGATCCTGGCGAACTCGCCCCTGGGGGTGCGGCTCACGAAGGAGGCGCTGAACATGAATATCGACGCTCAAAGCCTCGAGGCCGCCATTGCCTTGGAGGATCGGCAGCAAATCCTCTGCGCCCAAACCGACGATATGCGGGAGGGCATCGGTGCCTTCCTGGAAAAACGCGATCCCGCTTACCAAGACGCCTAAGGACTGTACTGATGACCGATGCTCATGAGCCCCTCGCTCTTCCCCGCGGCCCCGCCATGCCTAACCGGCTCATGCTGGCGCCCCTCACCAATCTCCAGAGCCATGCCGATGGGACGCTCTCCGATGACGAGTTCACCTGGCTGGCGAAGCGGGCCGAGGGGGGCTTTGGGCTCACCATGACCTGCGCGGCCCACGTTCAGGCCATCGGCCAGGGCTTTCCTGGGCAGCTAGGCATCTTCTCCGACGATCACCTGCCGGGGCTGACGCGCCTCGCCGCCGCGCTGAACGCCCAGGGCGGGCTGTCCTCCGTGCAGCTGCACCATGCGGGCATGCGGTCCCCAGCGGAGCTGATTGGGGAAGCGCCGGTGAGCGCGTCGCCGCAGGAGGAGTTTGGGGCCCGAGCCCTGACGGAAGACGAAGTGGAAACCATGATTGAGGCCTTTATTCGCGGCGCCGAGCGCGCAGAAGAGGCAGGTTTTCACGGCGTGGAGCTCCATGGCGCCCACGGCTATCTGCTCTGTCAGTTCTTAAGCGCGGAGACGAACCGGCGAGACGACCGCTTCGGGGGCAGCCTTGAGAACCGCATGGCGCCCCTGCAGCGCATTATCGATGGCATCCGCGCGCGCTGCGGCGCCGCGTTCCAGCTTGGGGTTCGTTTGTCCCCGGAGCGCTTTGGCATGACCCTGGAGGATGCCACGGAGATTGCCCGGCGCCTGCTGGCGGAGGGGAAGATCGATTATCTCGATTTGTCCCTTTGGGATATCCGAAAGGACGCCCTCGATGCCCCGGAAACGCCCCTCATTGCACCCTTTATGGCGCTGCCTCGAGGGAACGTTGCCGTGGGCGTGGCGGGGAAGATCAACAGCGGCGAGGACGTGCGTTTTGCCTTCGAGCAGGGCGCTGACTTCGTGCTGCTCGGGCGCGCGGCCATTCTCCATCACGATTTCCCCAAGCGCCTCGCGGCCGATGGGAACTTCCAGGCGGCGACGCTGCCCGTGACCCGAGCGCACCTCGTAGCCGAGGGGCTCGGGCCCAAGTTCGTCGATTACATGGCCACCTGGAAGGGCTTCGTGTCCGAAGACGGTTAAGGGTGACCTAGGGCTCCGCGCCTTCCCGCATGGGGAGGCTCGGGTCCGCGACCCATTCGCTCATGGAACCGTCGTAGACCGCCACCTTCTCGTGGCCCAGAGCCACGAGGGCGAAGGCGTCGCAGGTGGCCGAGATGCCCCCACCGCAGTAGCAGATCACTTCTTGATCGAAGGCCTTCACCGTCTCGAAGGCGCCCTTTAGGGTTGCTGCATCGGCGAACTCCAGGGCGGGCCCCTGGAAGAGGGCGGCGAAGGGCACGTTGACGGACCCCGTGATGTGGCCCCGGCGGCCGTAGTTAGCCCCGCCGTCTCCGCGGTACACCTCCGGCGCAAGCGCGTTGATGGTGCAGATGCCCTGGGCGTCGATCGCCGCCAACACTGCGTCTTGATCGGCCCAAAGCGCTGGCGTCGGCGCGATGGTCAGCGTGCCCGGGGCGTAGCGTTCCTGCCCCATGGCCAGGGGCGCACCCGCGGCTTTCCAGGCAGCCAGGCCGCCGTCGAGCACCTTGGCCGAAACCCCAAGGGCCCGGAGCATCCACCATACCCGGGTGGCCCACATGGGATGGCCGCTGCTGTAGAGCACGATCTCCGCGCCATCCACCACCCCTTCGGCAGCGAAGGCTGCCCCCAGAGCCTCGTCATCTAGACGGGTGAAGCGGTGCGGGGCGTCGTTGTCTGAGAGCGTGCCCTGAAGGTCTAGAAAGGCGGCGCCGGGAATGTGGCCCGCCTCGTAGTCCGCGAGGCCACTTTCGACCCGGTAGGCCCGGGGTGGGTCCGGGCGTAGGTGAACGGTGCAGTCAAAAATGCGCGGAGCGTTGCCGGCCGTTTGAAGCTCGGCAACGGTGATGAGCTGGGTAGGTGCTTGCAGTGCCATGGTGTTTTCTCCCCGGTGCTTAGGCCCAGAGGGCCCGTTCCTCGGCCACGGCCTCAAGGGCGCGGCGAATGTGATCGTCCGTGTTGTACACGTGGGGGGACAGGCGCAGGCCCCCGGTGGGTGCGGCAATGAGGCCGTGCTTCTCATAAAGCGCCTGGAACAACGCCCGACGGTTGGGGCCCGGCACGGAAACGATGCACACCCCAGCGCTGAAGCGGTCCGCCTCGGGGGTGAGGACCGGGGCTCCGAGGTCCCGGAGCCCGTCCTTAAGGGTGCGGACATGAGCCTTTAGCTGCGCTTCGATGGCCTTGGGGCCGAGCGTGCGATGGAGTGCCGCAGCTTCCACCATGGCGCCGAGGGCTGCGTCGTCGCGCTGCCCGAGGGATTCAAACTTTCGCGCGCCCACGGGGTCTGGGTCTGCGTCGTCCCCCCAGCCCGGCGCGACCACCGACGGCCAGAGGCTTTGAATACGGTCTTCTCGCACCCAAAGGATGCCGACCTCCTTGGGCCCCATGAACCACTTGTGCGCGCTCCCGCTATAGCTATGGGCGCCGCTCGCCTCAAGGTCCACTGCCAGGGCCCCAAAGCTTTGGGCCCCATCTACGTGAAAGTGGGGGACGCCCCGGGCGGCAAGGCGCGCGCCGATCACGGGAAGGGGAAGGGCCAGACCGCTGACATTGGAGACATGGCTCAGGGCCACCACCCGTGTGCGCGGGGTTAGGGCCGCCTCCAAGGGCGCGAGGAGTTCCTCTTCGTCCGAGGGATTGGCCGGGAAGGCGATGATTTTCAGGGCGAAGCCGTGGCGCGCAGCCCGCACCTTCCAGGCCACGAGGTTCGTGGGATGGTTTTGGTCCCAGAGCACCACCTCATCGCCGGGGCCCAGATCGAGGCCCGCATTGACGATGTTGTTGGCTTCGCTCGTGTTCCGGACCAGGGCTAGGTGATCGGCTTTCGCGCCGAGCAGGGCCGCGACGGCGCGTCTCGCATCCTCCCGTAGGGCTTCGATGGGGCCCCGGTTTTGGAAGGAGCAATCGGCGTCGATGGCTGCTCCTAGGGCCTGCTGGCGCTGGGTAACGCGAAGCGGGGCGGGGCAGAGATTGGCCGCATTCATGGGCACGTGGCGCTCGTCGAAGGTGAAGGCTGCGCGGACCCCGCGCAGTCCCGCTTCGCCCACCCCCGCAGGGGCAAGGGTCTCTGCGCGCCCTTCCGCGCCTAGGGCTTTGTTCGCAAGCCCTCCGCTAAGCCCCGTAGCCAGGGCGCCCAGGGCGCCCCCCTTCAAAACATCGCGTCGTCGCAGCGTCATGCTCCCGCCTCCCCGGTGCCGGCACCCCTGTGCGCCGGTCTCGAGGAGTGTAGACCCCGCAGCGCGACCCTGCCTAGGCAGCGGGTTCCCGGGCCGCCCCGGGGGCGCTGGCGCCGGGAGCGGCCTCAAGGTGGTTGTTGCCCCGAGCCGTGAGGTAGGCCGCCGCGAGCCGCTCTTCCCGACGCTTTTCCGTGATCGTTGCCATATGCCAGAACTCCCCCTGGAGCCGGTCCCGGGTGATGTCGAGCAGCACATAGCCCTTGTGGAAAAGGTCGATAAACCGCATGTGGGGGTGGGCCTCAAGGCCCTGAGCTGCCCGCGCTTCCGCGGCCTTCCGATCCGTCAGGAAGGGCGAGGTGACCGAGGGGGTGACGAATTCGACGGCGAGGCTGCCCTTGCCGGAGCTGGCGTTGTAGGCCGCGCCGAAGGGGTCCCGGGCGACGTCCATGGCCCAGGAGGAGTGAATATCCCCGGTGAGCACGGCGACGTTATCGATGCCCCCCTCCTCAAGGACGTCGAGGAGCCGGGTGCGGGCGTGGGGGTAACCGTCCCACTGGTCCGTGTTCAGAATGGGGGTGTCGTCGTAGCCCCCAAGCTGCCCCAGCATCACCTGTTGGCCGAGGATTCGCCAGCTTACCCCGTCCCCCTTGGAGCGTTGCAACTGATCGTAAAGCCACGCTTCCTGGGTGGGGCCGAGGAGGCTGCGCTTGGGGTCCTGAATGACAGCGAGGTCCTTAGGATTGGCCGCCTCCCGATCCCGGCCGTAGAGACGGGTATCTAACATGGTGAGATCGAGCAGGTCTCCAAAGCGGAAGCTGCGCCAAATTTGTGCGTCCCCGGGGCTTTGCGCTTCCCGGGTGGGCAGCCACTCGTGCCAGGCCTTCACCGCCGCCCCTTTCCGGGCCGCCCAAGCCCCTTCCCCCTCGTTGTGATTCTGCGCGCCATCGCGCCAACTGTTGTTAGCGGATTCGTGGTCATCCCAAATCACGACCATGGGGTGCTGACGGTGCAGTTCTTGCAGATCCTCGTCCGTACGATAGAGCGCGTAGCGTTCCCGATAATCGGCAAGGGTGGTGATCTCCCGGTCCGGCGCGTGGCGCCGGCCGAGGGCGGTCCCGTCGCCGTATTCGCCGTTGCCATACTCGTAGATGTAGTCGCCGAGGTGCAGCACGAGGTCGAGGTCGTTGCGCCGGGCCATGGCGCCATAGGCATTGAAGTAGCCAAAGAGCCAGTGCGAGCAGGAGGTATAGGCGATGCGCAGACGATCGACACCGGGGCCCGGGAGGGTGCGGGTGCGGCCCAGGGGGGACGCTTCCCCAGCAGCGATGAAGCGATAATAGTAGGTGCGCCCGGGCGTCAGGCCGTCGACAATAACCTTCACGGTGTAATCGCGGCCGCCATGGGTGCTGACTTCGCCGCGCTGAAGCGGCCGTCGACCTTGCGGATCAGCGTAGAGGGTCCAGCCGACCGTAAGGGGGGCGCCGTCCTGCTGCGGGGTGGCTCGGGTCCAGAGTACGATGCTGTCCTGGCTAGGGTCCCCGGAGGCGACGCCGTGGAGGAACACCTTGCGACCAGTGTCGGCGGTGCGCGGCGCCAACGGACTCGCGCAGGCGCCCAGGAGCGGCAGGGTCAGGCTAGCGGCGGAGCTGCGGAGTAGATGACGGCGGGTGACGGCCATGGAGTGCACTCCCTTCATGGGGATCGGAAATCTTGGGTGAGACGAAGTATGCCGGGAAATTCCTGGGGCGTGGATGACCGTCCCGTGACAGTACGGAGCGAGAAGGGGCCGGTGCGCGCATGAACGCGCTCGATCGCCCGGGACCGAGCGTGCTCCACAGCGCCTATGGCGCGGAGATGGGCGCCTTTGACGAATTGCTTGGGGAGGACGGGGCGCCCCGGCCCCATTGGGCGCGACTGCTCCACGCCTTTGGACAGCTGGGGCCAGAGGACCTTGAACAGCGGCGCCGCGATGCCCGGCGACTGTTTAGGGAAAACGGCCTGACCTTCAGCGCGGGTCCGGGGGCGGCCAGCCGTCCCTATGATCTCGACCCCATTCCCCACCTTGTGCCGCCGGACGCCTGGGCCGTGCTCGAAAGCGGCCTGCGGCAGCGTGCCCAGCTCCTCGATGCGGTGCTCCAGGACCTCTACGGCCCTCGCCATCTGCTGCGCCAGGGGGTGCTTCCTGCGGATCTTATTTACCGGCACCGGGGCTATCTTCAGGGCCTCGTAGGGGCTGGCGGCATGGAGCAGGCCCTGGCCTTCTACGGCGCTGATGTGGTGCGCCGGGGCGACGGATCCTTCGCCGTGCTGGGGGATCGTACCCAGGCGCCCGCAGGGGTGGGGCTCGCCCTGGAAACGCGTATTGTCACTTCGCGCATCCTCCCGAACCTGATTCGGGCCAGCCATGTGCATCGCCTAGCCAGCTTCTTTGAACATCTTCGCGGCGCCGTGGTGGACCTGGCTCCGCATCAGCGGTTGCGTCCGCGCATTGCGGTGCTCGCCTCAGGAATTAGCGATCCCCACTATTTTGACCACGCGTACCTGGCGAGCTATCTCGGCTTTCCCTTGCTCCAGGCCGGGGATCTCACGGTTCGGGAGGGCCGGGTCTGGCTGCGCACTATCGGTGGGCTGAAGCTCCTCGATGTGGTGCTCCGTCGAACCGGTGATCACGACAGCGATGCCCTTCTCGTTCTCGATGGGGAAACGGGGGTTCCGGGGCTAGGGGAAGCGGCCCTTCGAGGGGAGGTGGCGCTAGCGAATGGGCTTGGGGTGTCGATCCTTGAGCACCCAGGGCTTATGCCCTACCTGCCTCAGCTCGCTCGCCAGGTCCTTGGGGAAGATTTGAAGCTCCCGTCCGTGGAAACCTGGTGGTGCGGGAACGCCCAGGCGCGGCAGCACGTATTGGCGAACCTTGAATCGATGGTGATCAAGCCCATCGATCGCAGTGGACAAGCCCTCTGGGGCGGGGCCCTCTCCGCCGAGGCCCGGGATACCCTTCGGCGGCAAATTAAAGCGGACCCGGAGACCTTCGTGGGGCAGCCCGCGGCCTTGGAGGGGACGGCTGCGACCCTGGTGGACGGGCAGCTTCGTCCCCAGGCCGTGCTCACTCGCTTCTTCGCCACCCGCCAGGGGCGGGACTTTGAGGTGATGACCGGCGGCTTTACCCGGGTGGCGGGGCCTCGGGGCGGGCCCCTGGCGCTGGGCAGCGAGCTCCGCGGCCTGTGTAAGGACACCTGGGTGCTGGCCGACGAGACGGAGCGTCATTTGATTCGCTGGCCCCGGGCCGTCCCAGAGGTGGGGCCGGGGGCTCCGGAGCAGCTTCCTAGCCGGGTCGCCGATAATTTGTATTGGGTAGGGCGCTATGCAGAGCGGGCCGAGGGGCTCGCGCGCATGGCCCGGGCCGTGCTGCGCCACGCCCGGGAGGTTCGGGATTACGGCGACCCTGCCGATGCCGTTGCCCTTGCGCGCCTCATCGACGGCTTCTGCGCCCTCGCCGGGGTAGCCTCCGATAGCTTCCCCCACCGGGATGAGGTGCTGCTCACCCTCCTGCTTGATGAACAGCAACCGGGCAGCCTGCCCCAAACCCTTCAGCGCCTAGGGCAAGCGGCGGAGCAATTGAAGGACCGCTGGGCTCCGGACGCCAGCCGCGTGCTCGATGAGATTGGGCAGCGCCTCGCGCAAGCCCAGGGGCTGTCCCCCCAGGCCCTCGGAGCCGTCGAGGAGGCCCTCGATCCCTTGATTACGGCGCTTTTGACCTTCTCCGGGTTGAGCCTGGAGAGCATGACCCGGGAGCAGGGGTGGCGCTTTTTGATGATCGGGCGGCGCCTCGAACGGGCCCAGGGGACGGCCACGCTGCTGCTGGAAACCCTTGCCGAGGCCTCCGATAGTGCAGCGGAGCCTCTCCTTCTCGAGAGCTTGCTCCGGGCTCACGACAGCGTGATGACGCACCGGCGTCGCTATCGGGCGCTTCTTGATCCCGCCTCGTTCCTCGAGGTGCTTCTGCTCGATGAGCAAAACCCCCGGAGCGTGGCCTTCCAGCTCCTCGAGCTCGAAGCCCTGCTTCAAGCCTTGCCCCGGAGCGGCCCAGGCCTTGCCCCGGAGCAGCGGGCTCTTTTGGAGGTCCGCACCGCCCTGCGTCTTGCCGAAGCGGAGGCCCTGGCGGCTCAGCCCGTCACCGGTGGGTCCGAATCGCGGCAGCGGCGGGCCCTGCAAAGCCTGCTCTGGACCTTGCTCACGGGGCTTTCTCAAACCAGCAGCGCCTTGGACGATGCCTATTTCCTTCACCTGGAGGCCGCTCGACCCATGGCACTCCGGGGTCAGGGGGGCAGGGCATGAGGCTTCAGGTCCGCCATCGCACCACCTACCACTACAGCGAGCCGGTCACCCTGGGCCATACGGAGGCGCGGTTGACGCCCCCGGACCGGGGCCGGCAGCGCCGGCTCAGCTTCGATCTGCAGGTCACCCCGGCGCCCAAGGTGCTCCATAGCCGAGAGGATGCCTTTGGAAATGCAGTGACCCGCTTCTCCGTGGAAACGCCCCACGATCAGCTCGTGGTGGAGGCCCACTCGGTGCTGGAGATCGCCCCCGCGGAGGCGGAGCTGCCCCTAGCGGGGCCGCGCAGCGTCGCCGAGATGCAGGCGGCCTTTCAGGATCCGCAAACGGAGGCGCAGCGGCTCCATCGGCTCTTTTGCCTGCCCTCGGCCTACGTGCCCCAGCTCCCCGAGCTTCGTGCATACGGCTTAGAAAGCTTCCATCCCCAGCGCGATGTAGTGGCGGCCACGCAGGAGCTCATGGAGCGTATTTACGACGATTTCCACTACGACCCCACGGCGACGGAGGTCGCGACCCCCTTGCGCGAGGTGTTCGAGGGGCGTCGCGGCGTCTGCCAGGACTTTGCCCATTGTGCTCTCGGCGTGCTCCGAGCCCTGGGCCTGCCCGCGGCCTACTGCTCGGGCTATCTGGAAACGGATCCGCCGCCGGGGGGTGAAAAGCTGGTGGGCGCTGACGCGTCCCACGCCTGGTTTGCCCTTTACGTGCCTGAGCAGGGCTGGCTGGAATTCGACCCGACGAACCGTCAACGGCCGACGGAACGCTACGTGTTTCTGGGGCAGGGCCGGGATTACGGCGATGCGGCGCCGCTCCGCGGGATTGTGCAGGGGGGTGGCCATCACGAGGTTCAGGTGAGCGTCGACGTGCACACCCAGCCGCTAACGTCATCGATGGAGGAAGGCAGCCATGACCATCAACTGGGGTAGCTACGCCCAGCCCGGGCTTTTCGATGAGTGGGTGACGGAGAAGGGTCGTCTGCGCGCCGGCTTCGGGCGGCTGGGTAAGCGCTTTGCCACCTATTCCATGGAGGCGCTCCAGGATCGTAGCGCCAACCTTGAGCGCGCCATCAAGGAGCAGGGGGTGACCTTTACGGTCTATTCCGAGGCCCACGGATCCATTGATCGCAGCTGGCCCCTGGATTTGATGCCCCGGATCCTTCGGCGCCAGGAATGGCTCACCATTGAAGCGGGCCTAGCGCAGCGGGTGAAGGCCCTCAATTGCCTCATCGATGATCTCTATCACGATCAGCGCTGCATCAAGGATGGGGTGTTGCCGGCTTTTCTTCTGGAAAACTCCGCCAATTTTCGTCCTCAGTGCGTGGGAGTAAATCCGCCCCTTGGGGTATGGGCCCACATCTGCGGGAGCGATCTGGTTCGCCACGAAGACGGGCAGATGTACGTCCTTGAGGACAACCTCCGAGTGCCCTCGGGCGTTTCCTACATGCTGGAAAACCGCGGCGTGATGAAGCGGACCTTCCCCGAGCTCTTTGCGAACTTTGCCATCGAGCCCGTGGACGCCTATCCCTCTCAGCTTTACGACACGCTTTGCGCGCTGGCGCCGCACCGGGCCCAGCCTGAAGTGGTGGTGCTCACCCCGGGGGTCTTTAACTCCGCCTACTTTGAGCACGCGTACCTCGCGCAACAGATGGGCTGCGAGCTGGTGGAGGGGCGGGATCTGGTGGTGAACAGCCAGGATGAGGTGTTCATGCTGACCACCCGGGGGCGGGCTCGGGTGGATGTGATCTACCGCCGGATCGATGATGCCTTCCTCGATCCCGAAGCCTTTAACAAGGATTCCCTCCTTGGCGTGCCCGGGCTCATGCGCGCCTGGAAGGCCGGGAAGGTGGCGCTCGCGAATGCCCCCGGGGCGGGCGTGGCTGATGACAAAGCGGTGTATTGCTTCGTGCCGGATCTCATCCGTTACTACCTCAGCGAAGCGCCCCTGCTGCCGAATGTGCCGAGCCACATCTGTGCGCGGAAGGAGGAGCGGGAGTACGTGCTTGACCACATTCATGAGCTGGTGGTGAAGCCGGTGAACGAGTCCGGGGGCTACGGCATGCTCCTGGGCCCCCAGGCCACCCCCAAGGCGCGGGAGGCCTTCCGTAAAAAGATTCAGCGTAATCCGCGAAACTACATGGCCCAGCCCATGTTGAATCTGTCCACCGTTCCCACCTTCCTTGGCCAGGCGGTGGAGCCGCGGCACGTGGATCTGCGTCCCTTTATCCTGTCCGGAGAGTCCGTACAGGTCACCACGGGAGGGCTCACGCGGGTGGCCATGCGCAAGGGCTCCCTGGTGGTGAACTCTTCCCAGGGGGGCGGCAGCAAGGACACCTGGGTGATCGACGAGGGGGGACGCTGATGCTCGCGCGGGTTGCGGAAAATATGTATTGGATGGCGCGCTACCTCGAGCGCGCCGAGGATCTCGCGCGTCTGATCGACGTGACGACGCACCTCCACCTCGATTTGCCCCGGGGCAGCACGCCCAGCTGGGGAACGCTGCTGACGCTTATCGGGGCAGAGGAAAGCTACCGGGAAAAGCATGGTACGGCGGAGGACGAAGGGCGAGTGCTGCGCTTTCTGCTTGGGGATAAGGACCACCCTCAGTCTCTGCGGGCCGCCATCGCTGCGGCTCGGTCGAACGCCCGGGGCTTCCGAGAAGTCTTTCCCCGGGAAGCCTGGGAAGACATTAATGGCCTCTACCACTTTAGTCAGGAGCAGCTGAAGAGCGGCCTGAGTAAGCGGGGCCGCCATACCTACCTCCGGGGAATTATCACGCGGGTGCAAACGGTGGTGGGGCGCCTCGAAGGGGCCATGAACCGCGATGAGGCTTACTACTTTATCGAACTTGGGCGCCAGCTTGAGCGCGCCGACATGACCACCCGGCTGATTGACAGCAGCAGCGCGCGCCTCGTCCCCCAGGAGGGCAGCAATGGGGCACGCTTCGACGATTTACAGTGGATGAGTGTGCTGAAAAGCCTCACCGGGTATCAGATGTATCGCCTGGAGATGCAGCGGGCCATTCGCTCTGAGTCTGTGCTGGCGTTTCTTTTTCAGTCCTCGCGCTTTCCTCGATCCGTGGCCGGCGCCCTGCTGGCGCTTCGCCGCAGCCTCGAAGCGCTGGATCCAGAAGCCACCCTGCCTCGGCGCCTTCCCCAGGTGCTACGCCAGGTGAGCCAGCTTGAGCCCGAGGGGTTGGCTGGGGAGAAGCTTCACGCCCTGATTGATGAACTGCAGCAGGGCTTTGCGGATATTCATGGCCAGCTCGAGCGTCGCTATTTCCGCCCCTCCCGGAGCGCGGACCCGGAAGCGGGGAGCTAGCCCCGCCAAAAGCTGGGGGTGAGGAGCACCATCACGGTCATGATCTCGAGGCGCCCGAGGAGCATGCCGAGGGTTAGAAGACCCTTGGCAGCGTCCGGCAGCGTTGAGAAATTTCCGGAGGGGCCGATGGTGCTGCCGAGCCCCGGGCCCACGTTGGCCACGGCGGTGGCCGCGCCGGAAAGGGCCGTGAGGAAGTCGAGGCCCAGGGCCGAGAGGGCGAGGGCGATGACGCCAATGGTGGCCATGAAGAAGAAGGCAAAGCCCGTCACGGAATGAAGGACCTCCTCCGGCACCCGACGCCCGTTGAAGCGCACGGGGAAGAGCCCTCGGGGATGGACAAGGCGCTTTAGCTGGTTGGTCAGTACGGCGAAGCCCAGCTGGAGGCGGAACACCTTCATGCTGCCGCTTGTGGAGCCGGAGCAGGCGCCGATGAAGAGGGCAAAGAAAAACAGCATCACCGCCGTTTGGCCCCAGCTGTTGTAGTCGCTAACGGCGTAGCCCGTGGTGGTCAGAATCGAAACCGTGTTGAAGAAAATCCAAAGCCAGCTGCTGTCCGCACTCGGCCCGCCGCCCACCTTTAGCAGCAGGACGAAAGCCCCGTAAAACAGGAGGACGAGCAGGAAGAAGGTGCGCACCTGCTGGTCCCGAACGAGATTCCGCAGGGCGGAGCGCACGCCTCGGAGGTAGAGGGAGAAGGGAAGCGCCGAGGCCAGCATGAAGACGCAGGCGGTCAGCAGAAGGGCCGGTTGCTTCCCGAAGGCGCCGAAGGACGCGTCGTAGTTGGCGAAGCCTCCGGTGGCGACCGTGGTCATGCCATGGCATAGGGCATCAAAAGGCGCCATGCCAAAGAGGGCGTAGGTGCCCACGCAAAGCGCGGTCATGCCCAGGTAGACGAGGCCAATGCCCCCGGCCATGCGATTGGTGCGGGGCAGGGCCTTATCGGACCAGTCCGAAGATTCGGTCTGGAAGAGGCGCATGCCCCCCACCCGGAGGAAGGGGAGGATGGCGATGCCGATGACGATGATCCCCACCCCCCCTAACCATTGGAGCATGGCGCGCCAGAGCTTGAGGCTTCGAGGCAGGGCTTCGAGGTGGGTAATGATGGTGGATCCGGTCGTGGTGATCCCCGAGGCCGCTTCAAAAATGGCGTTCACCGCGCCCAGCTCTGGGCGCCCAAGGTAGAAGGGTAGGGCGGCAAAAAGGGCCAGGGCCGTCCAGGTGCTGGTGGTGGCCAGAAAAAGGCTTTGGGGCTTTAAGCGGAAATCCTGCCGGAGACCAGGGAGAAAGAGGATCAGCCCCGCGCCCAGGGTGATCGCTGCGGCCTGCCCCAGGGCAGCGGTGTGCCCGTCTCCGTCGAAGTAGGAGAGGAGCACGGGCGGCATCATTAGCAGCGCCAGCAGGCACAGGAGCGCTCCGCTGAGGAAGAGCGCAGGCGAATAGGGGCGTCTGGGCAAGGCGTGACCCTCGTTTTGCTTGCCGCCGCATTGTACGCTCGCCAGAGCAGAAGGACAGGGTGGGCAAAGCATGGGGGAGCGCAGCGGCATGGGCCTTCGGGCGCGCCTAGGAGAGATCATTTTCGAATCCACGGCGGGGGCGCCCCGGCATTTCGACCTGGCGCTCATGGTCGCCATCGTGGTGTCCGTGCTCGCGGTGCTGCTGAACAGCGTGCCCTCCATCAATGCGCGCTT
Organism: Pseudomonadales bacterium; assembly: GCA_038153445.1. Lineage (GTDB taxonomy): Bacteria > Pseudomonadota > Gammaproteobacteria > Pseudomonadales > Azotimanducaceae > Salivita. The sequence goes on from JAYOYG010000002.1 coordinate 23,386, forward strand.
TGGGGAGGCGCTGCGCCTCCTCGAGTGGGCCTTCACCGTGCTCTTTACCCTGGAGTACTTCCTGCGCCTTTGGGTGACGGAGCGCCCCTGGCGCTATGCCCGGTCCTTCTACGGCATTGTGGATGCGCTGAGTGCGCTGCCGACCTGGCTCAGCCTCTTTATTCAGGGGACGGAGTACATGATGGTGGTGCGCCTTCTTCGCGTGCTGCGCATCTTCCGCGTGCTCCGCATGGCGCGCTGGCTCGAGGAGTCGCGCCTCCTGATCTCTGCCCTCCGCGGTGCCTGGCGGAAGATCCTCGTATTCCTGCTCACCATTCTTACCCTGATCACGATCTTTGCCGCGTTGCTCTATGTCATTGAGGGTCCCGAGCACGGCTTCACAAGCATTCCCATCGCCATGTACTGGGCCATCGTCACCTTGACCACCGTGGGGTATGGGGATCTCGTGCCGCAAACGGGCCTGGGCAAGGCCATCGCCGCCTGTGCCATGATTGCGGGCTACGCGATCATTGCCGTGCCCACGGGGATTGTGACCGTAGAGCTCAATCAGGCCCTGCGCCAGCGGGGCGGAACCCTTCGCCGCTGCGATCGCTGTGCGAGCCCCGTGGATCGCCCGGAGGCGCGCTATTGCTGGGGCTGCGGCGGCGGCCTTTAGGGGGCTTCCCGCAGGAGCTGGCTTCGAAAGTTTTGCGCGGCGGGGGAGAGCGTACGTCCCTTCCGCTCGGCGAGAGCCAGCTTCCGACTGATCCGAAGCCCGACCACGGGCACCTCCTGCACCAAATCCTGCCCCTGCACGCCTAGGCGGCTCACGAAGGCCAGGCTTTTGGTGGTGGCCACCATGCGCAGGATCGCAGGGATGGAGCGCAGCTCCATCACCACGTTGATCTCTACCCCGGCCTGGCGAAGGCTGTCATCGACAATCTGGCGGATGGCACTGCCCCCCTCGAAGCCGACGAAGTTCTCCCCGTCGATGGCTTCCAGAGGGACCCGGCCGAGGCGGGTGAGGGGATGGCCCGCAGCGGCAATGAGCACGATCTGATCGTCTAGGAGCGGCGCGATGGCGAGGCCCGTTTTCCGAATGGGGAGGGTGACCAGCCCGAGCTCAAGGCGCCCCGAGGCCACGTCTTCAGCGATATCGCTGGAGCTGCCCTCCTTCACCTGGAAATGCACGTTGGGATAGTGGGTCTGGAAGCGAGCGATTTCCCCGGGGAGGAGAAAGGAGACGGCGGTGGCGCCGCCCCCGAGGCGAATGGTGCCCCCCGTGGCGGCGGTGTGCCGGGCCACCTCTCGCTTCGCTCCCTCATAGCGTTCAATGAGCTGGCGGGCCTCGCTCACGAGGAGGCTACCCGCTTCCGTCAGGGTGGCCCCGTTGCGTCCGCGCTGGAGCAGCGTGGTTCCAAATTCGCTTTCCAGCTGCTGGAGCCGACGCGTCAGGGCTGGCTGGGTGAGCCCGAGGCGCCGGGCCGCTTCCGTGATGGCGCCGGCTTCGGCGACGGCGACGAGGCTGCGCAGATTAGCCAAATCATGCATGAAAAAAACCTATATGAAGCATAATTTATATCCATTATACGCATGCTAATTCCTTTGCTACAGTCGCGCCCTCATTAATCAGGAGGAGAGTCCCATGCTCGAAGCGTATCGCGCCCATGTGGCAGAGCGTGCCCAGGAGGGGTTGCCCCCGAAGGCGCTGTCTGCCGAACAGGTTTCCCAGCTGGTTGAGCTCTTGAAGGCGCCCCCCGCCGGGGAAGAGGCGACGCTCCTCGAGCTGCTCACGGAGCGCGTGCCCCCGGGGGTGGACGACGCGGCCTACGTAAAGGCGGCCTTCCTGGCGGACGTCGCCAAGGGCGAAGCCAGTTCTCCGCTGATTAGCGCGGAAGAGGCGGTCCGCCTGCTCGGCACCATGCTCGGCGGCTACAACATTATGCCCCTGGTGGAGCTTCTTGATCACGACACGCTCGCCGGCAACGCGGCCGCCGAGCTCAAGAACACCCTGCTGATGTTCGACGCCTTCCACGATGTGGCCGAACGGGCGAAGAACGGCAATGCGCACGCGGAAGGGGTGCTCAAATCCTGGGCCGAGGCCGAGTGGTTTACGCGCCGGGAGGATCTCCCGGAAACCCTCAAGATGGTGGTCTTCAAGGTCACCGGGGAAACGAACACGGACGATCTTTCGCCGGCGCAGGACGCCTGGTCCCGCCCGGACATTCCGCTCCACGCCCTGGCCATGCTGAAGAATCCTCGGGACGGCATCACCAATGCCATCGAGCAGATCAACGGCCTCAAGGAAACGGGGCTCCCCGTGGCCTACGTGGGCGATGTGGTCGGCACCGGTTCTTCCCGGAAGAGTGCCACCAACTCGGTGCTGTGGCACATGGGGAACGACATTCCCTTCGTGCCCAACAAGCGCCAGGGGGGCGTGGTGCTGGGCTCGAAGATCGCGCCCATCTTCTTTAACACCGTGGAAGACTCCGGGGCCCTCCCCATCGAGTGCCCCGTGGACCAAATGAACATGGGCGACGTTATCGTCATCAAGCCCTATGCGGGGGTGGTGGAGAATGAGGCCGGGGAAGTGATCTCCGAGTTCTCCTTGAAAACCCAGGTGCTCCTGGACGAGGTCAAGGCCGGGGGGCGCATTCCCCTGATCATCGGCCGCAGCCTCACGGAGCGCGCTCGGGAAGCCCTGGGCCTCGGGCCGAGCGAAGCCTTCCGCCGCCCGGAAAGCCCGAAGGACAGCGGCGCCGGCTTCACCCTGGCGCAGAAAATCGTCGGCCGCGCCTGCGGCCTGGCCGAGGGGCAGGGCGTGCGCCCGGGTACCTACTGCGAGCCCCGCATGGGCACGGTGGGCTCCCAGGATACGACGGGCCCCATGACCCGGGACGAGCTCAAGGAGCTGGCCTGCCTGGGCTTCTCGGCGGACCTCGTGATGCAGAGCTTCTGCCACACCGCGGCCTATCCCAAGCCGGTGGATATTGAAACGCAGCACACGCTCCCGGACTTCATTAAGAATCGCGGCGGCGTTTCCCTGCGCCCCGGGGACGGCATCATCCACAGCTGGCTGAATCGCATGCTCCTCCCGGATCAGGTGGGCACCGGTGGTGACTCCCACACCCGCTTCCCCCTCGGGATTTCCTTCCCCGCTGGGTCGGGCCTCGTGGCCTTCGCAGCGGCCCTGGGGGTCATGCCCCTGGATATGCCCGAATCGGTGCTGGTGAAGTTCACCGGGGAAATGCAGCCCGGCATCACCCTTCGGGATTTGGTGAACGCCATTCCCTACGCGGCGCTTCAGCGCGGTTTGCTGACCGTGGAGAAGAAGGGCAAGAAGAACGTCTATAACGGCCGGATCCTGGAGATTCAGGGGCTGCCGAACCTTACCGTGGAGCAGGCCTTCGAGCTCTCCGATGCTTCTGCCGAGCGCTCCGCTGGGGGCTGCACCATCGACCTGTCGGAAGAGTCCGTGGCGGAGTACCTCCGCTCGAACGTAGTGATGCTGCGCTGGATGATTGCCAACGGCTATGGCGACGTACGCACCCTCGAGCGTCGGGCCGCGGCCATGGAAGAGTGGCTTGCGAACCCCTCTCTCTTGCGCGCCGACGAGAACGCCGAGTACGCGGAAGTGATCGAAATCAACATGTCCGAGATCACCGAGCCCCTGTTGGCGTGCCCGAACGATCCCGACGACGTGAAGCCCCTTTCCGAGGTGGCGGGGACGGAAATCGAAGAGGTTTTCATTGGCTCCTGCATGACCAACATTGGGCACTTCCGGGCCGCCGGCAAGCTGCTGCAGGCCTCCGGGGAAAGCATCCCGAGCCGGCTCTGGATTGCGCCGCCGACGCGCATGGACGAGCAGCAGCTCATGGAAGAAGGCTTCTACAACATCTACGCCCAGGCCGGGGCGCGCACGGAGATGCCGGGCTGCAGCCTGTGCATGGGGAACCAGGCGCGGATTCGTGCCGGCTCCACCTGCGTGTCCACCTCCACCCGGAACTTCCCGAACCGGCTGGGGCAGGGGTCGAACGTCTTCCTCGCCTCCGCGGAGCTAGCCGCGGTGGCGGCAATCCTCGGCCGTCTGCCGACGAACGAGGAGTACCAAGGCTATGCGTCGAAGATCAATTCCATGGCCCCGGAGATCTACAACTACCTGAACTTTGATCAGGTGCCCGAGTTCTTGTCCGCGGCAGAGGAAGGTCGCTCCATCGCCAAGGAAATCGTGGTTTCCGCCTAGGGCTTAGAAGAGCTCGCCCTGAAACGGCCCCTCTCGAGGGGCCGTTTTTAGCTTGGGGCGGGGGTTTTGCCCCCAGTTCTTCCGGCTGCCGTGGGCCAGCAGCACGCGGCGACTCTCTTCCCGGCTGGCTTCCTTACGCTGCGCATCGCCCATGCGGGCCCGCGCTGCCCGCGCGGCCTGGGCCGCGTCCAGGAGGGGGCGTGGATAGGCTGGGGCCTCCGTGAGCGCCTCCGGCCCCGGAGCGCGCAGGCGCACCCCCGCTTGCGCCAGGCGCCGGGCGGACAAGAGCCAGGGCTGGTGAATTTCATCATCACGCAGGGGCGCCAGCTCCGGCACAAAGGTGCGAATGAAGGTGCCTCGGGGATCCAGCCGTTGTCCCTGGAGCAGGGGGTTATAGATGCGCAGGGCGTTGATGCCCGTCACCCCAGACTGCATCTGTAGCTGGCTGATATGGATCCCTGGCTCGTAGTCGATAAATTGCCGGGCTAGGGGGTGATTGAGGTCTCGCCAGTCGAGCCAGAGGTGGTAGGCCGCTACGGAGACGAGCATGGCCCGCATGCGGAAGTTGATCCAGCCCCAGTGCTGAAGGGCGCGCATGGCGGCATCCACGAAAGGCCAGCCCGTTTGCCCCCGTAGCCAGGCGTCAAGGGCGTCGCTAGGGCCCCGGGGGCGCAGGGTATCGAGGGCACGGTTAAAGCTCACGGTCTCGAGGGCGGGCTCCGATTCCAGCTTCTGAATGAAGTGGCAGTGCCAGTGGAGGCGAGCTTCAAAGGCGCTCCGTGCCCGAGGGGAGAGGGCGGGGGCCCGCTCGGGCTGTTTCTTCGCTTCCCGCACCCGTTGCACGACGCGGCGCAGGGACAGGCTTCCCCAGGCCAGATGATGGGAAAGGCGAGAGCCGCTGTGCACCGCTTGGGCTGGGGCGGACATGCGCCGGTGGTAATCCGCCCCCGCGTCCTCCAGGAACTCGCTTAGGCGCGCCTGGGCGGCGTCTTCCCCCGCTACCAGAGGGGCTCCGCGGTGGGGAACGGCCGGATGAAACGCGCTCGTGGGGATATTCTGGAACAGCGGGGTCCAGGGGGCCGTCGGGGCTGGCGTGCCGGGCACGTGGGCCGGCGCGGGGCGCGCCGGGCGGGTCATGTGCGCTTCCCAGCCGCGGCTAAAGCGGTTTCGGTTCCCAAGGCCCCGGGTGACCCCAAAGGATTGATGCTCCCCCCAGGGAATGCCCTCGGCCCGGCACCAGGCCTTCACGGCCCGGTCCCGGGCGTAGGTCCAGCCGTTCCCCGTTTCCTCATGGCTTTCAAGATGGGTCACGCCCTCGCTACGCCGAAGGGCTTCGAGGACCGAGACGGCATGGCCTTCCCGAACCCAGAGCCCCGAGCCCCGGGCGCGAAGGTCCCGATCGAGGGCCCGTAGGCTCGCCTCAAGAAAGCGGGCATGCTGAAGGTCAAGATCGCCCTGGCGCCAAAGGTCCGGTTCTAGAATATAGAGGGGGAGCACGGGGCCCCGGGCCAGGGCGGCCTGAAGGGCTTCGTGATCGTCGAGGCGCAGATCGCGCTTGAACCAGAGGACCGTGAGCACGGTAAAAGCTCGCTATTGTCTGACGCGCCCGCGACTGCGGTAGCATGCCACGGCGCTTCAGTGCAGCCTAGAAACGACGGCATCGAGCAACGAGCAGGAGGGAGACGGCCCATGGCTTATGACAGCGGCGGCGCCGGGGGCGGCGGGGCGCGAAACGTGCTGGGAGGGCCCCTGCAGCTGTGCTCGGAGGCGCCCCTTACGGGCTTCTATCGCGATGGCTGTTGCCACACGGGACCGGAGGATCTCGGGCGTCACGTGGTGTGCGCCGTCATGACTGAGGCCTTTTTGCAGTTCTCCAGCGCCGTAGGGAACGATCTACAAACGCCCCGGCCCGAATTTGCCTTCCCGGGGCTACGTCCCGGGGACCGGTGGTGCCTCTGCGCCGATCGTTGGCGGGAGGCAGACGAGGCGGACTGTGCCCCCCCGGTGGTGCTGGCGGCGACGCACCAGAACGCCCTGGCTCGCATTGATCGTGCTCGGCTCCTGGCCCTGGCGGTGGACGCCCCGACCCAGGGTTAGGGTCGGGGATAGAGGGCGGCGACGTTTACCGGAACCCCGGAGGCCTGTACGACGCTTGCGTGGTGACGCTCGAATGCTCGAGCGTCCGGGAGGCCGCAGGCGTGGGCCAGCTGCTCCACTTCCTTAACCAGATTCCGATGATAGTGGGCGACCCGTTCGGCCTTGTCGCTTGGGACCAGGCCGCGCTGGAGCCGGGGATCATGGGTGGTGATGCCCGTGGGGCAGGTGTTTTGGTTGCACTGCAGCGCCTGAATGCAGCCCAGGGAGAACATAAAGCCCCGGGCCGTCACGCACACGTCGGCGCCGAGGCATAGGGCAAAGGCGACGTCCGTGGGGGTAATGAGCTTTCCCGAGGCAATCAGCCGGATCCGATCCCGGAGCCCCGCGGCGCGGAGGGCGTTGTCCACCAGGGGCAAGCTGTCCCGGAGCAGCAGGCCCACGTCGTCGAGGAGCCCCATGGGCGCGGCGCCCGTCCCCCCGTCGCCGCTGTCCAAGCTGAGGAAATCGGGGGCGCTCTCGAGGCCCCGGCGCTTAATCTCATCGCAGAGGGTTTGGAGCCAGGCGTCGCTGCCGAGGACGAATTTGAGCCCCGTGGGCTTTCCCGTGATCTCCCGCACCTGGGCCACGAAATCCAGGCAACTGGGGACGTCGGTTATTTCGGGATGGCGGTTTGGAGAGAGGGAGTCCCGGCCCTCGGGGATGCCCCGCACCCGAGCAATGGCCGGGGTGACCTTTGCCCCCGGGAGCACACCGCCCTTTCCGGGCTTCGCCCCCTGGGAGAGCTTGATCTCAAACATGCGCACTTGCCGGTGCTGAGCAATGGCAGCGAGCTTGGCTTCGTCGAGGCGCCCCTCGGCCGTGCGCACGCCATACTTGGCCGTGCCTACCTGAAACACGATGTCCGCGCCGCTTTCGAGGTGCAGCGGGGCAAGGCCCCCTTCCCCCGTGTTCACCCAGCAGCCAGCTTTGGCAGCGCCAAGGCCCAGGGCGCGGATGGCGACGTCGGAAAGGGCGCCGTAGCTCATGCCGGACATGTGAAAGAAGCTCTTGGCTTCATAGGGCTGGCGGCACCCGGGCCCAAAGGTGAGGGGTGGGGTTTCCTGGCATTCCTCATCGAGGCGGGCGAAGGGGGCGTTGAGAAAGCGAACCGTACCCGGCGTGGTGGCGATTTTCGTGCTGCCGAAGGCCACCGTGTTATCGAGGTTCTTCGCCGCCCGGTAGACCCAGCTTCGCTGGGCGCGATTGAAGGGCATCTCCTCTCGGTCCATGGCGAAAAAGTACTGCCGAAGGAAAATGCCGAGGTGCTCAAGCTGGTAGCGGGCCCGCCCCAGCACGGGGTAGTTCCGAAGCAGGGTATGGGCCGTTTGCTGTCGATCCTGCAAATAGGCCTTCAATAGAAGGGCCGCGCCGAGAAGCAGTCCTAGCCAGAGCACGGTGCTCATGGGTTCTTAATCCTTCCTTAGGGCTGGGCGCCTTCGGTGGCATAGCCCGAGGGCGCGTTCGCTAGATCATCATCCGCCGATTCCGCGCGCGGGTCGAGTTCTAGACCCGCCGGGGTAAGACTGGCGGCAAGGACGAATTGTTCCGTTTCCTCCAGCACCGGACGGGGTTTTTGTTGCCGCTGCTGGACAAGGCCAAGAGCAAAGAGCAGCAACGCCGCGCCGCTAAACCACCATAGCCCCTCGGGGCCGATGAGGTGCATGGCGTAGGCGGCGAGGGGCGCGCCGAGGGCCGAGGTGGCCCCGTAGGTGAGGAGCAGGCTTGTGCCAACCATCACGAACTGGGAGGGTTCGGCGCGATCGTTCGCATGGGCATTGCAAACGGCGTAGAGGGTGAGCACAAAACCGCCCCAGAGCGTGCTGAGGCCAATAACCAGGGCCGGCCGCGCGGCATCGGAGAATAGGGCTAGGGCGAAGGCCGTACCGGCGCCAGCGAGGCAGGAGAACAGTAGGACCAGGCGTCGGTCGAGGTGATCGGACAGGCGCCCCAGGGGGTACTGGAATAGGGCTGCGCCGAGGGTGGCACCGCTAATGACCCAGGTGACCGCCTGCGTATCGAGCCCTAGGGTGCGTCCAAACACCGGGCCTAGGGCCCAGAAGCTTCCCGTGATCAGCCCAAGCATGGCCGCGCCCCCGAGGCCCACGGGGCTAATGCGCCAGAGGGCGCGCAGGTCCAGCTGCACGTCGGCCAGGGGTGCAGGGGCCGTGGCGCCGGAAAGGGAAACGGGGATGACCGCGAGGGACAGGAGCACCGCGGCGCCGGCGAAGAGCATGGGGTCCTGGGCGGGGGCGAGGTTCACCGCCTGCTGGCCAAGAATGATCATCACGAGATTGATGATGGTGTAGATGGACAGCAGGGCACCCCGGTTGTCGCTCGAGGCCCGCTCGTTCAGCCAGCTTTCGATAATCATGTAGAGACCTGACATGCAGACCCCGGTCGCCGCGCGGAGGAGGGTCCAGCTGAGCACCTCGGGCACCATGGGGAACAGGAGCACAAGGGCGGAGAAGGCGCTTGAGAGCACGGCGAAGCTGCGGATATGGCCCACGCGCCGCACCACCCGGGGGGTAAGCAAGCAGCCGCCGATAAAGCCCACAAAGTAGGCCGAGCCGGTGATGGCGATGGCGCCGTCGCTAAAGCCTTCGGCGACCGCACGAAGGGGCAGGACGGTGAATGAAAGTCCATGACCCACCAATAGAAGCGCGTCCGAAAGCAGCAGGGCTGCGACGGGGAGAAGCATGGCGGGCATGGGGGCGACTCACGCAAAAAGGGAGCATTCCCTAGTTTACGTTGGTCTCGTGAATCGCGTCTGAATAAATCAGCGCCCGGCCCGCCTCCTGGGCTAAAACAAAGCTGGGTTTACGCACCTCGAAGAAGGGGGACAGGTCGAAATCCCGGGGTGTGATGAGGGAATGGTGGCGCGCCTGAAGGGGGAGCGGTTCGCCTCGGCGGAGGGCCTCTGCGTCTAAGAGCTCCGGCAGAATGGGGTAGGCCTCGGCTTGGAACGCCTCGGCGATGAGGGTGGAGCAAATGGCCCGGGTCGGGTCTCCGGAACCGAGGGTGATCAGCCGACGGCGCCAGGGAGAGGGCACGGGGGGTAGGGGAAAAAGGTAGCGCGCAAGATCCACGATATTTCGCAGATCGTACTGGTGGCCAAGGCGGGCCAGGGCGTGGGTTGTCACGGCCTCGCGCTGGGCGGAATCGAGCCCCCAGGGTCGACAGATGCGCACGTTGCTTCCCAGGTAGATCGAGGCGGGGACGCAGCGCACGCCCTCCACCACGTCCGCCTCCACTAAGTGGACGGGATCCTTGGGCCCCGGGTGGGGTCCCAGCACGAGCGCGGCATGGGACCAGGTGGACTGGGTGAGGTACTTGATGGCCGTGGAAATCCGGCTGCTGCCTTCCACCAGCAGCACGTCCCCGGTCTTCAGATAAGGCAGCCAGGAGCCTAGGCCCGAGACCGGGGCAGCCCCTTTGCCTGGACGAGGGTCGGTAAGGAAGCGCGCAAGCCGTCCCCCTGCGCGCTCAAGCCACTGTCCCCGTCCCGCCATGGTGCTGTCCCCGCCTCGCTAAGGAGCCCCCCTAAAACCGGGAGGGAAAGGCGAGCTTAGCGACTTCTTCGAAGCGGCTCACGTAGTGAATGGTGAGCCCGCGGGTGACGGCAGCGGGAAGGGGCTTCCCGTCTGGGGGTTGGCTGCCTGGCGTATGGGGCCCCGGGGCGGAGCTTAAAGGGCTATACGGCGGAAAAGCGCAGGGGCGTGCGCAGGGGCGCCGGGGGCGGGCCGTCATCGCCGCGGCCGATCATCTCGTCGTAGGGGGAATGGTGGCGCAGCATGCCCTCCCGAAGCCCCAGGGCGTAGAGGGCCCTTCCCGCCGCGTGGGCACTGGGGAAGGATGCCGCTTGCCGGTCGGCGTCCCGCTTTTTCAAGGGCTCGTCGTTAATAAGCGCCAGGTAGATGACGCCATCGAGGGAGAGAATCTCTGCGTTAACCGCGTCCCCGCGGGCGACGGCCTTTCGGACCCACCGGTAGTCCATGAGCTGATCCTTGGCGGCGCAACGGGAGGGAGCGCTGCAATAGTCGAGGGGGCCCGCGTAGCGGTGGCATAATAGGGGCTCAGCGCTATGATGCAACGCCAGCGCACCCCCAGACCAGCGAGGACCTATGGCACGCTTTGAGCACAGCGGCGAAGAAGATCGGGATCGCCCCCTGTACCGAATCCGACATTCCCTGGCCCACGTCCTGGCCCAGGCCGTGCTGGAGCTGCGCCCCGGTTCGACGCTGGGCTTCGGTCCGCCCATCGACGACGGCTTTTACTACGACTTCCTGCTGTCCGAGCCCTTAACCGACGCGGACTTCCCGGAAATCGAACGGCGCATGCGGAAGATCATCAAAAAGGGCCAGCGCTTCGACTGCGAAAACCTGCCCTACGACGCGGCCATGGCGCGCCTCGAGGAGATGGGGGAGCCCTACAAGCGGGAATACGCGGAAACGCTCTTTGAGCGCCACAACCTCTCCGAGCTGACCTTCTATCGCAATGGCCCCTTTGTCGATATGTGCGAAGGGCCCCACGTGGATACCACTAAGGCCATTCCCCGGGATGCGTTCAAGCTGCGCAGCCTCGCTGGCGCCTATTGGCGCGGCGATTCCCGCAACGTGATGATGACGCGCATCTACGCCTGGGCCTTTGAGACCAAGGACGAGCTCGACGCTCACGTCACCGCCTACGAAGAAGCGCAGGCCCGGGACCATAAGAAGTTGGGTCGAGAGCTGGACATCTACCATATTGATCAAACCATTGGGAAAGGCCTCCCGCTGTGGTTGCCGAAGGGCACGGTGATCCGGGACGAGCTCGAGCGCTACGCCAAGGACCTCGAATTCGCCTACGGTTATGAGCGGGTGACCACGCCGCCCCTGGCGAAGGTGGACCTGTACTGGCAGTCCGGGCACTTACCGTATTACCAAGACGCCATGTTCCCGGTGATGGAGGTCGAGGATCACGCCGAGGAACCCGCGGAGGGTGACGGGGAAGAGGGCGAGGGCACGCGGGTGAAGGAGCGCTACGTGCTTCGTCCCATGAACTGCCCCCACCACCACCGGGTCTTCTCGGCCCGGCCCCGGTCCTACCGAGATCTGCCCCTGCGCCTTGCGGAGTATGGTCAGGTGTATCGCTGGGAAGAGTCCGGCGCGGTGGGTGGCCTCGTGCGGGTGCGCGGGATGTGCATGAACGATGCGCACATCTACTGTACGGAAGCGCAGATCAAGGACGAATTCAAAGCCGTACTCCAGATGTACCAGGAGGCCTACGCGGTGCTCGGGGTTACGGACTACCGGGTGCGCCTGTCCCGCTGGGATCCGGAGGATGAAAAGGGCAAGGAAAAGTACATCAACGATCCTGACGCCTGGGCCCACGCCGAGCGGGTGCTCGCGGAGGTGCTGGACGAGTTGGGCTGGGACTACTTCGATGGCCCCGGGGAAGCGGCGTTCTACGGCCCGAAGATCGACATCCAGTTCAAAACGGTAACGGGGCGGGAGGAAACGGTCTCCACGGTGCAGCTCGACTTTGCCCAGCCCGGGCGCCTTGGTCTTCAATATAAGGGCGCAGACGGCGAGCTTCACACCCCCTGGGTGATTCACCGGGCGCCCTTCTCCACCCACGAGCGCATGGTGGCCTTCCTCCTGGAGCATTACGGCGGGGCCTTCCCGGCGTGGCTGGCGCCGGTGCAGGTGCAGGTCATTACCGTCGCCGATCGCTTCAACGACTACGGCCAGGCCCTGGTGCGCCGGCTTCGCGGCCACCGGGTGCGGGCGGAAATGGCGGCAGAAGGGGAAACGGTGGGGCGAAAGATTCGCGAAGGCACCACGCAGAAGATCCCGAACCTGCTCATTATTGGGGAGCGGGAAGTGGAGGAGGGGACCGTGACCCTTCGTCGCTATGGGGTAGATCAGCAGCTGACCCTAAGCCAGGACGCCTTTGTTGCGGCGCTCCTTGAGACCGTCGAAACGCGGGCCCCGGCCTTCCTCCTCGACGGCGTCGAGGCGGCCGGCTAGCCATGGGCCTCGGCGAGCCACTCCGCACCTCTGGGGGGGAGTGGCTCCGCCCTGTCGAGGCGAGCCAGGCGGCGGCGCTCTTCGAGGCCGTCGATGCCTCTCGGGACGCCCTAGCGCCCTGGCTACCCTGGTGTACCGCGCGCTACACCCTAGCCAGCGCCGAGGCCTTTCTCTCCGAGGCCACCCTCGAGCACCGCACCCTCATCTTTCCCGCGCAGGATTCCACGGTGGTGCTGGGCGCCGTAAGCCTCATGCCCGTGGATCGCTACGACGGCGTCTGGAAGTTGGGCTATTGGGTGCGCGCCGATGCTCAGCGCAGTGGGGTCGCGCGCCGAGCCGCCGCTACGCTTTGCCAGGCGGCCTTCGTTTCGGGGACGGCGCAGCGCGTATCGATTTTGGTTGCGGTGGAGAACACCCCAAGCCGGCGCGTTGCCGAGGCGCTTGGGGCGGAACTTGAAGGGGTGCTCAAAAGCCGGCTTTTGCTGCCCAGCGGTCGGCATGATGCGGCGATCTATGGCCTGGTGCCGGAAGCCCTCGCGGAGGACCTCCGGCCCTAGTTAGCGCTACAAAAGTCAGGCCTACAGAATGCGGGACTTCCCGTGCCCTTCCCAGTAGCGATCCCGGAGCAGACGCTTATACAGCTTGCCCGTGGGATGGCGCGGCAGCTCCGCTTCAAAATCGACGGAGCGGGGGCACTTCAGGTGAGCCAGGTTCGCTCGGCAGAAGGCGATGAGTTCTTCTGCAAGCTCGGGCCCGGCAAGGTCCATGGAGAGGGGCTGGACCACGGCCTTCACCTCTTCCCCGAATTCCTCGTTAGGGACCCCAAATACCGCAACGTCCGCCACCTTGTCGTGGGTGACGAGGAGGTTCTCGACTTCCTGGGGATAGATGTTCACGCCCCCGGAAATGATCATGAAGGTCTTCCGATCGGTGAGGAACAGGAAGCCATCCTCGTCGACGTAGCCCATGTCCCCGAGGGTGGTCCAGCCGCGCTGGGAGGGGTGCTGGGAGTCAGCGGTTTTGTCCGGGTCGTTGTGGTATTCGAAGGTGCCGCCATCACTAAAGTAGATCGTGCCCGTCTCCCCCGGGGGAAGTTCGCGCCCGTCGTCGTCGCAGATGTGCACCGCGCCGAGGAGGGGACGGCCCACGGTACCGGGGTGAGCAAGCCATTCCTGAGGACCAGCGGCGCAGAAGCCATTGCCTTCCGTGCCCGCGTAGTACTCGTGAATGACCGGTCCCCACCAGTCCATCATGGCTTGCTTCACGGGGACGGGGCAGGGGGCCGCGGCGTGGATAGCGACCTTCAGGCTTGAGACGTCATAGCGGAGCCGATCCGCCTCGGGGAGCTTCAGCATGCGGACGAACATGGTGGGCACAAACTGGCCGTGGGTCAGCTGGTGCTTCTCGATGAGGGCGAGGGCTTCCTCCGGATCGAAGCGCTCCATGATGACCGAGGTGCCCCCGTGGCGCATGACCGCCATGTTGTAGCGCAAGGGCGCCGAGTGATAGAGCGGCGCCGGGGATAGGTAGCGGACGTTCTCATCCATTTGATAGAGGGCCTGGGTGAGGCCCAGGAGGCCGCCGGCGCTGCCGAGGGGCTCGCCGCTTAAGGGCACCTTGATGCCCTTGGGGCGCCCCGTGGTGCCGGAGGAGTAGAGCATATCCGCCCCTTCCGTTTCGTCAGCAATGGGCGTGGTGGGCTGGGAGGCTACGGCGCTTTCCCAGCTGTCAAAGCCCTCGATGGTTCCGTTCAGCATGAAGCGATGGACGTTCAAGCGCCCCGCAAGGCGGCCGGCGAGGTCGCGCTGCGCATGGGTGGTGATGAACACCTTCGCTTCACAATCCTCAACGATGTAAGCAACTTCTTCTTCCTGGAGCCGGTAGCTAATGGCCGTGTAGTAGAGCCCAGCGCGCTGCGCCGCCCAGCACAGGGTGAAGAAGGCGGGGTGGTTCTCCATCATGATGGCGATGTGGTCCCCCACCCCCAGCCCCAGGCTTCGGAACAGCTGGGCCCCCTGATTCGAGCGGGCTTCGAGGTCTCCGTAGGTGACCGTCTCCCCCGAGGCGGCAAAAATATAGGCGGGTTTGTCGGGGTTCTTAGCAGCGTGTATTCCAGGGTGCATGGTGCGTCATTCTCCAACGGGCCGCGGCGCCCTAGGGGGCGCTGACCGCGGCGGTTTGGCGTAGGGATAGGTAATCGACCAGGATCTCGGCGCCCTCGGCGAGCAGCGCATCTCGGTCTTCTTCATCGTCCTCTTCTTCCGCTAGGTCGCTATCGGCATCGCTTTCAAGATCCTCCACGAGGGCGCTGGCGGCCTTGATGGTGGCATCTTCCGTGCTGTCCTCGTCCTGGCTTTCGGAGTCGTCATCGTCTTCCTTTTCCAGGGCCTCTAGGCTGGCCACCACAGGAAGGCCCTTCGCTTCCCGCCGAGTGTTCTCTATGGCCAGACGCAGGGCCTCATCCTCCTCACGCTCCAGGCGCCGCTGCGCCTCGTTAAGAGAAAGGCGATTGCGGGCGCTTCGGGCTCGGGCCCGTTCCACCATGGCTTCCAGGTAGGCAAAGTCCGGGTCCGTTTCCACGCGGGTTTCGTGCCGGTCCTCGAGGAGCGCCAGCAGCGGGGCCAAGTTGGGTCCCCGGCGATAGCGGGTGGGCCGTATTACGTCCCAGGGCAGGGCGTCATCGAGCGTGCTCTCGCCAATTTCATCCCGGTCGTAGACCTCGGGGTACTCAATGTCCGGAATCACCCCCTGGTGCTGGGTACTCTGCCCCGACACCCGGTAGAACTTGGCCTGGGTCATCTTGAGCTGGCCCCGGTTTAAGGGGATGAGGGTTTGCACCGTGCCCTTGCCGAAGGTTTGCCCCCCCAGGACCAGGCCTCGCTGGTAATCCTGGATGGCGCCGGCGAAGATCTCCGAGGCGGAGGCCGACAAGCGATTCACCAACACGGCGAGGGGCCCTTCCCAGGCCACCTGCCCGTCTTCGTCATTAAAGAGATCGACCCGGCCGCTGGCGCTGCGAATTTGCACCGTGGGGCCCGCTTCAATGAAGAGCCCCGTGAGGGCGTTGGCTTCCTGAAGGGAGCCGCCGCCATTATTGCGAAGGTCGATGACAATGCCGTCCACCGGTTCGCAGGGCGCCGCGGCCTCGGCCTCCGCTGCCTCCGTGTCTTCACAGCGCAGCCCCTCAATCAGGCGCTGCACGTCCCGGGTGGTGCTCTTGTATTCCGGATCTCCCTGCTGAAGCGCTTTGAAGTCGATGTAGAAGGTGGGGATGTCGATCACCCCTATGCGGTAGGTGTCCTGGCCTCGGGGTACCTCGATGACTTCACTTTGCGCCGATTGCTCTTCGAGCTTTACGGCCTCCCGCACCAGGCTTAGGACCCGGGGCGGGGCCCCGGCTTCGCTATCCGGCGGAAGCACTTCAAGGCGCACCGTGGTGCCCGCGGGCCCTCGAATGAGATCCACGACGTCATCGAGGCGCCAGCCCACGACGTCCACAAATTCCCCGTCTTCCCCCTGGGCCACGGCGCTGATGCGATCGGACGGCTCAATCTGCTTGCTCTTCTCCGCCGGCCCCGCGGGGACCAGGCTCGCGATGGTGGTGTATTCGTCTTCTACCCGCAGTACCGCGCCAATGCCCTCGAGGGACAGGCTCATCTGGATGTTGAAGTTCTCCGAGGTGCGCGGAGAAAAGTATTGCGTATGGGGGTCGTAGCTCGCCGCCAGAGCGTTCATGTAGAGCTGGAAGGCATCCTCGGCGGTGGTCTGCCTCAACCGGTTCAGGCGGTTGCGGTAGCGTTTCTCAAGGAGGGGGCCAATCTCGTCGTCCGCCTTATCCGCGAGCTTGAGGGATAGCACGCTGGCCTTTAAGCGCCGGCGCCAAAGGTCCTCGCGCGCCTCAGCGCTGGCGAGGAAGGGCTCCTCGCTCCGATCCATGGCGAGGTATTCCTCTTTGCTGAAATCGAGGGTCTCGATGCCGCTCTCCAAGAGGCGAAGCAGGGACTCGAGCTGGGTCTCCGCGGCGGCTTGGTAGCGGTTAAAGATTTCGAAGGCGGGGGTCAGATCCCCGCGCCGGAGCGCATCGTCTAGGGTGTAGCGGTAGCGCTCGAACTGGGCGATGTCGCCCTCGAGAAAGTAGGCGCGCTGGGGGTCTAAGGCATCGAGGTAATGATCCAGCGTGTCGCTGGAAAGGGTGTCGTCGATGGCCCGACGCACGTAGTGGTGCCGCGCAAGCTGCTCAAGAACCGCAAGGGCCGTTTCGGGATGTTCGGCCTCCGGCGAAAGGGGCGTGAGGGGGCCCTCCTCGGGGCTTAGGGCCTGAGCCCCAGCCGTAAAGGACAGGGCAAGAAGGGCCGCGGTCAGCGGCCGAAGAAGCGGGTTTCGCATGCGTCACATCCTAAGGTGGGCGTGGGTGCGAAGGCCGAGGCGCGCTTACGTGCCAGGCCCCCTTTGCCTCGGTATAGTAGGCGTCGCCATTTGGGCCACGCAACCGCAGCGTGTCCCCGCGCCGAAGGCCCCGGGGAGGGCCCCGGTTTCATTCCCTTGCCTTGGAGCACCCTTGCTATGGCCACGGCCTTATTTAAGCCCGTCCTTTTGACCGCCACCCTCAGTACTTTGCTGCTCGCCGGCTGCGCCCCGCAGGAAGGGGACGGGCCGAAGGCAGCGCCCACGAGCGACGCGGGGCGCGTCAGCTACGGCCTGGGCTACAACACCGTGGAAAGCCTCGCGGGGCAGCTTGAGGAAGATTTTGACGGCGAGGCCTTCGCTCAAGGGGTGGCTGACGCCGTGGCCGGGCGGCCCCAGCAGGTGGATGAGGCGGGCCTAAACGACGCTCGGGATAGCATTGTGGAGCGGCGCCAGGCGGAGGCCGACGCCGAAGCGGCCTCGGCCGCGGAGGAAGCGGCGCGCTTCCTTGAGGAAAACCAAAGCCAGGAGGGGGTCGTGGTTACGGCGTCCGGGCTCCAGTACCAAGTGCTGAAGCGGAGCGACAGCGAGCAGCGGCCAACGCCGGAAGATACGGTGCGCACCCACTACACCGGGCAGCTCGCGGATGGCAGCGTGTTTGACAGCTCGGAAGCCCGGGGCGTTCCCGCCACCTTTGGGGTCAGCCGGGTGATTCCGGGCTGGCAGGAGGCGCTCCAGCTCATGGCCGTGGGCGATCGCTTCAAGCTCTGGATACCCCCGGAGCTGGCCTACGGCAGCCGCGGGGCCGGGGATAGCATCCCCCCGAACGCTGCCCTGGTCTTTGAGGTAGAGCTTCTCGCGATCAACCCCGAAGACTGATCCGGCGCCATGGCGAAGGATCGAAGCCCGGCCGCTGCGGCGGCCGAGGATCCTGCCAGGTCCACGCCCCGCCGCCGGAAAGCGCCCTTTCTGGGTTGGCGTATGGTGGCGGTGGCCTTTTTTGTCGATTTCATCGCCGTGGGGTTTTTCTTCTACTCCTACGGTGTGTTCTTTAAGGCCCTGGCTGCGGAGTTTGGTGGGGCCCGCTTTGATGTCTCCCTGGGCCTGACCTTGGTGAACGCCGTGGGGGCGCTCCTTGCGCCGTTTCTCGGGCAGGCGTTGGATCGCTACCCCATCAAATATGTCATCGCCGCGGGCACGGCCGCCATGAGCCTGGGCTTTTGCCTGCTGAGCTTGATTACAGCGCAGTGGCAGTTCTACCTGATTCTCTCCACCCTCATCGGCTTCGGCCTGAACTCCATGGGTGGCCTGGCCACGGCGAAGTTGGTGGCCAACTGGTTCGATCGCCGGCGGGGCATGGCCCTCGGCGTGGCCACCATGGGCATTTCCCTCTCCGGCGTGCTGATGCCCGTGCTCTCCGCTCTGCTAATCGAGGCCGTCGGCTGGCGCGGGGGTTTTTTGGTCTTCGGCGCTTTCACCGCGCTTCTCGTTTTGCCCGTGACCCTGCGCTTTGTGGTCTCCTCCCCGGAGCACCTCGGCCTCGCCCCGGATGGCGATAAACCATCGCCAGCCCCCGCCGCGCCGAGGCCCGTGCTCGCGACCCGCGGTTTTCTGCGCGATCGGAACTTTTGGATGCTGACCCTCTGCGTGGGGTGCCTTTTTTGCTGCATGAGCGCGACGCTCACGCACATGGTTCCTAGGGTGAGCGATCTTGGCTACACCGTGCTCGAAGCGGCGCCCATCTTGTCCTTCGGGGCCGCGGCGGGGGTGCTTGGGAAGGTGCTCTTCGGCTACCTGGTGGATCGGGTCGATCCTCGGGTGGCTCTCTACACCGCGATTGGGACCCAGTTCCTGGGGCAGCTGGGCATGCTGCAGACCACGGACTACGCCCTCTTTGCGGTCTTTGCGACGCTCTTTGGTTTTGGCATGGGGGGCATCGTGCCGCTCCACGGGGCCATTGCGGGACAGGTGTTTGGGCGGGAGAATTTCGGCAAGGTCATGGGGCTTATGCGCCCGGCCATGATGCCTCTGCAAATCGCCGGCTTACCCTTTGCTGGGTGGGTTTTTGACCGTTTCGGGGCGTACGATCTGGCATTCCAGGTATTCCTGGTGCTTTATGGGCTGAGCGCGCTCTGCGCCTCCGCGCTGCGCATCGAAAAATCCACGGCCTAGGGAGAGGCTCACCATGGCTGGCTCGGGAAGCACGCTTCGCCGTCGCATCCTCCTCGGAAGCGCTCTTCTGGGCGGCTTCTTCTGGATTTTCTGGGACAGCTGGGGGCTCGATCCTGCGCTCTTGGCCGAGTTCCTTTTCGGCGCAAGCCTCCTGGTGCTGGCCTGCGCCGTTCCCGCCGCTGTCGTGGGTTGGCTGCTTGCGCGCTGGCGCCGTTAGCTCGCGCCCCCTAGCGCACGCCGCTAGCGCACGCCGCTAGCACGCGTCTGCTAACGCGCGTCTGCTAACGCGCGTCTGCTAACGCGCGTCCCCCACCAACCGCCAGGGGAGCGTTTCGCCGCCGTGGTAGATCCGCACGTCCCCGAGGGGCGTGGCCCAGTTCACGGGCACGGGGTCTTCGGTCCGCTCCAGGGTGACCGTGCCCTCGTTCAGGGGCAGGCCGTAGAAGCGGGGCCCGAATTCGCTGGCAAAGGCCTCGAGCCGGTCAAGGGCGCCGTCTTCCTCGAAGGTGGTGGCGTAGCTTTCCAGGGCGACGGGGGCGCTAAAGATGCCCGCGCAGCCGCAGGCGCTTTCCTTATCGCTCACCAAATGGGGCGCCGAGTCCGTGCCGAGGAAGAACTTCGGGTTGCCGCTGGTGGCGGCGCGGCGAAGGGCGAGGCGGTGAACCTCTCGCTTCGCCACGGGCAAGCAAAAGTGGTGGGGGCGCATGCCCCCCACCAGCAGATCATTACGGTTCAGCCGAAGATGATGGGCCGTGATGGTTGCCGCAAGGTTCGGCCCTTCGCTCTCCACGTAGGCTACCGCCTCCGCCGTGGTGATGTGCTCAAACACGACCTTCAGCTCCGGATGGCGCTGGCGCAGGGGCTTTAATTCGCGCTCGATGAAGACGGCCTCGCGATCAAAGATGTCGATTTCAGGGTCGACGACTTCTCCGTGAATGAGCAGGGGCATGCCCAGCTCGGCCATGGTTTCGAAGACAGGGTCGAGGACCTTAAGGTTCCGAACCCCGGCGTCGGAGTTGGTGGTGGCGCCGGCTGGGTAGAGCTTCACCGCGGTCACAAGACCCGCTTCCCTGCCCTGGCGCAGGTCCTCCGCGTCGGTGGTTTCCGTGAGGTAAAGGGTCATGAGCGGCTCGAAGGCCTGGCCTGGCGGAATCGCTGAGAGGATGGCGTCCCGGTAGCGCGCGGCGTCTTCGCTGCGTCGCACCGGCGGCACTAAGTTCGGCATGACGATGGCCCGGCGAAACTGGGCGCTGGTCGCCGGGGCCACGGCGGCAAGCATGGCTCCGTCGCGAAGGTGCAGGTGCCAATCGTCCGGAGTGCGCAGGGTCAGGCGTAGGGGGGCGGTCATGGGCGATCAATCTCCAGTGGGGGGCCTACTTCTGGAAGTCCCGCTTCCATACCTCGTAGGGCATGCCGTACACCCGTTCCCGGGCAGCGCTGTCTTCCAGGGGCGCCCCGGCCGCTTCCGCTGCTTCCCGGTACCAGCGGCTGAGGCAGTTTCGGCAAAAGCCAGCGAGATTCATGAGATCGATGTTCTGCACGTCCCGATGGCTGTCTAAGTGCTCAAGCAGCCGGCGAAAGGCCGCGGCTTCGATGGCATTTTGTTCTGGACTTGGGGCTGGATGATCCATGGGGCCTCCTAGGGGCGTTCAGCTTCGAAGGTTTGCAGGATGGCCGGGAGCAGATCGGCCCCGAGGGCCTGGCTCCGAGCCGGGGACCAGCCTTCCTCGGGATCGGGGTGATTGCGATCATCCTTGAAGGGCATTTCCAGGGTAAAGGCTGGGCAGTGAAAGCGGTGCGCTACGGCGGCCGTGGCCATGGTGAGATTCGCGCGCCCCGGGGGCGCCACGGGATAGCCGTAGCGCTGCTGATAGGCCGGATTCAAGGCTTCTAGATGATCGCGGAAGCGCTGCTGCCGGGCGGCCCAGCGCGCTCCTGCGTCGCCGTCCCCGAAGCCCGGCACGCCCTCGCAGCCTGCGGTGAAGACATAGGGCAGGGCTTCATCGCCGTGAAGATCGAGAAACAGCGCAACCCCGCTGTTTGCCATGGCTTGCCATACCCCGGCGACCTCCGGGGCGGAAAGCCCCACCGGATCCTGCCAGGCGCGGTTCAAGTTGGTGCCCGCGGCGTTGGTGCGCAGATAGCCCCGGGCGGCCCCATCGGGGTTCATGTTGGGGACGATGTGGAACTCAAAGCTTTCCCGCAGGCGCTGGCTGCTGTCCCGGGTGGGATCGAGCAGGGCGCGGATCAGCCCCTCACTGGCCCAGCTCGCCATGGTTTCTCCCGGGTGCTGGCGAGCAATTACCCAAATCGGCGTGCCCCCGGGTTTGCCGATGCGCAGCCCCTCCACCGGGCGCCCTTCGCAAGAGACGGCCCAACAATGGCGCGCCGCGCCCTGGGCGCTGGCCCAGGCCAAGAGGTTGTCGATAGCGGGTTGGTCGTGGGGGACGAAGTAGGCGCAGTCCACCCAGCCGCCCTCTAGGGGGGCTTCCCAGCTGAGGACCCCCTCGGCGTAGGTGGTGGGGTGCCGATGCCACCCCTTCCCGCCGTGGCGAAGCACCACCGCATAGTCGTCCCAGCCCCGGGGGTAGGCCGCGTCCCCGGCATTCACCAGGCGGACCTTTACGCGCTGCCCCGCCGTGCCCCAGAGGCGAAAGTAAAACCATTGGAGGAAGGGCTTGTCCTCGCCGCCGGCGTCCGGGGTAATTTCCACCTCTGCGGTGGCGGCCTCGGGGTGCCAGGCCCGAAGGCAGCCATTGCCGCCGGGAAAGGCGCTGCTGAAATGGAGTTCAGCCATCGGTGTCGTCCTTTTGAAGGCCCCCAAGGGCCGGCAGCAGCGCATCGATGAGCTTGCCGAGGGTGGGCGCGAGGAGGGCTAGATTGGCATCTAGCGCGGCCGCCGCGTCCTCTGCGGGGGTGTCGTCGTTGGCTTCGGGAAGGCGGAGCCTTTTGATCACCCCTTCCTCGTCGAGCACGAAACTCACCGCGGCATCATCGGTTAGCTGATAGTGCAGCTCCAGGGCGGTGACGCGAAGGCCCCGCTCGAGGGTGGCGTGCACCTCCGCTTCATCGAGGTCCTGGCCTCGGAAGCGAACCTTATTCGCCCGGTCCAAGGGATGTTCGAGATCGGCCCATTGCCCAAGAGAAAAGCCCGCGGGCAGGGGATCCCCCATGAGCCAGCGGGTGAGCACGCCGTCTAAGGGGTTTTCGAAGCGCAGGGGGGCGATGGGCAGGCTGCCCAGGGCCCCTCGGAGGCTCTCCAGCACAGCTTCAGCCTTTGCGGCCACGCTGCCCTCCGTCGCGAGGAGGCCCCGGTCCCGATCGATGAGCACCCAGGTGCGGCGGGACCGAACCAGAGCCTGGGAGAGGAGTTCGCTGGTGAGCGTTTCGATCAGTTCCCGCCGCGCCATGCCCTTCACAGGAATGCCCGTTTTCGCCTCTTGCGCTGCCGCGCGCTCGGGGTAGCACTCCATGATGGCGGCCTTCGGCAGGATCCGCTCCTGGGTACGCAGGCGACAGAGCTGGAAGGGGCCTTGGCCGAGCACGTGGGCGCCATCCTCCTCCTCGAGCAGGGGCGCCCAGCCGCTTCGTTCCGTCTGCCCCGGGCCACAGGGGGTGAAGGGTTGAGACGCGAGGGCTTGGTCGAATTCCTCATCGGAGAGGGTCCAGGGGGCGCGGAGCTGCCATAGGCGAAGAGCGCGAAACCACATAGGGGGGTCCTTGTGCCGGAGGCCGGGAAGTATGAAGGACTCCGAGCCCAAGCTCTATGATTTGCCATGGCGATGAGGTGCGCGCCTTCGCTGAGCGGTCTACACTGACTCCGGGCACAGGGGGAATCTCTATGACGCGCCGCCACGTTCACGCCGCATTGGGGCTGTTGCTTCTGGCACTGCTGGGGGGGTGCGCGGCGCCGGGCCCGTCGCCTGAGGCCCTTACGGAGCTCACCTTCGCCCTCGAGGATTCGGAGCAGAGCGGGGAGGCCCGCCTCGCCGAACTGCTCCTCCGCTATCCCGATCACCTTCCCCTGCTTGATTTAGCGTTGGCCCATAGCGAAGCCCAGGGTGATCAAGAAGGACGTTTGCGCTACGCCCGCGCCGCCTTTTCCGCCGCCCTCGGGGCGGGACTCGCCCCGGACGCGCTTGAGGCGCGGGAGCGGGCGCTTCTCGACGCCCTCCGTGCGCCGCCGGCCCCCGCGCCGGCCTCGCCCCGTGAGGGTGCAAGCGCTGACGATCAGGCCTTCCTTGATGAGCTGGCGTTTCTTCAGCTGGAAGCCCAGGCCCTCTTCGATGACGGCGCCGCGGAAGACGCCTTCGGAACGTTGGAGCTGGCTCTGGCGCTTGCCGATGACGTCCTCGGCCCAAGCAGCGAAGACAGTCAGCGTTTGAGTGTATCCCTTGGCGATCTCGCCCTTTTTCTCGGAGATCCGCGGCGCGCCGAAGGACTTTATGGCGCGGTGTTGGAGGGGGCATCGCCTGCGCTGGCGCAGACCGCGCGAAGCCGGCTTGCGGAGCTGTACGAACAGGAAGGGCGCATGGCCGCGGCTGCTGCCGTAACCCAACAGGCCCTTGGTGCCACGAAAAATCCTCTTGAGCGCGCAGGCCTTGCGGAAGACCTAGGGCGGCAGCTCGATCAGGCCGGACAGCTCTCCGCGGGCCTAAGTGCCGTGCAGGGGGCGTGCGATGCCCTGGCGGAAGCGGGTCACCCTCTCCTGGCTCCGGTCCTTCAGTGCCGCCAAAGCCGAATCACCATGCTCGCCCGAGGCGGGCGTTCCGATGAGGCGCTCGCGGCCCTGGAGGTCCTCCAGGCTCAGCGTGCGCAGCGCTTTGGTGGGGAAGCCCCTGAGACACTTCGCGGCGAGCTGGACCGGGCTAACCTCGAGCGGGCGCTAGGGCAGAGGGATGCCGCGGCTGCGCGCCTCGCGGCCCTGGCCTCGGCGCCGGGTTTCGGCGACGGGGCGCTGGGTGCGGAGCTTAGGGAGGCGCAGGCCCGGCTCGCCTTCGATGCGGGGGCGGATCGGCAGGCGCTCGAGGCGGCCCAGGAAAGCCTGCGCCTTCGCGAGGCGCTTTTCGCAGATGATCATCCTCTGCTCTTGGAAACGAAGAACCTCCTAGCGGCCATCACGCTGCGCCTCGGGGATCGGCCATCGGCGGAGGGCGCCTGGCGGGAGGTGCTCGCGGGCTTTGAACGGCGCTACGGCGAGGAAAGCCTCGCGACCCTGACGGTGATGAGCAACCTGGGCATGCTTCTGGAGCAGGTAGGGCTCTTCGATGAGGCCGAGCCGCTCCTCAGAGATGCCCTCGCCGCAGCGCGCACCGTGCTGGGCCCCACCCATCCCCAAACCCTGACCATCATGAATAACCTCGCCCTGCTCCTCGAAAGCCAGGGCACCTTTGATCAGGCCGAGGCGCTCTATCTCGAGCCGCTGGAAACGCTGCGGGCGCTGGGCCAGGGGGAGCGACCGGAAGCGCTCGCCATGGAAAATAACCTGGCCTACCTCTATTTACTGCAGGGGGCTGGAGCCGAGGCTCAGCAGCGCTTCGCCGAGCTTTTCGATCGCTTTGCCGGAACGCTCGGGCCGACCCACCCCGATACGCTCCGGGCGTTGAATAATCGGGGGCGGGCGGAAGCGCTCCTCGGCGATCTGGGGGCCGCGCGGCAGAGCTTGCTATCCGCGCTGGCGGGGCGAGAGGCACGCTATGGGCCCCTGCATCGGGATGTCATTCGCTCCCAAATCGACCTTGGCTCCCTAGAGCAGCAGGAGGGGGCCCTTGCGGCTGCGGAGGCCCGGCTTCGGGAGGCTCTCAGCCGGGCAGAGCGTGGGCTTGGAGAAGCCCATCCCTATACCTTTGATGCGCTCAATGCGCTGGCGGCGGTGCTGCGCCAGCGGGGTAAGAAGGACGCGGCCTTCCGTCTTCAGCGCACGGGCTTTGAGCGGCGCACGGCGTTCTTCCAGCGCGTGCTACCGGTGACCGGGGAAAACGCCCGGGAGGGCTATCTTCGTCTCCATCGTCCAGAGCTCGATGCGTTTCTGGCGCTCATTCCCGATCACCCCGATGAAGCGGAGGCGGGGCGAGCCCTCCTTCAGGTCAGCCTGGCGCGGAAGGGGCTGCTTCTGGCCATTGCCTCGGATATCGCCCAAATCGCCGCCCTGGGCCTCAACCCCGAACTATCGGCGCTCACCGAATCCCTCGCGGACGCCCGAGAAACGCTGGCCCAGCTCACCCTGGGCGGCCCCGGGGAGGGCGATCCCCTTGCGCATCTCGCGCAGCTTCGCGCGGAGGAGGGGCGCATCGAGGATCTGCAGCGGGCCCTCGGGCGGGCAAGCCTCCGCTACCAGCAAACTATTGAGGCGCCGACCATTGATGAGCTTGCCGCCCAGCTGCCTGCCGAGGGTGCGGCCCTCGTGGACTTCCTCGCCTATCGGGACGATGAGGGGACGCGTAGGCTCCTGGCCGCGGTGCTGCAGCGTGACCCGGAGGGGGGCATGGTGGTGCAACCGGTCACCTTCGCGCCCTTGGACAAGATTGAAGAGGGCATTCGCTATTACCGGGAGCTGATCCAGGACGAGGGCGTGGGCGATGACGAGCTCCTGGAGGAGGGCATGTTCCTCTACGAGGACGTTTGGGCGCCGGTGGCGGAGTACTTGGATCCGGACCTGCCCGTGTACCTCGTTCCCGATGGACTCTTAAACATTTTGCCCTTCGACGCGCTGGTGGATGAGGACGAGCGTTACCTTCTCGAAACCCTCGATTTGCGCATTTTGTCTTCCGCTCGCGACTTGCTGCCAAACCGCCTTCCCGCCGCGGCAGCGCCGCCCCTGGTGATGGCCGGGCCCGACTACGACACCGACGCCGTGGCGGACCCGGAGCAGCTGGCCCAGGCTCGAAGCCGAGCGGCGGTGCGCCCCGCGTCCGCGGCACGCGGCGCGAAGGCGGAAGAGGCCTTGCCAGCTTCTCGCGCCGCTGTGGTGCTCGAATCACTCCGGGCCGCTTCCGATGGCCTTCGGGGGCTCAGCTTCAGCCCCTTGCCCGGGGCCCGGCTTGAGGGAGAGCTGATCGTGCGGCGCCTCGGCGAAGAGTCCACGACCGCGCCGGAAATTCTGACGGCCCTGGACGCACAGGAAGCCGTGCTGGGTCAGTTGACGGCCCCTCCCACCATTCTCCACCTCGCGACCCACGGCTTTTTTCTGGCACCGGAGGAAAAGCTTCGCAAGCGCCTGATGAAGGCTCAGCGCTCTGCGGAGATGATCATTCCTCCCCCCGGGGATAACCCCTTGCTGCGCGCGGGCCTCGCCTTCGCGGGTATTAACGAGAATGCCCCCTTCTTCGGTCAGCTCGATACGCGAAATGACGGCGTGCTTACGGCCATGGAGGTGCTCGACCTGGATCTCACGGGGACCCAGCTGGCCGTGCTTTCGGCCTGCGAAACGGGACTCGGGGAGATTCATGAAGGGGAGGGCGTTTACGGTCTTCGCCGGGCCTTTCAGGAGGCCGGGGTGCGGGAGGTGGTCACGTCCCTCTGGGAAGTGAGCGATGCGGGCACGCAGGCGCTCATGACCGCGATGTATGCCCGCCTCGCCGAGGGCATGGCGCCCCGGGAAGCGTTGCGGGAAGCGCAGCGGGAACTGGCGGCTTCCCCGCGCTGGGGCTACCCCTACGTGTGGGCAGCCTTCATGATGGTCAGTCGATAACGCGCTAAACTCGAGCCAAGCTAACGGCTTTAAGGAGTGGAACGGATGAAACAGATTCAGCGCATGGCCTTCGCCCTCGTGCTCGGCCTCCTGGCGCCGCTCGCGGCGCTGGCTGCAGGCCCGGTGGCAAAGCTGAGCCAGCTAGAGGGTACGGTGGAATTCAGCCGGGATGGGGCGGCTTGGGAGGTGCTCTCCCGGAACAAATACCTCTTCCCCGGGCACGAGGTGCGCACCGGCGCCGACGGCTCGGCGAAGCTGTCGAGCCAGGCCTCGGGGGAAATCCGCGATCTCGGCGCCTCCACCCATTTGCGAGTCCTCGATGCGGGCATTGAGGTGCTTGCCGGCTCCGGGCTCGGGGCTTCGGGAGACGCGGCGGGGGGTTTCTGGCAAGGGGTTGAGAATAAGTTTGCGACTTCCCAGCGCTACACCACGGTGCGTCGCTCCGTGAAGAAAGCCGAGGATCTCCCGAAGATCGATACGGCACGAAACCTCGTGCTGACCGCCGAGCACCCGGAAGTGGTGTGGTCCAACGCCGGGCCGGAGTTTAGCTACGTGCTTCGCGTCGGCAGCGAACGCTACACCGTTGCACCGGCTTCCACCGCGGAAATGATTCGCTTTGCCGTGCCGGCGCAGCCCGCGGGAGAGTATGAGTACGAGATGCTGATCTATTTAGACGGGGAAGAGGTCTACGCCCCGCGCCGGCCGGGTACGTTGACCTGGCTCGGGGGCCCCGAGGCGGAGGCACTTCACGCGGCGGTGCAGGCTCGGAAAGCCGATCCCGACCAGAACGACGTCTTTGCCCTCGCCGAAGTTTACGAGCAGGCGGGGCTGCTGGTGCCGGTCATGGACCTCTATCGGGACTTCTTCCAGGCCTATCCCGCGGAAAACGAGATGCGTCCGCTGCTGATTAAGGCCTATCACGACCTGAAGCTCATGGATCTGAAGGAAAAGGAAGCCATCACCTTCAATACCATCGAGATGGAACGCCAGCTCTAGCCGCTGGCGTTGTAAGCGACCGGGGAGGGCCGCATGGCGAATTTCAAAGGCCGCTGGGATTTTCTCCTGGCGGCGATCCTCTTTTTCCTTGCCCTGGTGGCCCAGCGCGCGGATCTCTTCGCGGCTCTAGAACTACAAACCCAATCCTTCCGGCAGATTCTCCGCATGGCCGATGCGGAGCGCGTGTTCCCGGAAGATAAGATCGTCTTCGTTAATCAGGATGAAGCTTTCTTCGAAGATTACGGTAGCTGGCCCCTCCGCCGCCTTGACCTAGCTCGGGTGGCGGAAAACGTGGAGGCCCTCGGGGGCCGGGTCATGGCTGTCGATAATCTGTTCGATTTTCCCTCCTCCTACGGGGAGGACGGTCCCACGGCGGAGAAGTTTGAGGGGGTGCCGGGCCTGCTCCTCGTATCCCAGGGGGTGGTTGAAGACGGGCGACTCATCTACATCAAACAGCCCGTGGAGCCCATTAACGGCGTTGCCCGCACCGGCTATACAAACGTGGAGTCCCGCAGTGGCTTGAGTGAGGTCATTAGTGATCTGCGCCTCTTCCCCGAGGCCATCCCCATGGAGAATGGCTGGCCCTTCGCTGTGCAGGCCGTGGGGCTCTACCTCGGAGAAACGCCCAGCTACGATCGGGAGGCGCGGGTGCTGAGCTTCGGTGATCAGCTCTCCGTGCAGCTGGATCAAAACCATCGTCTCGCTATCGATTTCCCCTCCTTTCCCGCGGGGGCACAGGGCTACGTCGCGGACTTCGGCATTCCCGTGCTGGAAATGCTGCGCCTCGAGGAGCTTGAAGAGGACGAGGCCTGGGAGCTGCGCTTCTGGGTGGAAGACAAGATCGTGATCCTCGGCGATACCTCGGAAGTCTCCCACGACTACTTTGAAACGCCCGTGGGGCGGCTTTATGGGGTCGAGCTGATTGGCGCGACCATCGCCACGCTCCTCGCCGGCGGGCCCCTCCTGCCCGCGAGCTTCGCTATGGAGGCGGCGGTGGCCCTAGGGTTGCTTTTGGCCCTGGTGGGTACGGGGCTTCTGCAGAATCCAGCCGGGCGCCTGGCAGCGTCCCTCGCTGCCCTTGGCCTTTGGGCAGCGCTCGCCACCGTGCTCTATGTGGATCGGGGCATCATGCTGTCCATGGCCTATGCAGGGGTCGCGGCAATATTGAGCATTGTGCTCATGAACATCCGCTTCTACCTCGTGGAGCGGGGGCAGAAGACCCTCATCCGTGATGCCTTTGGCCAGTATCTGTCGCCGAAGGTGGTGAACATTCTCGTGAAGGATCCCTCGCGCCTCTCCCTGGGCGGGGAGCAGCGGGAGATGACCGCCTTCTTTTCCGACGTGGCGGGCTTCTCGAGCATCTCCGAGCAGCTCACGCCAGCGGGGCTCGTGGCCTTGCTCAACGAATACCTCACGGCCATGTGCGACATCATCGCCGAGCATGAGGGTACGGTGGATAAGTTCGAAGGGGACGCCATTATCGCCTTCTGGGGCGCGCCGCTCGATCAGCCCGATCACGCCCTGAAGGCCTGCCTCGCGGCCATCGACATGCAGCGCTACATGGTGGATTACCGGAAGCGCCTGGAGGCGGAGGGGCGGCCCCTCCTGAAGGTGCGCATGGGGCTCAACTCCGGGCAGATCCTCGTGGGCAACATGGGATCGGCGCAGCGTATGGACTACACCATCATGGGGGACGCGGTGAACCTGGCGGCGCGCCTCGAAGGGGTCAACAAGTTCTACGGCAGCGCGACCCTCATTTCCCAGCATACGCAGCGCCTTGTGGGCGATGCCCTGGAAGTGCGCGAGGTCGATGTGGTCCGGGTGGTGGGGAAAAATGAACCGGTTACCCTCTTTGAGCCCTTGGCCCGAGCGGGGGAACTGCGCCCCGAGGAAGCCGCCCTCCGGGAGGCCTTCACCGAGGCCCGCAGCCACTACCAGCGCCGGGATTTTCCCGCGGCCGTCGCCGCCTTCGAGGCCGTGCTGGTGAAGTTTCCTGGGGACGGACCCTCGGAGACCCTGCTCGCACGGAGTAAACTCTACGCCGAAGCGCCACCGCCGGCGGACTGGGATGGGGTATTCCAGCTCACGGAGAAGGGCTAGGCGCGCACGCAGCGTTGGAGTAGTGCCATGGATGAAGCATTGCGGGGCGCGCCCGGTTCGCGCCAAGCGGCCCTTGAGGCTGCGCTTACGGAGGCCCTGGCCCCCACCGTGCTCGAGGTTTTAAACGAGAGCCATAGTCATAACGTGCCGCCGGGCTCCGAATCCCATTTCCGGGTGACGGTCGTCAGCGACGCCTTTACGGGGGAGCGGCTCGTGGGACGGCATCGGGCTGTGAACCGGGTCGCGGCGCCCTTCTTCGCCGAAGGACTCCATGCCCTTGCGCTGCATACCTTCACCCCGGAGGAGTGGGCCCAGCGGAGTGGGGTAAGCGATTCCCCGGCGTGCCGGGGTGGCAGTGGGCGGTGAGGCAACGCCGGCCCTTTGGACCGGCTTTGCCCTCGCGCCCCTCGCCGATCCGCCGGCCCTAGAAGCGGCCTGCCGTGGGGCCGCGGCGCCGACCCTTCGGGGCACGCTGCACCTGGCGCCGGAGGGCTTGAACTTTACCCTCTGGGGGCCCGAAGGGGCGCTTCAGGCCCTTTTTGAGCCCATTGATGCGGCCCTGGGGGCTGACACCTACCGGCTTCGGCGCCTGCCTGCACCTCCCGAGGCACCCTTTCGGCGTCTGAAGATTAAGGCGCGTCGCCATCTGATCCCCCTGGAGGGCTATCCCCTGGAGGATCCGGGCACGCCCCAGCGCGTGGCGCCGGAGGCCTGGCACGCGGTGCTCGATGATCCGGCGATTCCGGTCATCGATCTGCGCAATGATTACGAGGTGGCCGTGGGCACCTTTCCCGAGGCGTTGAACCCAAAAACGGAGGCCTTCACGGACTTCCCGGCCTGGGTGGCGGAGCATCTCGATCCCGCCCGGGATCGCACCGTGGCCATGTTTTGCACCGGCGGCATTCGCTGCGAGAAGGCCGCCGCTTGGATGCGCGGCCAAGGCTTTGAAGCGGTGCTCGAACTCGATGGGGGCGTGCTGGCTTACCTCGATGCCATTCCCGAGGCGGAACAGCGCTGGGAAGGGGAATGCTTCGTCTTCGATGAGCGGGTTGCCCTTACCGGGGCGCTGACGCCGGGGCAGACGACCCTTTGCCACGGCTGCCGGCGACCCCTGACGCCGACGGATCGACAAAGCAACGGTTTTGAAGCGGGCGTGAGCTGCCCCTATTGCATTGAATCCCTGACCCCCGCGCAGCGGGCTGCCCGGCGGGAGCGTTTTCGTCAGGTGTCCCTGGCCGAGGCCCGGGGCCAAACCCACCTTGCACCGCAACCCAAGAAGGATGAAAGCCCATGATCGATGCGAAGCCCCTGGCGGGAGAGCGGATCCTGATTACCGGCGCGTCGAGCGGCCTTGGGGCGCACTTTGCGCGCCTTGCCGTGGACGCCGGGGCCGAGGTGGTGCTGGCCGCCCGGCGCGTGGATGCGCTGAAGGCCCTCGTGTCGGAGCTCAGGGACGCAGGAGGGACAGCGGAGGCGCTGGCCCTGGACGTGACCGACAGTGCGTCCGTGGAGCAAGTGTTTGCAGCCTTAGGGGGGCGCTTGCCCACGGTGCTCGTGAACAACGCGGGCATGGAGCCTGGGGTGTTTTCCTTCCTCGATCTCGACGAGGCGGGTTGGGATGCCACCATCAATACGAACTTGAAGGGCACCTGGCTCATGGCCCGGGCCGCGGCCCGGGCCTGGCGGGAAGCGGGGCAGGGGGGGAACATCGTCAACGTTGCGAGCATTCTCGCCTTCCGCCAGCAGAAGGGGGTCACGCCCTACGCCGTCAGCAAAGCCGGGGTGGTGCAGCTGACGAAGCAAATTGCCCTGGAAGGGGCGCGCTTTTCCCTGCGCTGCAACGCTCTGGCACCAGGCTACTTCCGCAGCGCCGTGAGCGCACGGCTCCTCGACAGTCCGGAGGCGGAGGCCTTCCTACGGCCCATTCCCCAGCGTCGGGCGGGGGTGCTGGAGGATTACGACGGGGCTTTCCTGCTCCTGGCCGGGCGCGCCAGCGCGCACATGACCGGGCAGGTGATTACGGTGGATGGCGGACACCTGGTCAGCAGCCTCTAGGGCGCGCCGCCGGAGCTCGGCTTTAGGCTTTGCTGCTTCCCGGAGCGGTCATGCCGCCCACAAGGTAGTCCAGTAGGCGCTCATAGCTGGCCTGGGCGCTCCCCGTTCGCAAATCGCCGAGGGAGGTGTTCTTCCAGGTGCCGCCGGCGGCTAGACCGTGCAGGGTTAAGGTCCAGGAGTAGATATAGCGGGTGCGCCGCTCCTGGTCGCCGAGCTCCGGGAGGGCTTTGGCCAGGAGGGCATCTAGGCGAGCTGGAATGCCGTGGGCATCTTGGTTTAGAAGCGTTTGCGTTTCGGGATCGATATCCGTGTGGAGCCGGGCCAGGAAGAGCACGCCGTGGCGCCCAAGCTGGGGGTCCTCGTAAAGGCGGATATAGGGCCAGTAGTTGGCGCCGAGAATCTCCCGCACCGTTAGGGGTTCCCCCGCCGCGGCCCGGGCTTCGAGGCTCGTCACCATGGGAAGGCGGTGCACATCGAGCTGACTTTTCAGGAACTCGATGATGGCTTTCACCATGCCCATTTTTGAGCCGAAGTGGTAATGCACGGCGGAGGCGTTTCGTGCGCCGGCGTGGGCGTTAATGGTGCGCATGGAGACGGCGTCGAGGCCTTGAGTGGAGAAGAGCTCAAGACCCGAGAGAATCAGGCTGGCTTTGGTATCGCCACGAACGGCATCGAGGACGGATTCAGACACGGACAGGGATCCCTTTTTTTATTCGAGTGTAGCAGCCTCGGGGGTCTCCAGGGACATCGCCTTCGCCGAACCCGTGCCCAGTAGAGGGGTAAGGGCGGGCCAGAGGGCCTCAAGCATGAGGGGCTGGGCTTGGGCCGTGGGGTGGATGCCGTCGGCCTGCATCATGTCGGCGTTTAGGGGCAACAGGGAGCGGGTGAAGGGGAGGAGGGGAACGGCCTCTGCTTCTGCGACGGCCTCGAAGGTCCCCTGAAAGGCCCTCACATACCGGGGTCCGTAGTTGGGGGGCAGGGGGATGGAAACGAGTAGAACCTCAGCCCCCGTGGCCTTAATGGCTTTGACCATTTCCCTCAAGTTGCTGTGAATTTGCTCAATCGGGTACCCTCGCAACCCGTCGTTGCCCCCAAGTTCGAGGATGACCACATCGGGTTCCTGGCGGGCGAGCACGTCGCCTAGGCGCCGAAGGCCACCCCGGGTGGTCTCTCCGCTGATGGATGCGTTCACCAGCGCCACGGGCAGACCCGCCGCTTCGGTCCGCGCGGCGAGCAGGGCCACCCAGCCTTCGCCCGCTTGAAGGCCATAGCCCGCACTAAGGCTATCTCCGAAAACCAGTACCTTCTTGTCGTCCGCCCACGCTTCGAGCACGGGGAGGCACAGGAGGAGCATCAGCAAGGGAAGGCGTAGCGTCATGGAATCGGATCGTCCTGTCATATTGTCGGCCCAGCGCCTGGGTAAGCGCCTAGCCCTCGGCGATGAGCAGCTTTCCATCCTTACGGGGATCGACCTTGAGATCAAGGCGGGGGATAGCGTTGCCCTCGTCGGCGCCTCGGGATCGGGGAAAACCACGCTCCTGGGGCTCTTGGCGGGGCTCGATACGCCTACGGAAGGGACGGTGCACTTCGCGGGCCAGCCCTTCAGTTCCGAGTCCGAAGATCGTCGCGCTGCCCTGCGGGCTGAGGGCATTGCCTTTGTGTTTCAGAACTTCCAGCTCCTGGGCGCCCTCACGGCCCTGGAGAATGTCATGATTCCCCTGGAGCTCGCAGGGCGGGAGGCCCCGGAGGCGTTAGCCCGCAGCTATCTGGAGCGGGTGGGCCTGGGCGACCGAGCCCGCCATACGCCGCGCCAGCTTTCCGGGGGAGAACAGCAGCGGGTGGCCCTGGCCCGGGCCTTCGCTGCCCAGCCCAAGCTGCTCTTTGCCGATGAGCCCACGGGCAATTTGGATCGGGCCACGGGGCAGCGCATCGCCGATTTGCTGTTTGAGCTGAATGCGGAGGCGAAGACCACCCTGGTGCTGGTCACCCACGATCCCGCCCTCGCAGCCCGCTGTGATCGGGCCCTGCGGGTTGAGGCGGGACAGCTTCACTCCAATCAGGATTCGACCCCGTGAGCCGAGGCCTGGCCCAGCGCATGCTTCGCCGGCACTGGCGGGGCGGGGAGCTTAGGCTCCTCGCCGCAGCGCTGCTTCTGGCCATTACCGCGGTAACCGGCATTTCCCTCTTCGTGGACCGGCTCGAGCGGGCCCTCGTGCTCGAGGCCAGCGCCTTTCTGGCCGCGGACCGGCGCATCGAAGGTCGAGAGGTCCCTCCGGAGGCCTGGGAGGCCGAGGCCCAGGCCCTGGGCCTGGCGACGGCGCGCACCGTGGGCTTTACCTCCATGGCCTTTTCCGACCTCGATGCCCTTCTGGTATCGGTGCAGGCCGTTTCATCGACCTATCCCCTGCGCGGCGCCTTAAAAACGGCCAGCGATCCCCTGGCCGCGGGCGCCGTCACTACGGATACCCCGGCCCCGGGAACGCTATGGGCGGCACCCCGGGTACTCCTGTCTCTGGGTCTGGAGGTGGGAGCAACCCTCGATCTAGGGGCGGCCTCCCTGCGCATCGACCGGGTGCTGACCGATACGCCGGATCAGGGCGGGAACTTTTTGCTGGCCCCCCGGGTGCTCATGGCCATAGAGGATGTGGCCAAAACCCAGGTGCTTCGCCCGGGCGCCCGGGTGGAGCACGCGCTGCTCCTTGCGGGCCCGGAATCGGCCCTTGGGGCCTTTGAGGCGCGGCTTCCGGCGGATTTTGACGCGCGCTTTGATCTTGAGGACGTGCGCACCGGGAACCGGAGCCTGGGGCGGGCCTTGGATCGAGCGGAGCGCTTTCTTCGCCTCGGGGGACTCATGGCCGTGCTTTTGGCCAGCCTTGCCGTGGCCCTCGCAGCGTCGCGCTATGCGTCCCAGCAAGCCGACGCGGTGGCGGTGATGAAAACCCTGGGCGCCTCCAGCGGCACCATTCGGCGCCTCTATCTTGGGCAGCTTTTTCAGCTGGGCGCGCTGGTGACCGGGCTGGCTCTGGGCCTGGCCTACGGGGTGCAGGCGGCGCTTTTTAAGCTGCTCGCCGCTTACGTGCCCGTGGCCCTGCCCGCACCGGGGTGGGTGCCCTGGGTCCTGGGCACGCTAACGGGCTGGCTATGCCTGCTGGCCTTTGCCCTGCCGCCCCTTCTCGAGCTTGAGACGGTGACGCCGGTGCGCGTGCTCCGCCGCGACCTGACCCAGGCCTCCCGGAAGGGGCCGCTCTACCGAGGGCTCGGGCTCCTGGCCCTCCTGGGGCTTCTCTTCGCCTACGCGGGAAGCTTCGAGCTCGCGGGCTGGGTGCTCCTGGGCCTCGGCGGCACTTCCGCCTTCTTCGCCGCCCTCGCCTTTGTCCTGCTTCGCAGTGGGCGGGTGCTGGGGATGCAGGCCGGACGCGCCTGGCGTCTGGGGCTGGCCGCCCTGTCCCGGCGCCAGGGGGCCAGCATTGTGCAGATGCTGGTCTTTGGCACGGCGCTCATGCTGCTTCTCACCCTGACCGTGCTGCGGAGTTCGCTCCTCGATAGCTGGCGGGCCCAGCTCCCGGAGGGGGCGCCCAATCACTTCGTGCTGAATTTGGACAGCGAGGAGCGGGCGGCCTTTCAGCAAGCCCTCGAAGCCCAGGGCGTTGCCCCCCAGCCGGCCTTCCCCATGACTCGAGGGCGGATCACGGCGGTGAATGGGGAGGTCCTCGACCCGAAGGCCAGCCGCGCCGCAGCCCGGCTCACGGAGGAGCGTAATTTAAGCTGGAGTGGACCTTTGCCCGAGGGCAATGAGGTCGTGGCGGGCCAGTGGTGGGCGGGTGCGGGGGCAGCTCCGGGGCTGTCCCTCGAGGCGGATTTTGCCGAGAACGTTGGGCTTGCCCTGGGGGATCGGGTGACCCTTGAGGTGGGGGATCAGCGCTTCGATCTGCCGCTAGTCGCGCTCCGCCGCGTTGCCTGGGATTCCCTGCGCCCGAACTTTTTTCTGCTCGTCTCTCCGGGCCTGCTTGAGGATCGGGACGCCACCTACCTCACGAGCTTCTTCCTTTCGCCGGACCGCCAAAGCGCCTTACCGACCCTCCTTCGCGCGTTTCCGAGCGTCAGCATCATTGCCGTGGATGGGCTCATTGCACAGCTTCAACAAATCGTTGCTCGGGTCTCCATCGCGGTCGAGGTGGTGCTCTTTTTGGTGCTGGGCGCGGGGGCTCTTGTGCTGTTGGCCTCGATCCAGTCGACCATGGATGAACGGCTTCGGGAGTACGGCCTGTTGCGCGCCCTCGGGGGTAGCCGGCAGCGCCTTCAGGGGGCACTGGTAGTGGAATTTGCTACCCTGGGGGTCTTCTCGGGCATGCTGGCGGCCCTGGGCGCTGAACTGATGATCTGGGCAATGGAAACGCAACTCTTCGGTCTTCCGGCACAAAGCCATGGCATCCTCTGGTTCCTTGGTCCCGTGCTCGGGGTAACCTTGGTCCTTACCCTGGGGCTCCTAGCCACCCGTAAGGTGATTTCCGTGCCGCCCCTCACCGTGCTTCGGGAGCACGGGGCGTGAAAGCGCTGCAGGTGCTTCTGGCGCGGCTTAGAACCTTGCCTCGGCCGTCGCTCCGGCAGGGGCAGGGGTTTGGCGCGGGGCTGGTGGTGGTGGCGCTGCTCCTGTGGTGGGCAGGGCATCGTCCCGAGGGCGAGGCCGTCGATTCGGTCCTTCGAGGCTCGGCGCCGGAGCAGGTTCCCGATTTCGCCGCGCTGCCGACGGTGAGTGCTCGGAAAGCGGCGTTTTTCGCCTTTCTCCTACCGCGCATTGAGGCGGAGAACCAGCGTATCGGCGAACTCCGGGCCCGCATCGAGGCGTTGAAAACCGCGGAAGGGCCCTGGGACGGGGCGACGGAAGGGTGGCTGGTAGCCCTTGAGGACCACTACGGTCTACCGTCCCCTGGGGATGGCGCTGATCGTCTGCTCCGCCTGCTTCGCCGCGTGGATCGCATTCCCCCCTCCCTGGCCCTGGCCCAGGCCGCCACGGAGTCGGCCTGGGGCACCTCGCGCTTTGCTCAGGTCGGTCGCAATTTCTTTGGCCAGTGGTGCTACAGCGAGGGGTGCGGCCTGGTGCCTCTGCTACGTCCGGAGGGGTCGGAGCACGAGGTGCGCCTCTTCGAGCGCTCCGCCGATTCCGTGGTGAGCTACATGCATAACTTAAACAGCCACCCGGCCCACCGTTCCTTCCGCGTGCTGCGGGCTGCGGCGCGGCGCGAGGGGCGCCCCCTCTCCGGAGAGCTGCTTGCCCCCGGGCTGTTGCGCTATTCCGAACGGCGAGCGGCTTACGTCGCCGATCTCCTCGCCATCATGCGCTTCAATCGCCTCGGTCGCTTCGATCACTAGGGCAGGCGCAGCAGAGGCTGGGACAGCCAGTGCCAGTGGCCTCCCGGCCCCTGGGCCGTACAGTTAAAGCGGCTTCGCCCCAGGGGCACGGGGGCGGGTGCCGAAGCTTCCACCCGGTTTCCCTCTCGCGTCGTGGGAATCGCGCCTTGGCCACTTAAGTAGCACTGCACCGGTCCCCGGTGGGCCTCGGGGAAACGCAGGGTGAAGCGGAGCGTGGGCTGCTCTGCCCCCGGGGGCAAAATCATGGAGGTCGGGCTTTCCATGGTGGCCGCCAGGGCCTTCATGGTGAGCTTGGGACCCAGGCTTTTGAGGTCCCCATAAACTCCGGAGGCGGGAAAGCGGGGAAGGGCTTGGGGATCGCTGCCCGCCCATAGCGGGCCCGAATGCTGTCCGAACGCTGCATAGCCCTGGGCCTTCAGCCAGGCCTGGAGCGCCGGGGCGAACTCGCCGTAGGGGTAGGCGAAGAGCTTGGGCTGGGCGCCCAGTTCGGCGTCAATGCGGACCTGGGCGTCAAGCACCTGGCTCTCGAGGTAGGTCTCGAAGGCCGGTGCCGCCGGGGGCGGGAGTCCCTGGCCTTCGCCGCGCACCATGTAGTCGTGGCGCAGGCCGTGGTTGCCGATGGTCGCCCCCTCGGCGGTCAGCTGTCGAAGCTGGTCCCAGGACAGAAAACCGCCGTGGCGCCCATCGATGGGCTCGGGATTCACGAAAATGGTGTAGGGCCAGCCCCGGGCCTGGAGCAGGGGGTGGGCGGCCTCCGCTATGCTTTCATAGGCGTCGTCGAAGGTGATGGCGAGCGCCGTCTCCGGTAAAGTGCGCCCCGCCTGGAGCGCCTCGAGCGCCTCCGCAAGGGGGAGCACGGTCGCGCCCCTTGCTTCGATGGCCTCGAGGTGAGCGGCAAACTGGGCCGGAGTGACGGAGGTGCTGGCCGGCGTGTCTGTCGCCACGAAGTGATATTGCAGCACCACCACGCTGGGCGGGTAGGGCGGTGAGCTTTCCTCTCCGCCGAAGGTACTGCTCCCGAGGAGCGCAAGGCTTCCAAGCATGGCGCTGCGCAGCCAACGGCTTGACGAATTTCGCAGCCAACGATGAAAGGATGGGCTCAGCATGGCAACCACTCCCGCCTATGAACGCGCCAAGCTTCAGAAGCGGCTTCGCCGCCAGGTCGGGCAGGCCATCGCCGACTACGCCATGATCGAGGCGGGCGATCGCGTGATGGTGTGCCTTTCCGGGGGAAAGGACTCCTATACCCTTCTCGATATCTTACGCCAGCTTCAGGCGACGGCGCCCATCGAATTCGAGCTCGTGGCGGTGAATCTCGATCAGAAGCAGCCGAATTTTCCCGAGCACGTGCTGCCGACCTACCTCGAGGGGTTGGGCATCGAATATCACATCATCGAGCAGGACACCTACAGCGTGGTGAAGGCGCTGACGCCGGAGGGGAAAACCTACTGCCCGGTGTGCTCGCGCATGCGCCGGGGCGCCCTCTATAACTTTGCCCGGCGCATTGGGGCTACTAAGGTGGCGCTGGGGCATCACCTTGATGACATCGTGGAAACGCTCTTTTTGAACCTCTTTCACGGAGCGACCTTAAAGGCCATGCCGCCGAAGCTGCTGTCCGATGATGGGGACCATATTCTCATTCGTCCCCTGGCTTACTGCCGAGAGAAGGACATTGCGCGCTGGGCCGAGGTCCAAGCCTTCCCCATCATTCCCTGCGATCTCTGTGGTAGCCAGGACGGCCTGGAGCGCCAGGTCATTAAGCGCATGCTTGCCGAATGGGAGCGGGTTCACCCTGCGCGCATTGAAAAGATTGCCGGGGCTCTGCGCCGGGTCGTGCCTTCCCACCTTATGGATCGGGAGCTCTTCGACTTTGCAGGCCTCGACGCGGAGCGGGCGGCGCGCCCCGAATCCCTGCGCATCCCCGTAAAGGAAGGCTAGCGTGCCCATCGCCATTCCCCTAGACGCCCTGGACGAAGAGACCCTCCAGGCGGTGCTCGAAGCCTTCGTCACGGAGGAGGGTACGGACTACGGTCACCGGGACTACAGCTTGGGGGAGAAGGTGGCAGCGGTTCGCGGTCAGCTCACCCAGGGGACGGCCGTACTGTGCTATGACGAAGCGACGGAGTCCGTGACGGTCCTCCCGAAGGATCAGCTCCCCGCCGATTTTTAAGGAACATTGCCGCCCCTGGGGCCCTGCGCTATGGTCCAGCGCCGTCCCCCCAAACCTTTTGGAGAGCCTCCATGCTGTGCCGTTTGTCCCTTGCCTCGCTTACCGTTGCGGCCCTTGTCAGTTCCGCCATGGCGGGCGCTGCGGACACCGACTCGTCTGATGCTCGCCTCGAGACGATAACCGTCTCAGCGAGACCGGCCCTCTCCGACGCTTTTACGGAGGTTGGGGCCCTGACCACCCTTAGCGGTGAGCTGGTGGAGGGGCTTGCGCCGGTGCACGGGCAGGAGCTCTTCGTGCGGGTGCCGGGGGCCTGGGTGTCCCGGGGTTCGGGGCAGGAGCACCTCATGGCGCTGCGCTCGCCGGTGCTCGCCGGTCCCGGCGCCTGTGGCGCCTTTCTGCTCCTCGAGGACGGTATTCCCCTGCGTCCCGCGGGGTTTTGCAACGTCAATAACCTGTTTGAGATGAACCTAGCCCAGGCATCCGGCGTAGAAGTGCTTCGGGGCCCGGGCTCTGCGCTCTACGGTGGCACCGCGCTCCTTGGCGCCGTCAACGTGCGTTCAGCGGCGCCCGCAGCGGAGCTTGCCGGTCCGGAAGGTATGATCCAAGCCGAGCTGGGGCCCTGGTCCTATGGGGGGCTTCAGGGGCAGGTGGCCGCGCCCCTGGGCGAGGAGCGGGTACTGGCCACCTTTGACGTGGTGGACACGGACGGCTGGCAGGACGACACGGGCTTCCGGCACCGCAAGGGCAGCCTGCGTGCCCAGGGGGAGAGGGGCGCCTGGCGCCATGATTTCCAGCTCTCCGGAGCCTCTCTGGATCAGAATACGGGAGGCTTCGTGGTGGGGCCGGAGGCCTTTGCCGACGCCACCCTTCGCAATACCAATCCCAACCCCGAGGCCTATCGGGAGGCCTATGCACTGCGGGCCTCGCTAGGCCTTGAGCGCGACCTCCCCGCCGGGGCCATGCTTGGCATTACGCCCTACGCGCGTCGTTCGGAAATGGAATTCTTTCAGCACTTCCTCCCGGGCCAGCCTCTCGAGGAAAACGGACAGGACAGCCTAGGGGTGATCGCTCGGGTAACGAAGGCTGGGGAGCGCTGGCGTGGCATCGTTGGCCTCCAGCTGGAGTGGGCGGATACCTGGCTGACTCAGCGGCAAGATGGCCCCACGGTGGGTTCCGCTTTCCTCGTGGCTACGCGCCCCGAGGGGCAGCACTACGATTACGCGGTGGAGAGCACCCTGGCGGCCGCCTTCTATGACGTTTCCCTGGACCTCTCGCCGCGCCTGACTCTCGTGCACAGTGCCCGTCTCGAGCAGCTTCGCTACGACTATGACAACCGGATGCTGGCCGGGAACACGCGGGATGACGGCACGGCCTGCGGCTTCGGCGGCTGTAACTACTCGCGCCCAGAGGATCGGGAAGATCGATTCACGGATCAAGCCGGTCGTCTGGGGGTCGTTTATGGCCTCACGGCCCACAGCCAGCTGGCGTTCACCGCCTCCGCCGGTTTCCGGGCGCCGCAGAGCACGGAGCTTTACCGCCTGCAGTCCGGGCAGACCGTGGCCGATCTCCGCAGCGAGTTTGTGCGCAGCTTTGAGCTGGCCTATGGCTATGCTCGGGACGGCTTCACCCTAAGCCTGACGGCCTTCGAGCAGCGGGCCGAGGATCAGGTCCTCCGGGACGCGGAGGGCTTCAACATCTCCGCAGGCAAGACCGATAGCGATGGGGTAGAGGGGCAGCTCAGCTACGCCATCTATCCCACGCTCTCCCTCGCAGCGCAGGTGACCTATGCGCGCCATCGCTATGCCTTCAGCCAGGATCTGGGACGGGGAGAGGCCATTCAAAAGGGGGATGATGTCGATACGGCACCGCGGTGGTTGGGCTCGGCGCAGCTGCGCTGGACCCCGAGCGACGCCGTTAGCCTGGAGCTGGAAAACGTCACCATGGGGGATTACTTCATGGATGCGGGAAACACGGCGCGCTATGACGGCCACCGCGTTTGGAACCTTCGCGGGCGCTATGCCGTCTCCGATCAGCTCACGGTCGCCCTTCGCATCTTGAATCTGGCAGACGAGCGCTACGCTGAGCGCGCGGATTTGGCCTTTGGGAATGAGCGCTATTTCGTCGGCCAGCCTCAGCGAGCGCACTTAAGCGTTCGCTACGACTTCTAAGGTGAGTCTGGATCGTTGGATCGGGCTCTGCCGACCGGGCTTTGAGGGCGACCTCGCCGCGGAGCTCACGACCGTACTGGCCGAGGAGGGCGTTGGGGGCTATGCCCGCACGGAGGCCGGGGAAGGCCTGGTGGAGTGGGTGGCTTACGGTTTAAGCCCCCGGGAGCTCCTGGCGCTGCGGTCCCTGCCGGCGCTTCAGGAGCTGGTGTTTTGCCGCCAGCTCTCCCTGGCCGGACCCCAACTAACGGCGCTCGACCCGGCGGACCGGGCTTCGGGTATCGCGGCCGCGGCGCCCTGGCCCGCCGCCGAGGTGCTCGTGGAAAGCCCCGCGGGCCCGGCCTATGCGGGGCTAGAGCGCCTCGCCAAGCGCCTGCCCGGGCCCATCCGCGGCGCTCTTGAGGATGGGGGCAAGCTTGCCGGTCCTCAGGATCGGAAGCTGCGACTCCATGTCACCCTAGCGAGCGGCACCTCCGCCTGGGTGGGCTATGCGCCGGCGGCCTTGAGCCTGGCCGAGCCCGGAGGCGTGCGCCGCCTGCGCCGCCTGGCCGGTGCTCCCAGTCGCTCCGGGGTGAAGCTTCAGGAAGCCTTCATGCATTTCCTGTCCCCCACGGAGCGGCACCTGGCCTTCGCCGGCCGACCGACCGCCGTGGATTTGGGGGCCGCCCCCGGGGGCTGGACCTTTGTGCTGCGCAGCCTGGGGGCTGAAGTGCTGGCGGTGGACAATGGGGCGCTGGATCCGAGCCTTGCGGAGGATCCCCTGGTGATTCACGTGAAGGGCGACGCCTTTACCTATGAGCCGCCGCGCACCGTGGACTGGCTGGTGTGCGACGTGGTGGATAAGCCTGCTCGGGTGGTGGAAACGCTGGCCCGCTGGCTGCGCCGGCGCTGGGCCATGCGGGCGATCTTCAACCTGAAGTTGCCCATGAAGCAGCGCCACGCCGCGGTGATGGATGCGCGGGAACGCTTCTTTCGGATTCTCGGTCCCCGGGCCGAGGAGTACACCTTTGCGGTGAAGCAGCTTTATCATGACCGGGAAGAGGTGACCTGCTACGCGGCCCCCCGGGGCGGCGACCACTGAGCGGAGGGGCCATGACCAGCACTGTGGGGGCCGGGGAACGCAGCAAGCTGCTCTCCCTTGAGATCCGGGATCGCGCCGCCCTCTACGGCGCCTACATGCCCTTTCTCACCCATGGTGGTTTGTTCATCCCTACCCAAACCCTTTATCCCTTGGGTACGGAGCTCTTCCTGCTCCTGAGCTTGCTTGATGCGCCGGAGAAGTTCCCCACGGCGGCGCGCGTGGTGTGGCGCACGCCGGTGGGGGCCCAGGGGGGGCGCAAGGCCGGCCTCGGGGTGGCTTTTACTGAACCTGACTGTCCTGCGCGCAGCTATATCGAGCGGCAGCTCGCCGGGCTCAAGGCCGACGAGCGCCCCACGCATACGCTCTAGCCCCGATTCCCTGAGGAGTTTTTCCATGCTGGTGGATAGCCACTGTCATCTCGACTCTTTGGACGCGCCGCCGGAGGAGAGCATCGCCCGGGCCAAGGCCGCGGGGGTGGCGCATATGTTGTGCGTGGGCGCTGATCCGGAACACTTTGATCGCGTGCTGGCCGTGGTTCAGCGCGCAGAAGGGGTGGATGGCAGCGTCGGGATTCATCCCCTGGCGGTCACCGCCGAGCGTGCCCCCTGGGATGCGGTGGTGGCGCGGGCAAGCGCCCCGGGCGTGGTCGCCCTTGGGGAAACGGGACTGGACTACGCCGATCCCGCCGCCCCCGATCGAGCCCAGCAGGAAGAGCGCTTCGCGCAGCACCTGGCCCTGGGCGCCGAGCTCGGGCTGCCCGTCATCATCCACACCCGGGAGGCTCGGGAAGACACCCTGGCCCTGCTGCGCGCCGCCGGGCCTCGGCCGGACGCCGGGGTGCTGCACTGCTTCACGGAAAGCTGGGAAATGGCCGAGGAAGCGATCGCCCTCGGCTACTACGTGAGCTTCTCTGGCATCGTGACCTTCAAGAATGCCGCATCTCTGCGCGAGGTGGCGGCGAAGGTCCCCGCGGAACGTCTGCTGGTGGAGACCGACGCGCCCTGGCTCGCCCCCGTGCCCCATCGGGGCCGGCAGAACGAGCCGGCGCTCTTGCCCCACACGGCAGCGGTGCTGGCCCAGTGCCAGGGGGTGAGCCCCGAGGCGCTGGCTCGGCAAACCACGGAAAACTATCGACGCCTCTTTGCCCGCACGTCCCTTTCGGCCTAAGCCAACGGTTCTAGGTGCGGGGGAAGAGTTCCTCGAACAAGCGGTAGTCCGTTTCCTTCATGCCTAGGGCTTCGTAGGTGCGCTGCGCCCGCAGGTTATCCCGCTCCACATAGAGGCGCAGGCCGATGCCCGTGGGATCTGCGAGGGCCTCCTCGCGCACCGTTTCATAGAGGGAACGGAATACCCCCCGCTGGCGCCAGGCGGGCGTCACGTAAACGCTTTGCAGCCACCAGAAGGTACCCGCGCGCCAGTCGCTCCATTCAAAGGTTACAGAGGCGGTGCCGACGCAGCGGTCCGCCTCATCCACGGCGACCCACACCCGGCCCCGGGCCGGCACGGTGATGAGCCCTTCAATACCCGCGGTAACGATGGCTTCCGGGAGCACATGG
The DNA here is from genome assembly GCA_038153445.1 of Pseudomonadales bacterium. GTDB lineage: Bacteria > Pseudomonadota > Gammaproteobacteria > Pseudomonadales > Azotimanducaceae > Salivita. The sequence continues at coordinate 67,511 of JAYOYG010000002.1, forward strand.
TCCTCCGTCTCCAGCGCCATGGCGCACTGAAAGGCGGCAAGGGTCGATACGTCCGCGAGGGTGGCGGCCCGAAGGGAAAAGGTCATGGGGTGGCCTCCGTGAAGCGCCGGGTCAGAAAGGCGCAGAGCTGTTCGTAGCGATGGGTGCTCACCTCGGCGCCGGCGATGGCGTGCTTAGCCCCGGGGTAGGCCATCATTTCAAAGGGAATGGCGGCTTTCTGTAGCGCCGCCATAAGCCGCGTGCTGTGGGTGAAGAGCACGTTGTCGTCGGCCATGCCGTGGACCAGCAGTAGGGCGCCGGGCGCCTGGCCTAGCCCCTCGAGGTAGGGCATCACGCCGGAGCGCGCATAGCCCTCGGGGTTCTCCTCCGGGGTGCCGAGGTAGCGTTCCGTATAGTGGGTGTCGTAGAGATGCCAGTCCGTGACCGGCGCCACGGAAACGGCGGCGCGGAAGCGCTCCGGCGCCGCCGCCAGGCAACGGAGGGCCATGAAGCCGCCGTAGCTATGGCCGAAGACCGCGACGCGGCTCTCGTCTAACCACGGGGCATCGGCAAAGGCGTCAAGGGCGCGGAATTGGTCCCGTACCTCTACGGCCCCGAAGGTTCGATAGATGGGGCGCTCGAAGGCTTCTCCGCGTCCGGCGCTACCCCGGTTATCGAGTTCCAGCACGGCCCAGCCGTGCTGTACGAAGACCTGGTGGAGTAGGGGTGGCCAGCCCTGGGTCACGCGCTGGGCGCCGGGGCCGCCGTACACCGCCAGAATCACGGGGAAGGGTCCGTCCCCTTCGGGCTTGGTGAGACGGTAGTACAGGGGCTGACCATCTTCCCCCGGGAGCTGGCCGAGCTCCGGGGTCGCGCGGGTGGCGAGGTAGGGCGCGTAGGCGTGGTCTTTGTCGCTGAGGCGGTTTGCCGTGAGCGTGGCCCGAGGCGTGCCGGCGCCGTCGCGCAGCGTGGCTTCGGGCGGCTGATCGGGATGTTCCTCGACCACCACCATCCAGGCGCCGCCGGGAGCTACGGCGCCCTGGTGCCAGCCCCTTTCCGCAGTGAGGGCTTCCACGGAGCTGCCATCGAACTGCGCTCGAAGCACCTGGCGCGCCGTGGGATCGCCCAGGGTCCCCTCAAAAAGCACGACGCCGGCGGCTTCGTCCACGGCCAGGAGCCGGTGCACGATGCTGCCCTCCGGGGTCAGGCGGAGCTCTTCGGCCTCCCCCAAGCGTGGGCGGTAATACAGCTGCCGGGGACCTCCGCGTTCCGCACTCCACAGGGCACCGCCAGAGGCCAGGGGGCGGAAGTCGTCATGGAGATTTACCCAGCTTTCGCTGTGCTCCTCCAGGGCGAGCTCGAGGGTGCCATCGAGGCCTAGGCGCAGCAGGCTCAGGGTTTTCTGATCCCGGGGCTGGCGCTGAAGGTAGAGCGCGTCGCTGCCCGGGGCCCAGGTGACCCGGGCCAGGTAGGCTTCCGGATCGTCGCTCCAGGGCAGCCAGCGCAGGGTGCGGTCTTCCAGGGAGAGCACCCCCAGGGAGAGCTTGGCATTCGGGCCCCCGGTAAAGGGGTAGCGCTGCGCAATGGCTTCGATGCCCGCTTCCGTGGCATCAAAGCGCAGGGTTTCAGGAATGGGCGTTTCGTCAGCCTTAATAAAGGCGAGCTGCGTGCCGTCCGGGGAGAACCAGAAGGCGTCCTGGCGGTGCATTTCCTCTGCAGCGATAAAGTCCGGCAAGCCCACGACGATGCCGTCGGCCGCTTCTTCCGTGAGGCGCTCCACGGCGCCGCCGGAGGTGCCCAGCCAAAGATCCCCCTCGTGCACGTAGGCAAAGCGGTGATCGCCGGGGGCGCTGGTGAGCTGATGGACCTGGTGGCCCTCCGGACTCAGGCGCTCGGGGCTGCCGTCCTCGAGGTTCTGCTCGTAGGCGACCCCATTGAGGGTAAAGCGCAGGGCCTGGCCGTCGGCGCGCCAGTGAAACTCCGTGACTCCGGAGAAGAAGAGGCGAAGCCGTTCCCGGCGAGCCTTCTCCGCTTCCGAGCTGGGCGCTTCCGGGCCTTCCCCGGCGCTGGAGAACATTCGCCGGGCGGAGAAGTCCTCTCCCGTGGTCCAGGTGCCGAGCCAAAGCTCTAGGCGGTTGCCGTCGTCGGCGGCGCTTTGGAGCCAGGCCAGAGCCTGGCCCGTCGGGGCAAAGCGAAATTGGCTGAGGGCGGGCCCCGCTAGGGGCGGCGAGGCGAAAAGCCGGGGGATAGAAAGGGCTTGGGTCACGGCGTGGCTGCTCCCGCAAAGGCGTCTCGGGTGAGGTTTTCCGGTCCTTCCGGCGTGATGCGCACGTTGTCTTCAATGCGAATGCCCCCGAAGGGTGTGAGGGTTTCGATGAGGGGCCAGTTCAGAAGATCCCGTTCTCGCCCCTCCCGCAGGGTCTTGAGGAAGCTCGGTATGAAGTAAAGGCCGGGCTCTACGGTCACCACCATCTCCGGAGTCAGGGTGCGGGTAAGGCGCAGGGCCGGGTGGTTGGCCGGGGGCGGCGTCAGGTCCCCCTCGGCGTTGGCCAGCTGGCCCCCGGCGTCGTGCACCTGAATCCCCAGCAGGTGGCCCAGGCCGTGGGGCATGAAGCGCTCGGGTACGCCGGCCTCCAGCAGGGCGGCTTTCGAGCCGCGAGCGATGCCGCTCTCGATCAGCACGTCAGCCAGGGCTTCCATGGTGGCATCCTGGAGGCTCGCCCAGGGCACGCCGGGGGCGAGGCGGGCGACGATACCTTGCTGGAGCGCGTCCATGGCATGGATGAGGTCCTGGAAGGGCCCCGGTTCCCGGGCGTAGGTGCGGGTGATGTCGGCAGCGTAGCCCCCAGCGCTCGCCCCGGCATCGATCAGGAGGCTCCGGCTCGGGCCTCGGTCCCGGGTGCGGTGGTGGTAGTGGAGGATCGCCCCCCGTTCATTTAGGCCAATGATGTTGGTGTAGGGCAGTTCGTGGTCTTCGTGCCCCGTGGCAGCGAGGTAGCGAAGGTGCAGCTCAAACTCGCTGTCCTCGGCGCGAAAGCCCTCGGCCACGGCCCGATGGCCGCGCACGGCCCGGACATTGGCGGCGCGCAGGCAGGCCAGTTCATAGGGGGTTTTCTCCGCCCGGGCAAAGTCCACGCGGTGGCGCAGCGCCGTAGGGTCGGGGTGCCCCGGCCCGAGCGCGACCGTCGGCCCCGCGCAGCGGGCGGCCCAGGCTTTGATGTGCTGGTCGCGCTCGCGCTCGCTCGTCACCAAGGTGGCGGGGAGTACGTCGAGCCAGGGGCCCTCCGGCGACCGGGGAGGCGCATGCCAGAAGTCGTCCGCTTGCAGATGTAGTAATTCCGGGGCCCCGGACGCGGGGATGAGCACGGCCGAGCCGGCGGCGTCGGGAAGCGGTGCAAATAGGGAAAAGTGGGGATTCGGTTTCCAGCTGGCGCTGGTGTCATCCAGGAAGTGGTCCGTGGGTGCGCCGGCGGTGATCACGACGCCACCGAGGCCCTCCTGCGCCAGCGCCCCCTGGTAGCGAGCCAGGAGCGTGCGGAGGTGATCACGGTGAGAATCGGCAAGGCTTGGATCGGAAGGCATCGGGATCTCCAGGGGTGCTTCACGGGTCCGGGGGCGCAGTGTAGCGAGGGCCGGGGGACAGGCCCAGACCATGGAGTCCGGGGGCGCCGCCATGGTATACAACGGGAGTTTTTTAGCACTCCGAGGGAGAGGGTTATGCAAGGTTTTGCCTACGAGGCACCATCATCGCTGGACGCGCTTCGGGCGCGGCTGGCGGCGGCCCAGGGGGCTGGGGAATTGACCCAGGTTCTGGCCGGCGGCACGGACCTGCTCGTGCAAATGAAGCAGGGGCAGCGGGCCCCGGGCCTGATTCTCGACATCAAGCGCGTGGGGGAAACCCAGGCCCTGGGGGTCGACGGCGATACGCTCGTCATTGGCGCCTCCGTGCCGGCGGCGAAGGCGAAGGCCTTCCCCCTCGTGGCCGAGGCCTTCCCGGGGCTGGCCCACGCCATCGACCTCATTGGCTCCTCGCAAATTCAGGGCCGCGCCTCCCTCGGCGGTAACCTCTGCAATGCGTCGCCGGCCGGGGACACCATTCCCGCCCTCATTGCCAACGGTTTTGAAGCGCAGATCCTCACCGCTGAGGGGCTCCGGACCTTGCCCGTGGAGGCCTTCGTGACCGGCGTGGGCAAAAATGCCCTTGCCGCCGGGGAAGTGCTCCTCGCCCTCCAGGCGCCGGTGCCCGGCCCCCGCAGTGGCGATGCCTACCAGCGCTTTACGCCGCGCACGGAAATGGATATCGCCGTGGTGGGCGTGGGCGCTCGCCTCACGCTGGATGATACCGGGGTGATTGCCTCGGCCCGCATTGCCCTGGGCGCCGTGGCGCCCCATGCCTTCCTCGCGGAGGCCGCGGGGGCGGCTCTGGTCGGCACCCGCGGTGAGCCGGAGGCCCTCGAGGCGGCCGCTGCGGCGGCCATGGAGGCGGCGAAGCCGATCTCCGATAAGCGGGGCTCGGCGGACTTCCGCCGACGGATTTGCGGGGTGCTGGTGAAGCGCGTGGTGGCGCAGGCGCTCGAGCGCTGCACGACGGAAGGAGCGAAGTAATGAAGGTTCATGTGCAAACGGAAGTAAACGGGGAAGCGGTGGAGTTTCTTTGCGATCCCACGACCACGTTGTTGGAAGTGCTTCGGGACAACCTTGGGCTTCGGGGCAGCAAGGAAGGCTGCGGGACCGGGGACTGCGGCGCGTGCAGCGTGGAGCTCGACGGCGCCCTGGCGTGCAGCTGCCTGATTCTGGCGGCGGAAACGCAAGGGCGCTCCGTGGCCACCATTGAAGGGGTGGCCACCCCGGAGGCGCTCCATCCCCTGCAAAGCCATCTGCTGAAAAGCGCCGGGCTCCAGTGCGGCGTGTGCACGCCGGGCATTGTGGTGGCAGCGAAGCACCTGCTGGAGCAGGACCCGAACCCCACGGAGGAAGCGGTGCGCTACTTCCTGGCCGGGAATCTTTGCCGGTGCACGGGCTACGACAAGATCATTCGGGCGGTGCTCGACGCCGCGGCGGAGATGCGAGGAGAAGCGGCATGAGCGAAGCCACGGATTTTAAGGTGATTGGAACCCGCCCGATCCGCCCCGATGGGGTGGACAAGGTGACGGGGCGCGCTAGCTTCGGCGCCGACTTCTCTCTGCCGGGCATGCTCGAGGGGGCCGTGTTGCGCTCGCCTCACGCCCATGCGCGGATCAAGAGCATTAAGACGGACGCGGCCCTCGCGGCCCCCGGCGTCAAGGCCGTGGTGACGGGCGCGGATTTCCCCCAGGTCGCTGCTGGCGCCATCGAAGGCGGGGAAGGGGGCGGCGATTTCGCCGATCTCGCGGGGAACGTCATTGCCCGGGGTAAGGTGCGCTACCACGGCCATGCCGTGGCGGCCGTGGCGGCGCAAAGCCGGGCCCAGGCCCTTGCGGCCCTGGCCCTCATCGAGGTGGAGTACGAGCCGCTCCCGGCGGTGCTGTCCCTAGACGCGGCCCTCGCAGACAGCGCGCCCCTCATCGATGAAGGGCTCATGACCTCCGGACTTCCCGAGCCGGCCACCGCACCCTCCAACCTGGCGTCGGTGATCGAGATGGGCAACGGCGATCTTGAGGCGGGCTTTGCAGAGGCTGCGCTCATCATCGAGCGGCGCTACCAAACGCCCACGGTGCACCAGGGCTACATCGAGCCTCACGCGTGCGTAGGCCGCTGGGGCCAGGACGACCAGGCCATGCTGTGGTGCTGTACCCAGGGCGCTTTCGATGTGCGCTCCATGACGGCGAAGGTGCTGGGCCAGCCCGTGGGCTCCTTGAAAGTCATTCCCAGCGAGATTGGCGGCGGCTTCGGGGGTAAGACCACGGTTTACCTCGAGCCTCTGGCCCTGCAGCTCTCGAAGAAGAGCGGTCGCCCGGTCCGTATGGTGATGAGCCGGGAAGAGGTCTTCCGAGCCACCGGCCCCGCGTCGGCGGCCACCATCGATCTGCGCATGGGCTTCTCCCAGGACGGCAAGATCACCGCTGCGGAAGCCACCATGGCCTACGAGGCTGGCGCCTTCCCCGGGTCCCCCGTGGGCCCGGGCACCATGTGCGTGTTTGCCCCCTATCGGATTGCCAATTTCCGCATCAAGGGCATGGACGTGCTGGTAAACAAGCCCAAGGCCGCGGCCTATCGGGCCCCCGGCGCTCCTCAGGCCCTCTTCGCGACGGAAAGCGCCATGGACGAAGCCGCGCAGAAGCTCGGGATCGATCCCATCGAGCTGCGCCTGCGCAACGCCGTGGAGGAAGGGGACTCGGCCATTTACGGCCCTAAGTTTGGTCCCATCGGCCTACGGGCCTGCCTCGAAGCGGCGGCGGCCCATCCCCATTACACCAAGGCCAAGGACGCCGGCGTGGGCCGGGGCGTGGCCGTGGGCTTCTGGTTCAACGTGGGGCTTCAGTCCTCCGCGGAAGTGCACATCAATGAGGATGGCACGGTAACCGTCATTGAAGGGAATCCGGACATCGGCGGCTCCCGGGCCTCCATGGCCCTGATGGCCGCGGAAACCCTCGGCGTGCCCTATGAGAGCGTCCGCGTGGTGGTGGCGGATACGGAAACGGCAGGCTTTTCCAACGTCACCGGCGGCTCCCGGGTCACCTTCGCCACGGGCATGGCCGTGGTCGAGGCTTCCAAGGACATCATCGCTCAGTGCTGCAGTCGGGCGGCGTCCCTCTGGAGCACGGACCAAGACATGGTGGAATGGCGCGATGGCGCGGTTCATCCCCGTCCCGGGGTGAACGTCGAAGCGACGCCCCTGTCCCTGAAGGATCTGGCGGGCCAGGCCGGGCGCATGGGCGGCCCCCTCTTGGGCAAGGCTTCCCTGAATGCTCGGGGGGCGGGGCCGGGCTTCTCCGTGAACCTGTGCGATGCGCTCGTCGATCAGGAAACGGGGCAGGTGCAGGTGAAGGCCTTCACGGCCATTCAGGATGCGGGCAAGGCCATTCATCCGAGCTATGTGGAAGGGCAGCTCCAGGGCGGCGCGGTGCAGGGCATCGGTTGGGCCCTGAACGAAGAGTATGTCTACAGCCCCGACGGCATCATGGAAAACGCGGGCTTCTTGGACTACCGCATTCCCGTCGCGTCCGATCTTCCCATGATCGACACGCAAATCATCGAGGTGCCGAACCCGGGCCACCCCTACGGGGTGCGGGGCGTGGGGGAAACGCCCATCGTGGCGCCCCTCGCCGCCGTGGCCAATGCGGTGTCCGCGAGCGCGGGGGTGCGCATGACCGAACTGCCCCTGTCGCCGCCGCGGGTGCTTGAGGCGCTCGACCAGGCCTAGGGGAGGGGGGCACAGCCGTGGCTAAGGTCCATGTGCCCTTCGACCTGCGTCACCTGGCCGAAGGCGCTGCGGTGCTCGAGGTGCAAGGGGCGTGTTACCGAAGCCTCATGGCAGCCCTTCAGGGCCGCTATCCAGCTTTGGAAGTGGCCCTCGCCCGGGATAAGGCCTTCGTGCTTGATGGGGAAATCATTGATAGCCCTCTGCTGGAGGCCGTTGCCCCGGATAGCGAGATCCACTTCCTCCCCCGCATCGGCGGGGGCTAGGGCGTGACGCTGTTGTCCCCAGGCGCCCCTCATCCCGAGGGCCTCGCCAGCGCGGCTCAGGCGCGGGTCTTCGAGGCCCTGCCTAAAGCCCAAAGCGCCTTTTTTGCCCCCGGCCGCGTCAATCTCATGGGCGATCACATCGATTACCTGGGCGGCGTCGTGCTGCCCATGAGCCTGACCGAAGGCACGGTGCTGGCGGGGGTGCCCAAGGCGCGGAGGGGCGAGGGCGGCCTCGAGGTCTGGGCGCTTGATGCCTCGGAAAAGGCGCTGCTGTCTTCGACGGATCTGGAACGGCCCCTGGGCGATTGGCGCCGACGCCTTGTGGCCGTGCTGGCGGCGCTGGGCCTCACCCCGGAGGCCGTGCCCTTTCGCATCGCGATTTCCGGAACCCTCGCCGGGGGCGGCCTTTCGAGCTCCGCCAGCTTCGCCCTCGTGCTGGCCCGCTGGCTTCGCGAGGAAGGGCTCGGAGAAGCCTTTGAGAGCTGGCGCCTTGCCAGAATTCTCCAGACCGTAGAGCGAGATCATGCTGGCGTGGCCTGTGGTCTCATGGACCCCCTCGCCATTGATTTGGGAACGGTGGACGGAGCGCTGCGCCTCGATTGCCAGCAGGGCACGGCCATCCCGGTTCCCCTTGGCTTCTCCCAGGCAGCGTTCGCTCTCGTGCACTGCGGCGTGGGGCGACGGTTGGAGGATGGGGCCTATAACCAGGTGCGGGCCAAGCTCGCGGCGGCGCTTGCGGGGGAGGGCTTCCCCGCCGATCGCCTGCCACCGCTGGCGGCGCCGGTTCGGGCTGCGCCCCTGCGCCATGTGCAGTCGGAACAGGCCCGGGTGTGGGCGGGCTCCGAGGCCCTGGCTTCCGGGGATGCAGCCGCCTTCGGCGCCCTGATGGATGCCTCGCATCGATCCCTCGCGGAGGACTACGGGGTGAGCCTGCCCGAACTCGATCGGCTAACGGCTCTCGCTAGGCGCCTTCCCGGGGTTTACGGTGCGCGCCTCACGGGCGCGGGCTTCGGCGGCTGGGCCCAGCTACTCGTTGAGCTAGACGGCTGGCCCGAGGTTCAGCGAATCCTCGCCGCGGAGGGCTTCCCTCAGGCCTTCCTTGCAATCCCCGGCGGGGCGCCTCGGGCGCTGCCCCGAGGGGGTCCCCATGGCTGAAGTATCCTCCGGCGCCGAGCGCCGTTACGACCCCCTACTTGATACCTGGGTGCTGGTGTCGCCGCAGCGCGCTGCCCGGCCTTGGCTTGGGGCCCGGGGCACCCCGGAGCCGCCGGGGCCGAGCTTTGATCCCGCCTGCGCGCTGTGCCCCGGCAATACCCGCGCTTCGGGGATTGCCATGCCCGCCTATGGGGGCGTCTACAGCTTTGCCAATGATTTCCCTGCCCTGACCGCCGAGAGCGCTCCGGAAGCGGGAGAGGGACTGTTCCGCCGAGCGCCGGCCCGGGGCGCCGGGCGAGTGCTGTGTTTTAGCCCCAACCACGACCTGACCCTCGCGGAAGGGGATGACGCATTGCGCCGGGACGTCATCGCCCTCTGGCGCGACGAGCTCCAGCGCTTTGGGCCGGAGATGGCCTGGGTACAGCTGTTTGAGAACCGCGGTGCCATGATGGGGTGCTCGAATCCTCACCCCCATGGGCAGCTCTGGGCCAGCGATTTTCTGCCGAGCCTCGTGGCCCAGGAGCTCCGTAGCCAGCAGGCCTATTTTGAGCACACGGGAGCGGCGCTGCTCGCGGTGGTGCGAGATCAAGAGATCGAGGGGCCCCGGGCCGTGCTCGTCACCGAGGGCTGGGTGAGCTGGGTGCCCTTCTGGGCCCGCTGGCCCTATGAGGCGCTCCTGGCGCCAAGGCGGGATCTGGCGAGTCTTCTGGTCCTCACGGAGGACGAGCAAAATGATCTTGCCCGTCACCTTGGCCTATTGCTGAAGGCCTATGATCGCCATTTCGCCTGCCGGACCCCCTATAGCTTCGGTTGGCACGGCTGGCACGGCATGGCCGATGCGCCTCCGGGGCTGTTGCTCCATGCCCACCTCCTGCCACCTCTTCTTAACGGCCCGGATCGGCAAAAATTCATGGTGGGTTATGAACTGCTGGCGGAAACTCAGCGAGATCTCACGCCGGAAGCGGCGGCGGCGGCGCTTCGGGCGGCGCTTCCCCCGTCCCCCTAACCCCACAATGTCGCAGCGAAGTAAGGATGTCCCCCATGGATGCGCTAGAACTGCTTTCCCAGCGGCGTAGTAGCCGCGCCGCTGAACTCACGGAGCCGGGCCCGGAGGGGGCAGCCCTTCAACAAATTCTCGAGGCCGGTATTCGCGTTCCCGATCACGGAAAGCTAGGCCCTTGGCGCCTTCTGGTGCTCCAGGGGGCGGACCGGGCCTGGGCCGGCGCACGGCTCGCGGAGCGCTTTAAGGCGCTGAATCGCGAGGCCTCGGACGCGTTGGTTACCCTGGAGGCGGAGCGCTTCCTGCGGGCACCGGTGGTGGTGGCGGTGGTTCATCGCCCCATTCCCAGCGAAAAGATTCCGGCTTGGGAGCAGCAGCTTTCCGTCGGAGCCGTGTGCCAGAACCTGCTGCTGGCGGCCCATGCGTCGGGCTTTGCGGGGCAGTGGCTGACGGGTTGGAGCGCCTACGACGGGGCCTTCCTCGAGACCCTAGGCTTTGCGCCAGAGGATCGGCTCGCGGGATGGATCTATCTAGGAACCCCGGAGCGCGAGCCGACCCCTCGGGTGCGACCCGCGCTGGAGGAAGTGCTGCTGAGCTTGCCGGGGCCCCAGCAGGATTGATCGCAGGATCCGGGGCCCCGCTAGAGCGCGAGTCCCGTATGCCGGGCCAGATCTTCGAGGGCCTGGGCTTCGCTGACCACCTTGATGGTGGTCATGCCCATGGCGGCGGCGGGCTTTAAGTTGATCCCCAAGTCGTCGAGGTAGAGCACCGCTTCTGCCTCCACCCCAAGGCGCTCCAGCACCAGCTCGTAGGCCCGAGGCTCGGGTTTCCGAACCCCTTCGACGCTCGACTCCACCACCAGATCAAATAGCGCCATAACCTCAGCGACGGCGTTGGCGCGGGTGGCATCCCGCGCCATGCCCGGGCCGCTTCCCGCCTTCACGTTATTGGTCAGGCAGGCGTTTTGGTAGCGGGTTTTGCAGGCCTTCAGGGCCTCTACCATCTTCGGTCGCACGTCCCCGGAGAGGAGGGAAATCACCGTCTTACCTGGAATGGGGTGGCCGGCGGCGGTGGTCTCGGTAAGAAAGGCTTCGTCAAAGCCGTCGAGATCCAGGGCGCTGCTTTCAAACTGAGCCCAAGCGTTGTCATCGGGGTTAGTGGCGTTGATGGTGCGGATGAAATCCTTAGGGATGCCGCTTTCCGCTTCGAAGCGGTTAAACGCCTCAAAGGGGCTGCTTGTGAGCACGCCCCCGAAGTCCCAAAGGACCGCTTTAAATTCGCGCATGGTCAAAATCCTGGCTAGAACTAGAAGATGGAATAGGCGCCGTCGATGAGGAAGGTTTCGCCGCTGTGATAGCTGCTTGCCGTGCTCATGATGTAAACCGCAATGCCAGCGAAGTCCTCGGGTTGGCCCCAGCGCCGGGCCGGGATGCGCTTTTGTACGGCGGTCACGAACTTATCGTTCCCGAAGGCGCCTTCGGTCATCTCCGTTTCGATCCACCCCGGCAGGATAGTGTGAGCCGTCACCCCGTAGCGGGCGTACTCCACGGAAAGGGCCTTGGCCATGGAGATCAGCCCGCCCTTGGTGGCGGCGTAGTGCTCGCCCCGGGCCTGTCCGGAAATCGCCGCAAGGCTGGCCGTGCCAATCAGCCGACCAAAGTTATCCCCTTCTTCGCCCCGGGCTTTCATGTGCCGCGCGGCAGCTCGGAGGGTGTAGAACACCCCGTCGAGGTTCACAGCCAGCACCCGCCGCCATTCCTCGGCGGTCATGGTGTCGAAGCTGGCGGCGCGCCCCCCCACGCCGGCGTTGGCAAAGCAGCCATCGACCCTGCCGAAGCGCTCGAGGGTCTCGGCGAAACAGCGTTCCACCGCGGCCTCGTCGGAGACATCGCAGCGCATCGCCGCTACCGGCGTGCCGTAGCTTTCCAGGCGCGCCAGGGCCGCGGCGTTCTTGCCCTCGTTGGTGCCCCAGATGCAGACGGAAGCCCCCGCGGCCGCCAGGCCCTCGGCCATGCCGAGGCCGATGCCGCCGTTGCCGCCGGTGATCAGGGCGACGCGCCCTTCAAGGTTAAACGGTGCAAATGCCATGTGATCTCTCCCCAAAGTGAAAACGCGCTCGAGTCTACGTGAGGGGGCCGGGGGCGTCACCGCCGAGGCGCCCTTGTCAGGTTCCCCGCGCCTTGCGAAAGTGCCCCGCAGACAGAGTCGAAGTTCGCCTTGGAGAGAGGAGCGGGGAAATGGCACAGAAGCCGGTGGCACTGGTAACGGGTTCGTCGAGCGGCGTGGGGGCCGCCTGCGTGGAACAGCTGGCAAAGGCCGGGTGGGATGTGGTGGTGAACTATTCCCGCAGCGCCGAAGCGGCGGAAGCGGTGGCGGAGCGCTGTCGCGCTGCCGGGGCCGAGGTGCTCCTGCAGCAAGCGGATGTGGCCGACGATAGCGCCTGCCGGGCCCTGGTCGCGGCGGTGGAGGCGCGCTTTGGCCGTCTCGATGCCCTTGTGAACAATGCGGGCACCACAAAGTTCGTAGCTCACAGTGATCTGGAGGGCCTCACGGCAGAGGACTTCCACCAGATCTACGGCGTGAACACCATCGGTGCTTTCCAGATGACCCGGGCCGCCGCCGCCCTTCTGCGGGCCTCGGGAGACGGGGCCGTGGTGAACGTGGCCTCCATCGCAGGGGTCAAGGGCATTGGCAGCTCCATCGCCTACGCCGCGTCCAAGGGGGCCATGATCACCATGACCAAATCCCTCGCCCGGGTCCTCGGGCCCGAGGTGCGCATCAATGCCGTGTGCCCCGGCTTTATCCAGGGTGAGTGGCTGCGTCAGGGCATGGGGCCGGAGGTCTACGACCGCACCCAGGCCTTCCTTGAAGGGGCGACGCCCCTAAAGCGGACCGCCACGGCGGATACGGTGGCGGAGGCGATCATCATGCTGATCAGCAGTGCGTCCCTCGTGACGGGGGAGACGCTGCTCCTCGATGGGGGGCACCACCTACTCTAGCGGGTGGGGTCTAGTTCGCCGCGCCCAGCCCCTGGTGGCGAACGTCCTTTCCCCGGGCCAGGTAGATGATGTACTCGCAGACGTTCTTGGCGTGATCTCCGATGCGCTCGAAGCTTCGGGCGCACCAGATGATGTTGTGGTAGCTCCGCAGGCGCTCGGGGGACGCCTCCATGGCCTCGAGGAGCCGGCTGACGAGGGCCTCATAGGCCCGATCCACCGCGCGATCGCGGGTAATGACTTCCAGGGCTCGCGCCTCGTCCACCCGCACGAAGGCGTTCAGGGCGTCGGCGAGCATGCTTTGCACCCGCTCCATCATCTCCGTGAGCTCCGGCAGCGGATCCCGGAGCGCCGGTAGCGCGCAGAGCGTTTCGAGCATTTTAGCGATGCGGGTGGTTTCGTCGCCGATGCGTTCGAGATCGGTGATGGCTTTGACGATGGACATCACCAGGCGCAGGTCGCTCGCCGTGGGCTGGCGCCGGGCAATAATGTGGGTGCAGGCGTCGTCGATGCTCACCTCAAGGCGATTCACGGCCTTGTCGAGGGCGGCGACGGGCTCTGCGGGATCCGCATCCCAGGTGCTTAGGCCGAGGCACACGGCTTGCAGCTGGCGCTCCACGAGCCCGCCCATCTCCGTCACCATGGCCCGCAGCTCGTCAAGCTCGGCGTCGTACTGTCCTGAAATATGTTCCCGCATGGCCTTGCCGGTCTCCCTGGGGTCCCTAGCCGTAGCGACCCGTGATGTAGTCTTCCGTTTGCCGGGCCTGGGGCCGGGTGAAGAGGTCGTCCGTAGCGCTGAATTCCACGAGCTCGCCGAGATAGAGAAAGGCGGTGTAGTCCGATACCCGGGCAGCTTGCTGCATGTTGTGGGTGACCACAATGATGCTGTAGGCCTCGGCCAGCTGACCGATCAGCTCCTCAATCTTGAGGGTGGAGATAGGATCGAGGGCCGACGCGGGCTCGTCGAGAAGCAGCACCTCCGGGCGAATGGCAATGGCGCGCGCAATCACCAGGCGCTGCTGCTGACCGCCGGAAAGGGTCAGGGCGCTCGCCTCCAACCGATCCTTTACCTCGTCCCAAAGCGCCGCGGATCGCAGGGCCCATTCCACCTCCCGTTCCAGGGCGCGCTGATCGGAGAGGCCCTGCAGCCGGAGGCCGTAGGCCACGTTATCAAAGACGCTCATGGGGAAGGGGTTGGGCTGCTGAAACACCATGCCGATGCGCCGCCGCAGCACCGTAACGTCCACCTCCGGGGCCAGGATGTCCTCGCCGAAGAGGCGAATCTGCCCCGTGACGTCCACCCCGCGGATGAGATCGTTCATGCGGTTAAAGCTGCGCAGGAGCGTGGATTTTCCGCAGCCGCTGGGGCCGATAAAGGCCGTTACCCGATGCCGGGGCACGGTGAGGCTGACCTCCCGGAGGGCGGCCTTGCCGTCGTAGCTGACGGAGAGCTGCTCAACGTTTAGGCAGGTGTCCGCAGGGTCGAAAGTTAAGGTTGGCGTGTCAGTCATGGGAAGCAGTTTAGCCCAGGGGATCCCGGTGGCGCCCGCGTAGGTAGGCGCGCAGGAGCACGGCGCCGAGGTTAAGTAATACGATCATTAGCACGAGAAGGAGGGCGGACGCATACACCAGCGGGCGCGCGGCTTCGACGTTGGGGCTTTGGAAGGCGAGGTCGTAGATATGAAAGCCCAGGTGCATGAACTGCCGATCGAGGTGAAGAAAGGGGAAGGTGCCGTCGAGGGGGAGCTCGGGGGCGAGCTTCACCACGCCCACCAACATAAGCGGGGCCACTTCCCCAGCGCCCCGCGCCACGGCCAGGATGACCCCCGTCAGCACCGCTGGCAGGGCCTGGGGGAAGATGACGTAGCGAAGCGTCTCGAAGCGCGTGGCCCCCAGGGCAAGGCTGGCTTCCCGAAGTTGCCGCGGGATGCGGCTGAGCCCTTCCTCCGTGGCCACGATCATCACCGGTAGGGTGAGCAGGGCCAGGGTGAGGGAGGCCCAGAGGAGCCCGGGCGTGCCAAAGGTGGGGGCGGGAAGGGTGTCGGCGAAGAAGGCGCGATCGAGGCTGCCGCCCACCAGGTAGACAAAGAAGCCCAGGCCGAAGACGCCATAAACGATGGACGGCACCCCCGCCAGATTGTTCACGGCGATACGCAGCATTTGCGTGAGGGGCCCCTGGGGGGCGTATTCGTGGAGGTAGAGCGCGGCGACGACGCCGATGGGAGTAACCACCACGGTCATGAGCAGGACCATCAAAACGGTGCCGAAGAGGGCAGGGAAGATGCCCCCTTCCGTGTTCGCTTCCCGCGGGGGTTCGCTGATAAAGGCGCCAATGCGGGAGAAATAGAGAGAGAGCTTGTCCTGGAGATTCATGGCGTTGGGGCGCCAGGCGCGAACCACCTCAGCAAGATCGAGGGGTCGAGGGCTGCCATCGGCGCCGTAGAGCGTGAGCGATCCGGTGCGAGCCTCAAGCGGAAGGGCGAGGGCCTCCTCTAAGCGCGCCCACTGGCGAGCCGCGAGGGCGGCCCGGTCAGCGGCGGGGGCTTCCGGCGGCGCGAGGAGGCCAAGGGCTGGCCCCCAGCTTCGCCGCTCAAGCTCAATCGCTGCGGGATCAAAATGGGCACTGCGAAGGCTGGCATCGGCGACCCAGCGAAAATCCGGGGGCGCCGTATCCCGGTTTCCCGTGCGTAGCAGAGTTCGGGCCTCCATTCCCCCTTCCGCGAGGGTGAAGGTGCCGTGTTCGCGCCGCGCCGCGACTGCGGGAGGCTGCCCCGTGGCGGAATCAAAGGTGAAGGTGGCCAGGGGCTCGGGCCAGAAGTGGCCAAAGCCCACCCGGCCTAGGAGCACGAGGAGGGTAACGGTGAGCAGCAGGGTGAGGGTCACCGCACCGGTACTCAGCCAAAGCGCGCCGTCTCCCGAGCGCCAACCTGAAGGCGTCTTCATGCCAGGGCTCCGTAGCGTTTACGCAGTCGCCCGCGAACCACCTCCGCCGCCGTGTTGGCGAGGAAGGTCATGGCAAAGAGCAGGAGGGCTGTGAGGAAAAGTACCCGATAGTGGGTGCTGTTGACCTCGGCCTCGGGCAGCTCGATGGCGATGTTGGCGGAGAAGGTGCGCATGCCCTCAAAGAGGCTAGGGGAGAGGTACGGGGTGTTCCCGGTCACCATGAGGACGATCATGGTTTCGCCCACGGCGCGACCCAAGCCAATCATGAGGGCCGACAGAATGCCCGCGGAGGCCGCGGGGAGCACGATTTGCTTGAGCGCAGCCCAGCGGCTAGCACCGAGGGCGAGGGCGCCGTGCACCAGCCGATCGGGAACGCCGACGATAGCGTCTTCAGCGATGGAGAAGATCGTCGGGGTAATGGCGAAGCCCAGCACCAGGCCCACGATGAGCGCATTGCGCTGTTCAAAGCTAATGCCCCAGCGCGCATCGAGCCAGAAGCGGAAGCTTTGCTCGAAGAGGCTGCTCTCTAGGGCTGGAGCGAGCTTTTGGAGGGCGAAGAGCGTGGCGGCGAGGGGCAGCATGAGCACGAGGGCGTGGGCCCCCGGGGGGACGCGGTGGCGCAGCGTTGGGGGCAGGAGGCCCCAGAGCCACCCTAGGCCCAGCATAAGTCCCGGGAGGGCCAAGAGGGTAAGCAGCGTGCCAAAGAGGTGCTGTTCGATAAGCGGCGCAAGCCAGAGGGCGCCGAGGAAGCCCAGGATGACCGTGGGCATGGCCGCGATAAGCTCAATGCTGGGTTTAATCCAGCCCCGGAGCCCGGGCGTCATGAAATAGGCGGTATAGATGGCGCTTCCCAGGGCCAGAGGCGTGGCGAAGAGCATAGCCACGAGGGCCGCCTTCAGGGTGCCAAAGAGCAGAGGGGTGAGGCTGAACTTCGCTTCGAAGTCCGCCCCGGAGCCGGAGCTTTGCCAGATAAAGTCCGGAGCGGGATAGCCCTCGTACCAGACCCGCTCCCAAAGCCGGTGAAAGGATAGCTCGGCGTGCCGGGCCTCGATCTCCCAAGCACGGACTGCGCCATTCCCGGCGATGCGGGCCACCCGGGTGCCTCGATCATTGAAGGCGAAGCGGCCCTGGGGCCCATCGGCGGAGAGGGCGAGGAGGGTGGCGCCGGAGGTGGCTTCCAGGAGGCGGTGCTCGCCCCCTTGGAGGGTTGCGAGGACCCGGCGTTGTCCCGGTACCGCAAGTAGCGTCTGCGCCGCCCCGGGCAGGGCCAGGGGGCGAGCGTCCTCGAAGCGGAACTGGCCGGCGCCATCGCGTACGGGAAAGGTGCGCCGAAGGGTGCCCTCGGGGTCCCCGAGCAGCCAAGTTTGCCCTCCAAAGAGGAGTGCCCGGGGCGTTGCCGGGGAGAGCAGGAGGGTTGCCGCCGGCTCTGCGCTGTCGGCAAAGCGCGCGAACCACGCCTCGAGGCGGTCGCCGTAATCAAGAAACAGCCACTGCTGCCCCCGGCGAGCGAGGCGCTCCGGCGCCGCGGCAAGGGGATAGCGGTAGTGCCGCCCGGGGAGGAGGGGTAGGCCAAGCTCAACCTCATCAAAGGCGAGTAAATGAAGGGTAGCGGTGTCCGGGGACCCTTCCGTTTCACTGATGTAGGCCAGGGTGAGCTGGGTCTCTTCCCAAAAGCTCTGGAGCCGATCGCCGCTGACCCCCCCCGGGAGCACGAGGGGCGCTCGCCCAAAGGGGTAGGACAGGCGGATCGTCCGCTGTGCGACTCCCTCGCGGAAGCGTACGGGAAACTCGAGGGCGAAGAAGTGCACCGCACCGGTCTCGAGGAGCACCGCGTAGAGGTGGCCGCTTTCCCCCACGGGCCAGGCGCGGCGGGGCGGAGCGTCGCCGAGGGCCAGGGCCTCGCTAAAGACCGTTTCGCCGGAGGCAAGGGCCTTAAGGGTGAGGTGGCCCGTGCCATCCAGTTGAATGAGATGATCCCCGCGGCTATCGAGGGCGAGGAGCGGCGCTGCACTTTGGGCAACCCCCGGCGCGCCGAAGGGTGCCTGGCTAGCCTCCCTCAGCAAGGGCAAGGTGGCCAAGAGGAGGTAGAGGAAAATGGCGCTGATGGCCGCTAGAACTCCAAAGCCCCCCAGGGGGATGAGGCGCGCGGCGAGGCGATCGAGCCTTTGCCGCCGTCGATCCCGTCCTTCCTTGGGAATGATGGTTTTCGCCATGGCCTAGGGCACGCGGAGCCGTTCCCGCGCCGCGACCTTCGCGGGGAGGGGTACATAGCCATCGCGGAGCACCAGGCTTTGCCCCTCGCGAGAAAGCACGAAGCGCAGGAATTCGCGCTGCAGGGGCGCGAAGGCGGTCCCCGGAGGATGGTTCAAATACAGATAAAGGTAGCGGGAAAGGGGGTAGGTGCCCGCAATCGCGTTGGCCGCGGTGGCGGCGACGAAGGGTTCGCCGTCGCGCCGGGCCAAGGGCAAGGGGCGAATACCCGAGGTCTGAAAGCCCATGCCGGAATAACCAATGCCCGTGGGGGTTCGGCTGACGGCCTGCACCACCGAGGCGGACCCGGGCTGCTCGTTAACGTCGCTGCGGAAATCGCCGTTGCACAGGGCGCTGGCCTTGAAATAGCCGTAGGTGCCCGACACCGCGTTTCGGCCGTAGCGCTGGAGCCGCTGCGTTTGCCAGG
This sequence comes from Pseudomonadales bacterium, assembly GCA_038153445.1. GTDB lineage: Bacteria > Pseudomonadota > Gammaproteobacteria > Pseudomonadales > Azotimanducaceae > Salivita. The sequence goes on from JAYOYG010000002.1 coordinate 85,866, forward strand.
GGCCCTCAAGGCCCAGGTCTCCCCAGCGCTCGGCGCTTTGCCGGGCCCCGCAGCGCCGGGCCACGGAAAAGACCGCGTCTAGGGCGCTTAGGGAAAGGCCCGGGAGCGGGTTGTCCTTGTGTACGAAGACCGCCAGGGCGTCCACGGCCACCCGAAAGGCCAGGGGGCGATAGCCAAAGCGCGCCTCAAAGGCCTGGAGCTCACCGCTGGTCATGCGTCGGCTCATGGCGCCAAAGAGCGCCGTGCCTTCGGTGAGGGCCGGGGGTGCGGTGGAGGAGCCGGCGCCGGAGATCTGCACGGAAAGACCGGGATGGTAGGCCTGGAAAGCTTCGGACCAGAGGCTCATGAGATTGTTCATGGTGTCCGAGCCCACGGAGGTCACCGCCTGGGCTTCGAGGACCTGGGACGGCCGATAGGCGGGGAGCGCCTCGTCAAGCACGAGCGCCGCCCCGTGGCTAAGCCCGGGCAGGAGCAGGCATAGCGCCAGTAGGTACTTACGCAAAGCCTCACGCACGGGCCTGCTCCGGAGCGTCCTTCCCAGCCTGTAGGGGCAGGGCAAAGGCAAAGCAGCTGCCCTGGCCAAGGGTAGAGGTGACCTTCAATTCGCTATGGTGGCGCCTAAGCACGTGTTTGACGATGGCGAGGCCCAGGCCCGTGCCTCCAGCCTCCCGGGAGCGACCCACGTCCACGCGATAGAAGCGCTCCGTGAGCCGGCTTAGGTGGTTGGCGGCAATGCCCAGTCCCTCGTCCCGTACGGACAGCTGTGCCCTGTCCCCAGCGGCGCCGTAGGTAATGGAGATCGCGCCGCCGTCGGGGCTATAGCGCAGGGCGTTGGTGACGAGGTTAGTCACGGCGCTGTGCAGCTCCCGCTCAAGGCCCGGCACGACGAGGTCGGGGTCGACCTCTAGGACAAAGCGGTGCGCGGGATGAAGGGCTTCCAGGTCGGCGCAGAGGCGCTGGATGAAGGGACCCAGCCGAACCGGTTGCTTTTGATCAAGCTCCGGGGCTTGGTCCGAATCTAGCTTGGAGAGCAGGAGCAGATCCTCCACGAGGCTTTGCATGCGCTCAGCGGAGTTTTTAATGCGCCCAAGGCCTCGCTGGAGGAGGGCGGCGTCGTCTTCCTCCTTTAGCGTCTCCAGGAACCCCAGGATGACCGTGAGGGGGGTGCGTAGCTCGTGGGAGACATTGGCGACGAAGTCCTGGCGCATGGTGCGCAGCCGGGCGACGGTAGTGATGTCCCGGGCCAGCAGCAGCTGCCGCGCGTTGCCATAGGGGACGAGGCGTAGGTCGAGGATCTCCGTCCGGTCTCCGGGAGCCGGGAGTTCGATATGCCGCTCGCTGGCACCGGCCTTAAGCAGCGCGCGGAGCTCCGGAGCCCGGTAGAGGCTCGCCAGATGCTGCCCCAGGTCCCGCTTCTGGAGCCCTAGAAGGGTGGCGCCGGCGGTGTTGAACCAAACGATGCGATCTTCCCCCTCTAGAAGGACCACCGCATCCGGGAGCGCTTGGGTGGCGCGCTGCAGCTCCCGAAGCATGGTGGCGAGGCGCCGGCTGCGAGCCCTGGAGCTGCGCCGCTGCCGGTAGACCCGCCAGGCAACGCGGTGCAGCGCGCCGAAGAGCACCGGGGGGTGCCCTGAGCCCTGGTCGAACCAGCGGTTGAGGCGACGAAACTGCAAGGCTTGCCAGCTTTGCTGGAGGGCAACGACAAGAAGGGCGCCCAGGGCCGGGGCGCCGAAGACGCTTCCGAGGAGCGCGCCGGCTAGAGCGAGGAAGGCGACCGCAAGGGCGCCGCTCACCGCGATCCAGTGCTATCCGCCGGGGGGGAGAAGCGATACCCCACGCCGCGGACCGTTTGAACCCAGTCGGCCACGCCGAAGGGCTTCAGCACCTTTCGGAGCCGAAGGATATGCACATCGACGGTGCGTTCTTCCACATACACGGCACGACCCCAGACCCGGTCAAGGAGCTGCTCCCGGTCGAAGGCCCGTTCCGGGTGGCGCATGAGGAACTCAAGGAGGCGGAATTCCGTGGGGCCTATGTGAATGTTGTCCTCTCCCACGGACAAGCGGTGGCTTTGCGTATCGAGGACAAGGGGGCCGAAGGCGAGCTGCCCGGCCTCCGGAGCGCCGGTGCGCCGGAGCACGGCTTTAATCCGGGCGACAAGCTCCCGGGGGGAGAAGGGCTTGGTGACGTAGTCGTCGATGCCGACGTCGTAGCTTTTTAGCTTGTCGGCCTCTTCGCTTTTTGCCGTGAGCATGATGAGCGGTAGCTCAGCAGTTAGGGGATCCTTGCGCAGGCGCCGGGCGAGGTCGATGCCCGTCATGCCCGGGAGCATCCAATCGATTAGCAGGAGATCCGGGAGGGGGCCTTCGAGGCGGCGGAGCGCCTCTTCGCTGTCCCGGGCTTCCAGGACCGTAAAGCCGGCCCGTTCAAGGCTAAAGGCAAGTAGTTCGCGAATGTCCGCCTCGTCCTCGATCACCAAAATGGTGTTGCCGCTCATGAGCTGTCCTCGGTGACTTACGATCGCGGCGAATTACACCCGCGGAATGTTACAGCTGCGTGATGTCAAGGCCAACGCTTGAAAAAAAGGAGGAAATAAGAACGAGGAAACACGGTGAGCGCGGGTTGACATCGTTTCAGGCATTTCGGATGCTTCGGCAGCCTTCGTAAGAAATCAGGGACGTTGTGCATGCGAGGCTCCGCGAGAGTAGCGCAACAGCCCGGCCAGGGTGCTCGCACTCATGGCCGCCCGAAGGCCTCGGGGCAGTTACGGGAAAAAGAAGTGAGGGAAACACGGGTCACTCGGTCTAGCTTTACCTCGCCGCTTTGCTCGACTCCGAAAAGATAGTTGGCATCCATCCACCGACACGCAGGTATCAGATGATTGAGCATCGACTGAAGACGGTTGCGCGTTCCGCCCTCGCGTGCGCCATCCTTGGCGCAGCAGGCGCCCAAGCGACGGCCGCAGAGTTAGACGGCGTACTGGCCGCGGCAAACGACATTCACAGCCAAGCGCGCAGCGCTCAGGCTCGTGTTGATGAGCTTACCGAGGAAACTCGCAAGCTTCTGAATGACTACAAAACGGTCATGAAGGAGGTTGAGGGTCTGCGTGTCTATAACGCGCAGCTCGAGCGGCAGATCTCTAGCCAAGAGCGGGAGATGGCCGAGCTCAACCAATCCATTGACGAGGTCACCCTCGTGGAGCGTCAGATCACTCCGCTCATGCTGCGGATGCTCGACGGCCTCGAGCAGTTCGTGAAACTCGACGTGCCCTTCATGCAGGAAGATCGCCTCGAGCGTATCAACCGCCTCCATGACATTCTCGATCGGGCGGACGTTGAAGTGTCCGAGAAGTTCAGCCAGGTGCTGAACGCCTACCAGATCGAAAACGAGTACGGTCGGACCCTCGAGTCCTACACCGACGAGCTCGAGCTTGAGGGCCAGACCCTCGTGGTGGACTTCCTCCGCCTGGGCCGCGTTTCCCTGGTCTATCAAACCACCGACGGCGAGCGTGCTGGCGTGTGGAACCAGGCTGAGCGTGCGTGGCAGCCCCTCGATTCGGGCTACAACAGCTCTATCACGGCGGCCATCCGCATGGCGCGGAAGCAAGCCTCCGTTGATCTCGTCACCCTTCCCGTTCCCGGTCCGGAGTCGGCGCAATGATCATGAAGTCACTCGTAAAATCCGCCGCAGCGCTCCTCCTTGGGGGCGTTATGGTTGCCGGTACGGCGAATGCCGCCGAATTTGAAATGCGTCAGGCCAGCGACCTCGACGATCTCCTGAAACTCGTGAAAGAGCGGGCCCTGTTCGAAAGTGCTGTGAACAAGGACCGGGAGCGCGAGTTCATTCAGAAGAAGGCGCAGCAGCAGAGCATGCTGAACTCCGCCAAGGCCGAGCGTACGGCGCAGGAGCAGCGCTCCGACCGCCTCGAGACCCAGTTCGAAGAGAACGAGCGTCGCCTCGGTCAGCTCCAGGAGCAGCTGGATACGCGCCTGGGTTCCCTCCGGGAACTCTTCGGCGTGCTGCAGCAGGTTGCTGGGGACACCGTGGGGGTCTTCGAAGGCTCCGTGGTGAGCGCCCAGTTCCCGGGTCGCGGCGAGCCTCTCCAGGCGCTGGCCGCCAAGATGGGTAAGAGCACGCAGCTCGCCAGCATCGAAGAAATCGAAGAGCTCTGGATTGCGCTTCAGCAGCAGATGACGGAAACGGGCAAGGTTGTGTCCTTCCCCGGTACGGTCATCGAAGCCGACGGCGGTCAGACGGCCACCACCATCACCCGGGTGGGGGACTTCAACCTCGTCACCGACGCGGGCTATGTGAACTTCGACCCAAACACGCAGAACATCGTTGCGCTGGCTCGCCAGCCCTCCAGCCGCTTCACGGCAACGGTTGATGGTCTGCAGGCGGCCTCCACCGGCACCATCGTGCCCTTCGCCATCGACCCGACCCGCGGCTCCTTGCTCTCGCTCCTCATTCAGGGCAAGACCATCGAAGAGCGGATCCAGGACGGCGGCGCGGTGGGTTACGTCATCATCGCCCTCGGTTCCATCGGTATCCTCCTCGCCCTGATCCGTATGCTGGATCTGGCCATGGTGGGGTCCAAGGTGGCCGCTCAGGCGAAGAATGCCACCCCGGATACGGGTAACCCCCTCGGCCGCATCCTCAAGGTCTATCAGGACAATCAGTCCGTGGACGTTGAAACCCTCGAGCTCAAGCTCGGCGAGGCCATCCTCGGCGAAACGCCGAAGATCAACCGCGGCATCGCTATCGTTCAGGTGATCTCCGTGGTGTCTCCGCTTCTTGGTCTCCTCGGTACGGTTATCGGGATGATCCTGACCTTCCAGGCCATCACCTTGTTCGGTACCGGTGATCCGAAGACCATGGCTGGCGGTATCTCCACCGCGTTGATGACCACCGTACTTGGTCTCTGTGCTGCGATCCCGACCGTGCTCATGCACGCAGTGGTGAGCGGTCGCGCCAAGTCGGTGATCCACGTTCTGGAAGAGCAGAGCGCGGGCATCATCGCCAAGCACGCGGAGCAATCGGGTAAGTCGCTAGGTTAAGCCCATGTTTAACGAAGCGTACTACGCGATCATTACCTTCATGGAACGGGGCGGCCCTGTGCTGCCCCTGATCGCGGCGCTCACTTTTGTGATGTGGACGATGATTTTCGAACGGTTCTGGTTCTTCCGGACCGAATTCAAAACCATCGTCAACAGCACCATCCAAGAGTGGGAAGGTCGCGAGGAGCGTCGGTCCTGGTCGGCCCACGCGATACGGGAAGCGATGATTTCCCAGGCCTCGGAGAAAATCCGCGGCACTCTTCCGCTCATCCAAACCTGCGTGGCGCTCGCGCCGCTTCTGGGTTTGATGGGCACGGTGACCGGCATGGTTGCGGTCTTCGATGCCATGGCGACGCAGGGCGGTAACGCTCGGTCCATGGCTTCCGGTGTTTCCATGGCCACCATCCCGACGATGGCAGGCATGGTCGCGTCCCTCTCCGGGGTGCTCGCGACCACGTTCCTGCAGGGCAAGGTGGACCGGGAGACGGAACTCTTCGAAGACCATCTCACGATGGATCACTAAGGCCAGCTTGGGAGCCAACGATGCGTAGGTCCATGGCAAGATTTTCTGGCCGCGAAGAGAAGAGCGAGATCAACCTCACGCCCATGCTGGACGTGGTGTTCATCATGCTCATCTTCTTCATCGTGACGGCCACGTTTATTAAGGAGCCTGGGACGGACATCCTCCGCCCTGAGGCTCTGACCGCTGAGGTCAAGCCCACCGTAAGCGTGTTGGTGGGTATCAATGCTGCGAACGAGATTTGGATCGATAAGAAGCGCGTAGACGTGCGTTCGGTTCGGGCCAACCTCGAGCGCCTCATCGCCGAGAACCCGAAAGGGGGCTTGGTGGTGCAGGCCGACGCAGGGGCTAAGAACGAACTGCTGATGGAAGTGCTCAACGCCGCGCGCGGCGCAGGCATTCAGCAGGTCGCTGTGGCTACGGAGGATTAAGGATGATTCAACGCTATCTATTGGGCGTTGGCCTTGGCGCCGTAGTGACCTTTGGCCTCTTCTACCTCATGCAGTGGCTGATCCATACCGATGGGTCTGCCCTCACCGACGGCCCGGATGGTCGGGTGCTGGATTTCGTTCGCGTGGAGCAGGAGGAAGAGCTCCAGGTGAAGAATCGTAAGCCCAAGCCGCCGCCCCCGCCGGATGAGCCGCCGCCGGACGCTCCCGATCCCACCTTCGATTCCACGGTGGAAGCGATTGGGGTGGATATGGGTAGCATCGGGATGGATGCGAACCTCGAGATCAGTGGCGATGGTGGCTTCACCGCCGATGGGGAATATCTGCCCATCGTGAAGGTGGCGCCGGTATATCCCCGCCGCGCGCTGACTCGAGGGATCGAAGGTTACGTGTTGCTCGAATTCACGGTGACTAAGCTAGGGACGGTGGAAAACCCCGTGGTGGTGGAAGCGGATCCCCCGGGGATCTTCGACCGCGCTGCCCAGCAGGCCGCTCTGAAGTTCAAGTACAAGCCGAAGGTCGTGAACGGCGAGCCCATCGATGTGGCGGGCGTTCGCAACCTCATCACCTTTGAACTAACGGAGTAAGGTGCATGGCTAAGGGTTTGAACCGAGTAATGCGTCCCCTAGCAAAGGGCGTCGCGCTGGTGGTGCTCGGCACCGCCATGCAGGGCATGCTCCCCCAGTCTGTTTCCTCCTCCTTCAGCCTGATTCCGGCGGCGCATGCCGCGGAAGAGAAGAAGCGGGAAACGCGGCGCACGCCGGCGCTGCGGGAAGCGACCTATAAGCGCCTCGCGGAAGCGCAGGAACTGGTGGATTTGAAGGACTACGCAGGCGCCGATCAGGTGCTGGTGGATCTCCTCGAGCGCCGGGGCCTGAATGCCTACGAGATCGCCTCTGCTTACAACATGCGGGCCTTCGTGTCCTTCTCTAACGAAGACTACCCCGGGGCCATCGCGGCCTACGAAGGGGTGCTAAGCCAGAGCCCGGAAATTCCGGAAGCCCTGGAGCAATCGGCGCTCTATTCCCTAGGGCAGCTCTACTTCGTGCAAGAGGACTACACCAAGGCCATCAACTACCTGAACCGGTGGTTCGAGGTCACGGAAAACCCCGGGCCCCAGCCTTACATGTTCCTTGCCCAGGCGTACTACCAGCTTGAGCAATACACGAAGGTACCGGAAATCGTGCAGCAGGCCATGGATGTGGCCGTAGCGCGGGATCAGGAGATCAAGGAAAACTGGTGGCTTCTGTCTCGGGCGGCCTACTACGAGCTTGAGGATTGGAACAACGTCGTCCGCATCCTCGAGATCCTCGTCAGGGACTTCCCGAAGAAGGAGTACTGGATTCAGCTCTCTGGCCTTTACGGCCAGCAGGAGCGCGGTAAGGAACAGATCGCTACGATCTGGACGGCCTACATCCAGGGCCTCCTTGATCAAGAGCGGGAAATCCTCAACGTATCCGGCCTTCTGCTCCAGGAGGAAGTGCCTTACTTCGCGGCGGTCATCCTCTCCGAGTCCATGGACGCGGAGATCGTCGAGCGTAGCTCGAAGAACCTGCAAATGCTGGGGCAGGCTTACCAGCTGGCTCAGGAGAGCGACAAGGCGATTCCGGTATACAAGGAAGCCGCTCAGAAATCCGATGAAGGGGAGCTTTTCTACCGTCTTGCGCAGCTCTATCTCGATAAGGATCAGTGCAAGAATGCGGTAGAAGCGTCTGACGAGGCCATGAAGAAAGGTGGCATCGACGACAAGCTTGCCGACCTTCAGCTGGTGAAGGGCATGTGCCAGTTCGAACTCAAGGAGTACGCCGCTGCCATCGATTCCTTTAATAAGGGGATCCGGGCAACGGAAGACGAGTCCGACCTGCGCAGCCTGCGGCAGTGGAAGCGTTACGTTGAGGGTGAAAAAGCCCGCGACGACGAGCTGAAGCGCGCCGCTGCTCGCGGCTAGGGACCTCACGGTCCGATTCCACGGGGGCGCTTCGGCGCCCCCGTTTTCGTTTGGGGGAACGCTATGAATATCACCTTGCCGGAGGCGCCGAGCCTTCCTGTGGTGGACGAGCAGGGGGCCGCTGCGGGGACCTTTCCCGTGGGGCGGATTTTCTGCGTGGGCCGAAACTATGGGGACCACGCTCGGGAAATGGGGCATGACCCGGACCTGGAGCCGCCCTTTTTCTTCTCGAAGTTTGCCTCGTCCCTGAGCTTGGGGCCCGATCACG
>JAYOYG010000002.1:94207-104659 GCA_038153445.1 Pseudomonadales bacterium
CTTGACCAGATGCTCTGGGCGCCGGGGCCGCTCCTCGCGAAGCTTTCCGCGCTCTTTGTGCTCCACCCTGGGGATCTAATTTTCACGGGCACCCCGGCGGGGGTGGGTCCGCTCCGCGCCGGGGATCGATTTGAGGGTAGAATCGATGGCCTTCCCCCGCTCTTGGGGGTGATCGTTTAGGAGTCCCCATGTTTACGGGAATTGTGCAGGAGCGGGCACCGGTGGTGTCCTTAGCGCCCTTCGAGGGTGGCCTGCGGTTGGTGCTCGGCCTTTCCGCGCCGCGGCGCGCGGGCTTGGCCTTGGGCGCAAGCGTCGCGGTGAATGGCACCTGCCTAACGGTGACCGCCGTGAGCGAGGCGGGGGTGGCCTTCGACATCATTCACGAAACCCTCCGCCTCACGAATCTTGGGGCCCTCACGGAGGGCGCAGAGGTTAACGTCGAGCGCTCCGCGTCCTTTCAGGATGAGATCGGCGGCCATCGCGTGTCCGGCCACGTGTCGGGGACCACGGTACTGAAGGCCATTTCCCGGGATGGAGGGGAGTGGCGAGGGACGATGGCGCTCGATCCCGCGTGGTCGGCCTACGTCTTTCATAAGGGCTTTATTGCGCTGGATGGGTGCAGCTTGACGGTGGCGCAGCTCGATCGAGACGCCGGCACCTTTGAGGTGGCCCTGATTCCCGAAACCCTCGAGCGTACCCTTTGGGGCCAGCGCGAGGAGGGGGCCGTCATCAATGTGGAGGTGGATGTGGATACGCAGGCCATCGTGACCACCCTCGGCCGGATCCTGAAGGATCCCACGCTGCGGGCACAGCTGCTCGACGGGGAGGGGGTATGACACCAGCCTTCGCTGCGCGCTTGGCCGCGGCCCACGATTGCTTCGATTCCCTGCTCTGCGTAGGCCTGGACCCGGACCCCAAGCGCTTTCCCGCAGGCTTTTCCGCGGATGTGGCGGGGATTAAGGCCTTCAATCGCGCCATCATTGACGCCACCGCGGCGCACGTGTGTGCCTTCAAGCCTCAGATTGCCTACTTTGCGGCGCTCGGGGCGGAGGCGGCGTTGGAAGATTGTGTTGCCGCCATTCGCGAACGCGCGCCCCATGCGCTGGTGATTCTTGACGCCAAGCGCGGGGATATTGGTGATACGGCAGCGCTCTACGCCCGGGAAGCCTTCGAGCGCTACGACGCCGATGCGGTCACCGTGAATCCCTATCTGGGGACGGATAGCCTCGAGCCCTTTCTTGCCTACGAAGATAGAGCCACCATCGTGCTCTGCCGCACCTCCAACGCCGGGGGCGGGGAGTTTCAGGCCCAGCCCCCGGAGGATCCGCTCTACCTGCGTGTTGCGCGCCGCGCCGCTGAGGATTGGTCCCAGCGGGGCAACGTGATGCTGGTGGCTGGAGCAACTCATCCGGCGGAGCTCGCGGAGATTCGGCGCGCTGCGCCGGCCATTCCCTTGCTGGTTCCGGGCGTGGGTGCCCAGGGGGGCGATCCCCAGGCGGTGCTTGAGGCAGGGCTCGATGGGGCGGGCCGAGGGGTGTTGGTGAATAGCTCCCGGGCCATTCTCTACGCCAGCGCGGGGGACGATTTCGCTGAGGCGGCGGGCGCCGCGGCAGCGGAGCTGGCGGCAACGCTTCGGGCCGGCGCAGCGGCCCTTCAACGGTAGTTCTTTCAGGAGGAAAGCATGATCAGCCTAGGGAAATGGATAGCCGTGGGGTCGATGGCGCTAGCCAGCTTCAGCGCGCAGGGGGCGTCCTGGGCCCTCGATGAGGGCGCCTCAAGCGTTCACTTCGTGACCGTGAAGAATGCGGTAATTGCGGAAACCCACGAGTTCCTCGCGTTCTCGGGCGCCGTTGCGGGGGATGAGGCTGCGGTGACCATCGCCCTGGGGTCCGTGGAGACGCTCATTCCGATCCGTAACGAGCGCATGCGGGAGATGCTCTTTGAGGTGGCGAGCTACCCCGAGGCCACCCTGACGACCCCGGTGACACAGGCGGCCCTAGAGGCCCTGGCGCCGGGGGACAGCGTCGAGGAGCGCCTAAGTGGCACCCTGGCCCTGCGGGGTCAAAGCATTCCCCTAGAGCTCGCCGTTCGAGTCTCTCGTCAGGGGGCGGACGCGGTGCGCGTGGAATCCCTTGGGCCGGTAATGGTGAGCGCGGAGCAGCTTGGGCTGGCACCCGGGGTGGAGGCCCTGCGGGCCATTGCGGGGCTCAACAGCATCACGCCCATGGTGCCCGTGAGCTTCAGCCTGCTCTTTAGGGCGCCTTAAGCCTTACCCAGATGGGGCAGTGGTCCGAGGGGCGGTCCATGGCGCGCAGCTCATGGTCCACCCCGGCATCCTCAAGCCGTTCCATAAGGGGCGTGGACAGGAGGATCTGATCGATGCGCAGGCCGCGCTTCGGTTCCGCCTCGAAGCCCCGGGAGCGGTAGTCAAACCAGCTGAGGGCGGCCTCCTCCGTGTCGGGGTAGCGGGCCCGGTAGCTGTCCGTTAGGCCCCAGCTCAGCAGCCGCTCAAACCAGGCGCGTTCTTCGGGGAGGAAGCTGGTCTTCCCCGATCGCAGCCAGCGCTTCGCGTTCTCCGGGCCGATGCCGATGTCTTCGTCCTGGGGGGCGATGTTCATATCCCCCATGACCATCACCGCATCGCTTGGGGCGAAGCTGCTCTCGAGGTAGGTCTGGAGATCGGCGTAGAAGGCCGTCTTCGCGGGAAACTTGCTGGGGTGGTCTCGGCTTTCCCCCTGGGGGAAATAACCATTCAGCACCCACAGGCTTCCCGAGCCAAAGGGCATGCTGAGGGCGATAAAGCGCCGCTGAGCCTCTTCCCCGTCGCTGGGAAAGCCGTACTGCACCGCCGTCGGCGCCGCCTTGCTCAGGGTGGCGACGCCGTAGTGGCCCTTCTGCCCAAAGAAGGTGACGTGATAGCCCAGGGCTTCCACCGCTTCCCGGGGAAACTGGGGATCGTCGACCTTGGTTTCCTGGAGAGCAAGGATCTCCGGATCGTACTTCTCCACGACCGCTTCGAGCTGGTGGGGCCGTGCCCGCAGGCCGTTGATGTTGAAAGAAACAAAATTCATATCAATGACCTAGCGGACAGTCTTAAGAAGTTACTTGATATTTTTGAGCAGCGCTTTAGCGATGATGAGCTGCTGGATTTGGCTCGTGCCTTCATAGAGCCGGAACAGGCGGACATCTCGATAGAAGCGCTCGATGCCGTATTCCTCCATGTAGCCCGCCCCCCCGAAGATCTGCACGGCCCGGTCGGCGACCCGGCCCACCATCTCCGTGGCGAAGAGCTTGCTGCGGGAGGCGAGGGCCTCGTTGTCCGTGCCCTCATCCCGGCGCCGGGCGGCGTCGAGGACCATGGTCCGGGCCGCGTAGGCTTCCGTCGCTGAATCGGCGAGCATGGCCTGCACCAGCTGAAACTCGCCGATGGCCTGGCCAAACTGCTGGCGTTCCGCGGCGTAGCGGGTGGCTTCCTCGATGAGGCGCTGGGCACAGCCCACGGCCAGGGCACTGATGTGGAGCCGGCCCCGGTCGAGGGTTTTCATGGCCGTCAGGAAGCCCTTGTGAAGGGCTGCCTCGCCGCCGAGAAGGGCGTCGGCGGGGACGAAAACGTCCTCAAAGACCACATCGCACACGTGCGCGCCCTGCTGGCCCATTTTCTTGTCGGCCTTGCCCAGGGACAGGCCCTTGCTGTCCGCCGGGACGAGGAAGGCGGAGACGCCGCGGGAGCCCGGGGCATCTTGATCCGTGCGGGCAAAGACCGTGAACAGCTGGGCGTGGGGCGCATTGGTGATGTAGCGCTTGCGCCCATTGATGACGAAGCCATCCCCCTGGCGATCGGCGCGGGTGCGCACCGAGCCCGCATCGGAGCCGGCGTCGGGCTCGGTGAGGGCGAAGGAGCCGATGACCTCGCCGCTGGCCATGCGCGGCAGCCAGTATTCCCTCTGGGCGTCCGTGCCGTCCATCACGAGGCCCTGGGAGCCGATGCCGTTGTTGGTGCCGATGACGGAGCGGAAGGCCGGAGAGGTCCAGCCCAGTTCCATCACCACCTTGCACTCCTCTTCCGTGTTCAGCCCCAGGCCGCCGTAGGCCTCGGGCACGGTCAGGCCGAAGAGCCCCAGCTCGCGCATCTCCTGCACCACCTCCGCGGGGATGCGGTCCTCCCGAGCCACCTGGGCTTCCAGGGGCACGAGGCGCTCCCGGACAAAGCGGCGAACGGTGGTTTGCAGTTGCTCGAGGGTGCTGGGGTCGAGAGGCATGGCGGGCTCCTTAGGCAGATTCGGGGCGCAGTTTACACCCCTTTGATTGTCAGATCCGTGGTCGTGCTCTAGGCTTCGCCCGTCATTATCCCAGGTTCCACATCGAGGAGAGCATTCATGAGCCAGGAGCAGGCTTCAAAGGCGGCGCGGGCGGCGTTCAATTGGGAGGACCCCCTGGGCCTGGAGGCTCAGCTCAGCGACGAAGAGCGCATGGTCATGGAATCAGCCCGGGGCTACGCCCAGGACAAGCTCCAGCCTCGGGTGCTTGAGGCCTCCCGGAAGGAGCACTTCCACCGGGAAATCATGAATGAGCTGGGGGCCCTGGGCATGCTCGGGTCGACCCTTCCGGAGCGCTACGGCTGCGCCGGGCTGAATTACGTCTGCTACGGCCTCGTGGCCCGGGAAGTGGAGCGGGTGGACTCGGGCTATCGCTCGGCCATGAGCGTGCAGTCCTCCCTCGTCATGCACCCCATCCACGCCTACGGCTCGGAAGCGCAGCGGGAGAAGTACCTGCCGAAGCTGGCCACCGGGGAATGGGTCGGCTGCTTTGGCTTGACCGAGCCGGACCACGGCTCCGATCCGTCCTCCATGGTGACGAATGCTAAGCCCGTGGACGGCGGCTTTATCCTTAACGGGGCGAAGATGTGGATCACCAATTCCCCCATCGCCGATCTCGCCGTGGTGTGGGCGAAGCTGGAGGGCACGATTCGGGGCTTCATCGTTGAGCGGTCCTTCGAGGGCTTCTCCACCCCGAAGATCGAAGGGAAGCTCAGCCTTCGCGCCTCCATCACCGGGGAAATTGTGCTGTCCGACTGCTTCGTGCCGGAGGAGAACCTCCTGCCCAACGTGAAGGGTCTTGCCGGTCCCTTTGGCTGTCTGAACAAGGCGCGCTACGGCATCAGCTGGGGCGCCCTCGGGGCGGCGGAGTTTTGCTGGCATGCGGCCCGGCGCTACACCCTGGATCGGCAGCAGTTTGGTCGTCCCCTCGCGGCCAATCAGCTGATTCAGAAGAAGCTTGCGGATATGCAGACGGAAATCGCCCTGGGCCTCCAGGCCTGCCTGCGCATGGGCCGGCTCATGGACGAAGATGCCTTGCCCGTGGAGACCATCTCCCTGCTGAAGCGCAATAACTGCGGCAAGGCGCTGGATGTGGCCCGCCTGGCTCGGGACATGCACGGCGGCAACGGCATCAGCGATGAGTACCACGTGATGCGCCACCTCGTGAATCTCGAGACCGTGAACACCTACGAGGGCACGCACGACATCCACGCCCTGATCCTGGGCCGGGCTCAGACCGGTCTCCAGGCCTTCACCGGCGCCTAAGCCTCCGCTCAGGCCGAAGGGGGCGCCTTCTGCGCCCCGCGATGTGCGAAATCTCTCCGGGGCCGCCCTGGCCCCGAGAACCCCGTTAGGGTGATCTCCCGTGCCACGTTGGCCAGCCCCCGTTGAGGCTTGCTAGGGTGGACCTTGCCATTGCGCAGCCCAGGGAGGGGAGACGCATGATTCGAGTGCAATTGATTGCGGGGCAACGCCTCGTCCACATCGCCCTGAAAGCCCTTATTGAGCAAGCCCCAGGCATGGACCTCGTGGCCCATGCCTTCACGGCCCAGGAGGGGCTCGAGCAGCTGGATCCGTCGCGGGCCACCATGGCTTTGGTGGCATTGAGCCTTGAGGACGCCGACGGGGTGGAAACCATTCGCCGGCTTCAGCGCCAGCGGCCCCAGCTGGCCATCGTCGGCTTCGGGGAGCCGAGCGGCGGGCCCTTTCCACACCACATGCTCGATGCCGGGGCGACGGCTTATGTGAGCCTGCAGGCGGAGGAGCAGGAATGGATCGCGGCGCTACGGCGGGCCCAGGTGGGGCAGCGCTTTCTCTCCGCCGACGTGGCCAGAAACCTCGCCTTCCATAGCCTAGAAGGGGGCGATCATCGAAATCCCTTTGCGCTGCTCTCCGGGCGTGAGCTTCAGGTGGCCCATATGGTCATTCGCTGCCAGCGGGTTGCGGTGATCGCCCGGGCCCTGTCGCTTTCGCCGAAAACGGTGAACAGCTATCGCTACCGCATCTTCGAAAAGCTGGCCATCGACAGCGATGTGCAGCTCACCTTGCTTGCGCTCGAGCATGGCTTGGTGAGCCGGGCCTCCCTAAAGGCGGAGATCGAGGCGGAAGCTGAAGCCTTAGTCTGACATTGAGCTTCCCAGGGTTTAGCGATACCTTATAACGTTATCGCCATCCATTATGACAAGCCCCGGCGGCGATCCTGGCCGGGCACCCTTGGGAGGGGTTATGAAAAAGCTTTTGCTGGCGGTGCTGTTCTGCCTTGGCGGCGCAGCGCAGGGGGCGCAGGACTGGTCCCTGACCCTAGATGAGGCGCAAATGGCCGAGGCCGCAGGCCTCTACGAACAGAACTGCGCGCTGTGCCACGGCGAAGATCGCAGCGGCTACGCCGCGGACCACGCCCCGTCCCTGAAGAGCCCGCAGCTCCTCAGCACGGGTTTCCCTTCCCATCTGCGGGCAGCCATCGGTTATGGCCGGCGCGGTACGGCCATGGCGGCCTACAGCGAAGAGATGGGCGGGCCCCTCTCCCCCGGACAAATGAATATCCTCACCCGCTGGCTCGTGCAGGTGGAAGGCATTGAGCCGTTGAAGCTCTCTGGTGATGCCGTGGAAGGCGACGCCCAGGCCGGCGCGCAAACCTACAGCGCACTGTGTGCCAACTGCCATGGCGATCAGGGGCAGGGCGTCTATGCGCCGGCCATTGGTGATCAGTCCCTGCTGGCCAACGCTTCCGATGCGTTCCTGAAGTACGCTCTGGAGCACGGCCGGGAGGGCACCCCCATGGGCAGCTACACGAAGCTCCTTGGCGAGAAGGGCGTGAACAACGTTGTCGCCTACCTGCGTAGCCAGGCCTCGGGCTGGGCGCCCGATCCCATCAAGCTGCGCACGCCGCCGACGCCGGATCAGTACGTGCTGAACCCTGACGGGGAAGATCCGAACTTCACCATTCGCGTGGAGTACCAGGAGAAGCGCTACAAGACCGACGGCCTCTACGAGGGCCGCTACGTTCCTGCCGCGGAGGTGGTGAAGGCGCTGGAAGAGAAGAAGCGCTTTATTCTCCTCGACACCCGGCCCGCCTCGTCCTGGCAGCGCAGCCACATCCCGGGTGCCGTGCCCATGCCCTATTACCGGGACAAGGAGCGGGCGACCGATCTCCAGCTTCCCGATCCCTCCGAAGGCGTCATGATCGTGGCCTACTGCGCTTGTCCCCATGCCGCCTCGGATTACGTGATCAACAATCTCCGGGAGCTTGGCTATCCGGCGGAACTTACGGCGGTGATTGACGAGGGGATCCTCGTGTGGACCGCCATGGGCCTGCCCGTGGTGGCCGGCGAGAGCCTCGCCAGCAACTAACCCTGCCGCGCCCCCCCTGGCGGCCTGACCGAAGAAAGCGCCCGCACCCCGGGCGCTTTTTTTTTGACCCAAGCTTTGTCACCGTGGGGGCTCCTGAGGGGAAGGAGGGAATCATGACCGAATGGGTTCGCTATGAAGTGCCGGCGCCGGGGGTGGCGCGCATAACGCTGAACCGGCCTGCGCAGGCCAACGCGCAGAATCGCCATTTGCTGTACGCCTTAAATGATGCGCTCGATCGGGGCGCTCAGGACGATGCGATCAAGGTGCTACTCATCGCCGCGGAGGGGCGTCACTTTTCCTCCGGGCATGATCTGTCCGGGGACGACGATGCGGCCTTCGAGGACGTCGCCCTCGGTCCCTGGGGAGGCTTCGATGCTCCGGCCATGGAAGGACACTGGGCTCGGGAGGAGGAGGCCTACTTCGGCCTGTGCTGGCGCTGGCGGAACATTCCTAAGCCCACGGTGGTAGCCGTTCAGGGCAAGGTGATCGCCGGAGGGCTCATGCTTGTCTGGCCCTTCGACATCGTGGTGGCCAGCGACGATGCCACCTTCCAGGATCCCGTGGTGGCCTTCGGGGCCAACGGTGTGGAGTACTTTGGCCACCCCTGGGAATTTGGAGTGCGCAAGGCCAAGGAGCTGCTGTTCACGGGCCGCGCCATCACCGCGGAGGTCGCTCGGGAGCTCGGGATGGTGAACCGGGTGGTGCCCCGGGACGCGCTGGGGGAGGCGAGCCTGGCCCTTGCGGCGGAGATCGCCCAGCAGCCGGCCATGGGCCTAAAGACCGCCAAGGCCTCCATCAACCAAGCCCAAGATGCCCAGGGGTTTTTCAATTCCCTCCGAAGCGCCATGGGCCTTCAGCAGCTGGCCCACGCCCAGAACTACCTCGTGCATGGCATGGCGGTTGATCCGAGTGGGGCAGAGCGGGTGAAGGCGTTGGTGAAGGCGCCGCCCCTGGGGGCCCCAGAAGAACGCTAGCGAAAGCGCTCAAGCCCGACGAAGGTCCCGCCATTGCGCCGGGCCAGCTCGCGCATGAGGGTGGCAAAGCGCTCCCCCGTATCCTGAAACTGGGGGGGTGCGGAGAACTGCACGGGAAAACCGACGCCGTGAATGCGCACGCGGCGCTGCCCCGAGCTGTCGCTGCGGTTAATTCGATCCACCGTATCGATCACGGCTTCGATGGAAGCGCCGGTAAATTCATCGCCGAACACGTAGAGGGAGATCTTTCGGTCCGGCGCCCAGAAGGTGTTGATGGCTCGCGTAATGCCCTCCACCGGGGAGGAATTGGAGAAGGGGCTCCAGCTGCGGATGCGGTCCGTGATAATGGCGCGCCGCCCCGGCGTATCGGGAATCCACTGCCCAGCGTAGCTGCTGAACATGTACTCCCCCATGTCATTCATGACCTGAATGCCCTTCACTTCTGGGTAGACCTCTAGGGTTTCGATGAGCTTCTGCGTCATCAAATCCCAGGCGTAATTGAACATGCTGCCAGAGGTGTCGATGATGAAGATGATGTATTCGCTATCCGCGGGAATCCCCCCCACCAGGTCATTGCGGGCCCGGTAGTTCTGCCCCAAAAGGCGCTGAAGGGTTTCCGATAGGGACTGGCGAGCATCGGCGAGGGCGCGGCCTTCGGCCTGGGCGTCAGCGAGGGCGTCGGCGGCGCGTTGCGCCTGAACCTTGAGGGCTGCTTCCGCCGCCTGCTGCGCGGCCAGCTGTTGTTTCAGCGCCTCCACGCGCGCCTGGGCTTCCCCCGCGGCGTCCCTCAGTTCGTCCCTTCGGGCCTGGGCGGAAAGCACGGCCGCCTGTAGGGTGGCAGCGTCCCCGGCGAGGCCCTCGGCGCTGGCTCGGGTGTCCTGGGGGGCGACGCTTTTGGTGATGATCAGCAGCAGGATGACCGCGCCAAAGCCGCAGGAGACCACGTCCAGAAAGGCCAGGCCGCTATCCGCTACGTCGCGTCTTGGGCGTGCCATCAGGGCCAATCCTCCGCCGGGCTCATGAAGCTGCCCCCGCGCTGCGTCGCGAGGCGCCAATAGAGAGAGGCGGCGAGGGGATCCCCTTCGAGGGGCAGTAAAATAATTTGCAGCGGAATGGCTGGGGGCAGGGCCCGCACCGCGTCCTCGAAGAGCCGTCGGCGCTGGGCGCCGGTCACGGTCCCCCGGGGGCTATCCCCGGGGCTGAGAGTGGGTAGGCCGTCGGTGATCAGAATAATGTTATCCGGCGCAGGGCTCAGGCCCTTCACGGCTGCGAACACCGCCTCTAAGTTCGTGCCGCCGGTGGGAAGCAGGGCCAGCGCGGCTTCCGCAGCCTCCCCGAGCCGTTGGCTGTTCACGGGCAGCCAGGTGCCTTCTGTCCCCGCGAGAGCCGGTTCCCAGCCCTCGCTGAACGCGTAGAGCTGAAAGGCGCTGGTGAGGGGCAGCTGGGAGACGAGCCATTCCACCGTACCCTTGGCGCGCTGCCACTTGGGCGCCGCCTGTTGGGCTTCCGGGGCCATGTTTCGCAGGCGAAGCACGTTGACGATGGTGTCGTCGAGCATGCTGGCGGAGCGATCGAAGAGGATCAGGATTCGCTCGCCCCCCACGCGGAGTCCTGTGAGGTATTGCCGTTGCCCGTCCCCCTGGATGCTTCGCGCGGCGGTCCCCTGCTGGTCGTCCCCGAAGCGGCCCTGGCTATCGACCTCTGCCTGGAGCGTCTCCACGGCTTTGGCCAGTTCCTCGGCCTCCGCGGCGGAGGCCTCGGCCTCTTTCAGAAGCGCTTGCAGTCGCGCCTGCTCCGCGTCGAGGCGCGCC
>JAYOYG010000003.1:0-26179 GCA_038153445.1 Pseudomonadales bacterium
TCACCGGTCCCGGCCTGGGCACCAGCGCGAAGTCGATAAGCCATCTTCCCCTCCTGCAGGCCCAGCGACTCCCGAAGCGATCGAAAGGCCGGAAGCGCGGCCCCCTCTGCCGTTACCGCAAGGGTAAGGGCCGCCGCATCGCCCGTGCCCTGCCGCCCCAGCAGCAAAGCATCTTCGAGCTGAAGCGCCCGAAGCGTCCGAGCAAAGGCCGCAAACTCGGCAAAGTCCGGCGCCTGGGCGGGCGTGGGCCCGGAGGCGGTGACCGCATTGCGCAGGCCATTGGCCCGCTGCACGGCCAGGCGGAAGAGCCGCTCCGTGCTCCAGCCCGAGTGGTTCAGCAGCACCAAGGCGTCGAGGCTTAAGGGCGACAGGAGGCGGCGGGCGAAGTCCTCTCCCTGAAGCGGCGCGTAGGAGATGGTCGGGGTTTCGCTAAAGCCGCCGCCGACGGAGAGGGCGATATCGTCATCGATCCGGAAGCCTTCCAGGGCCAGGCCCGCGCCAGCATTCGGGGCAAAGCGGAATTGCGTGGTGACCGCGCTCACTTCTAGAAAGAAGGGACGATCGCGGTAGCGCAAGCGAACAAGGTTGGCGAGAAGCTGCTCATCCGCCGTATCCCGGAGCACCTCGTTATAGCTGCCCCGGGCCGTTTCCAGAGCCCGCGGGCCCACCCCCGCGCAGCCTAGCAAAAAGCCTAGGCATAGGATCAGCAGCAAGAGGGGACGGCGAGGCATCGGACAACATCCTTGGCAGGAAAGGCCTATGGTAGCGCGCCGGCCCTCGCCGGTGCCACGGAGCGCCCTTGCCCTGGGCGTCGCGAGCCGTACACTGCCCGCCATGACAACCCATAGCCCAACGCTTCCCCCGCTCGCGCAGCACTACGCGGCCCTACTTCCCGGCGACCCGGAACGGGGCGCGAAGCCCCGCGCTCCGCGGAATGCGCTCTTCTCCTATGTGGAGCCGACGCCGGTCGCTGCGCCCCGGGCCTTGGTACTCAATGAGGCGCTGGGGGCGGAGCTCGGCCTGAGCCCTGAGGCAATGAAGAGCCCCACCCTGCTGGCCTGCCTGGCGGGAAACGCTGCCTGGCCTGGAGCAACGCCCTATGCCATGACCTACGGGGGCCATCAATTTGGCACCTGGGCCGGGCAGCTGGGGGATGGGCGCGCGATCAATCTCGGGGATCTCGTTGACGAAGCGGGGCGCCGCCAAAGCCTGCAGCTGAAGGGCGCCGGCCCCACCCCCTACTCCCGGGGCGCGGACGGCCGCGCTGTCTTGCGCTCCTCCCTTCGGGAATACGTGTGTAGCGAGGCCATGGCGGCCCTCGGCGTCCCCACCACCCGGGCCCTGGCCCTGCTAACCACCGGGGACGGTGTGCTGCGTGACCGCTTCTACAACGGTCAGGTGGAGGCCGAGCCCGGCGCCATCGTTTGCCGGGTCGCGGAAAGCTTCCTGCGCTTTGGGCATTTCGAACTACTGGCGGCTCGGCAGGAGCCGGATACGCTACAGACGCTCCTCGACTACCTGGCAACGCACCATTTCCCAGAGCTTTCGGGCAGGGGCAAGGCGCGCACGCTCGCGCTCTATGAGGCCATCTGCCGGCGCACCGCTGCGCTGGTGGCGAAGTGGACGGGCCTTGGTTTCGTCCACGGCGTTTTGAACACGGACAACCTGTCCGTGTTGGGCCTCACCATCGACTACGGCCCCTACGGCTGGCTCGATCGCTACACCCCGGGTTGGACCCCCAACACCAGCGACCACGGCGGCCGCTACCGCTTTGAACAGCAGGCGGCGGTGGCGCAGTGGAATCTTGCCCAGCTGGGCAACGCGCTGTATCTCGTGGTCGAGGATGCGCCGGCACTTCAGGCCATCCTGAACGACTTCGAAACCCACTACCGACGCTGCTGGCAGGACGAGATGGCGGCCAAGCTCGGCCTAAGCCGCTTCGAACCGCGGGACGAGGGCCTGGTTAGCGAGCTACTTGGGTTGATGGAGGAGGCGCAGGTGGATCCGACCCTGTGCTTCCGCCAGCTGGCCGACGTCCCGGCCCTGGAAGCGGTTCGCACCGGTGCGCCCCGGGGGCCGGCGCTGACCGAGGCGCTCGCCCCCTGCTTTTACGACGACGCCCCTTTGGACCACACCCGCCAGGGCGCCTGGGAAGCGTGGCTTTTGCGCTATGGCGCTCGGCTCCACGCGGACCCCGCGGATCCGGCAACGCGGCGGGAACGCATGAACGGGAAAAACCCCGCGTTCATTCCCCGCAACTACCTCACTCAGCAGGCCATCGATGGCCTCGCCGAGGGCGACGAGGCGCCGCTCCAGCGGCTGCTCGCCGGCCTGAGCCGGCCCTACGCGCCCACCGCAGAGGATGCGCCGCTCCTGGGACGGCGCCCAGCCTGGGCGGAAGCCCATCCCGGGTGCACGGCCCTGTCCTGCAGCTCATGAGGCTCGCCAGCCCCGGCGCCAGCGATCTCTGGTTCCTACCCCTCGGCGGCACCGGTGAGATCGGAATGAACCTCAACCTCTATGGCCATGACGACCGCTGGCTCATGGTGGACTGCGGCGTCACCTTTGCCGAGCACGGCTCTAAGGATCCCCACGTGCAGATGGCGGACCCGACCTTTATCGAGGGCGTGCGCGAGGCCCTCTGCGGCCTCGTGCTCACCCACGGCCACGAAGATCACCTTGGGGCCGTCGCCCATCTGTGGCCCCGGCTTCGCTGCCCGGTGCTCTGCACCCCCTTCGCCGCGGCGGTGCTGGCCAACAAGCTTCGGGAGGCCGGTCTTCAGGGCAAGGTGCCCCTGACCGTCCTGCCCCCGGACAGCCCCTTCTCCCTTGGGCCCTTCCAGCTCCGTTACCTCACCATGACCCACTCCCTTCCGGAGGCCCAGGCCCTGGTGCTCACCACCGCAGCGGGCACGGTGTTTCACACCGGTGATTGGAAGCTCGATGGCGCGCCGGGGCTGGGGACGCCTCCGCCGGAGAGCACCCTTCGTGCCCTGGGCGACCAGGGGATTGATGCGCTAGTGGGGGACTCGACCAACGCTCTCACCCCGGGCTATTCCCTGTCCGAGGGATCGCTGGAGCGAGACCTAGCCAAGCTCATTCAAGGTGCCCCAGGGCGCGTGGTCATCACCGCCTTCGGCAGCAATATCGCCCGGCTCCACCTCTTTGCTCGGCTGGCTGCGCGCTTTGATCGCACGCCAACGCTTTTGGGCCGCTCCCTTCGCACCATGGCCCAGGCCGCGGCGGCGAGCGGCTACTGGGATCCGGAGCGGCGCTACATCGACAGCCGGGACGCCGCCTATCTCCCGGCGGAGGCCTGCCTGGCCGTGGCCACGGGCAGCCAGGGGGACCCGGGCGCCGCCCTCGATCGCCTGTCCCGCAATCGCCACCCGGACCTGCTGCTCGAACCCGGAGACCGGGTGATCTTTAGCGCCCGAGCCATCCCCGGGAATGAGCCGCTTATCGACGCCCTCGTGGAACGCCTAAAGCGCCTCGGGGTAGAGGTGATCAGCGACGAAGATCATCAGATCCATGCCTCCGGCCACCCGGCGCAGGAGGAGCTGAAAACCCTCTATGGCTGGCTGAAGCCCGAGCTGGTGGTGCCCACCCACGGCACCCCCAGCCATATGCGCGCCCACGGCCAGCTCGCCCAGCGGGACTGCGGCATTCGGGCCCTAACGGGCATGAACGGAGATTTGTTTATGCTTCGGCCTCAGGCGGGGGTCCGCCGGGGCTGGGCCCCGGTGGGGCGGCTGGGGGTCGGCCCCAAGGGCCTCGTGCCCATCGCTGCGGACGCAGAGGACGCTTAAGCGGCCGCTTCCCCAAGGAACGCGAGGATGGCGTCGGTAAAGGCGTCGTTACGATCCCCGGCGACCATGTGCCCAGCGCCCGCCACGTCCACAAAGGCCGCCGACGGAGCTGCAGCGCGGAAAGCCGCCACCCCCGCCTCCGACACCAGTTCGCTCATACGACCGCGCACCAAAAGCTGAGGACAGCGGATGGCGCCTAGGGCCGCTTCGAGGCGCTGTGCGGCCTGCTCCCGATCCTGGTGCCGCCCTTCGCTCATGAAGGCCGGATCCCAGTGCCAGCGCCACCGCCCATCGTCCCCAAGGCGGAGGTTTTTCTTGAGTCCCTCGAGATTCCGTCGCCCCCGGCGCTGGGGCAGATAGGCCTCGATGGCCTCCGCCGCGTCTTCCAGCTCGGCAAAGCCTTCGGTCATGTTGGCGCGCATAAAACCGACGATGCCGGCCACGCCCTCCGCTTCCAGTCGCGGCGTGACGTCCACAAAGATCACCCCCGAGAAGGTCCCCGGGGTGAGCTCCCCTTCCGCCAGCATGGTGGCCATGCCCCCTAGGGACGCCCCCACGGCCATGCAAGGCTGGGGCAGGGTTTGGGCCACGGCCACCAGATCGGCGGCGAAGGCCTCGTTGCTATAGTCCTGATCCGGGCACCAGTCGCTATCCCCGTGGCCCCGAAGATCGAGGGCGACGGCAAGCCATCCGGCCGCCGCCAGGGCCTTCGCCGTGCCGCCCCAGGCGTAGCGGGTCTGCCCGCCCCCGTGGGCCAGGAGCACGCTGCCCTTCGGCTGGGCCGGACCCTCCACCTGAGCGCGAAGCACGAGGCCGTTGGGCCGGTGCCAACTGCGGTGTTCTGAAATCATGTGTTTCCCCCCAAGCCCTCGAGGGTACACCAAGATCGGGCCCTAGGCGGTCTCCGCCGGCGCTTGCAGGAGGGCTTCGAGCAGGCGAGGAAGATCGGCGAGGAAGGCCTTCGCCGCCTTGCCCCGAAAATGACCATGGCGCCGAAGCCACTGCACCATCGCCATGAGAATAAAGCGCCGCCCTAAATTGAAGCGCTGACGAAGTAAGGGAAAGGGCACGGTAGAAAAAGACGCCGCCAAGCGCTGCCTGGCCTCGAGTTCCGGGGCGCGATCGTAGCGATCAAGGAGCGCCTCAAACTCTCCCTCGGGAGAGCATACGAGGTCGGCGATGCCCTGAAGGTAGGCGTGGAAGCCTTCATCGCTGCCTGCGAGGCTCGCGATGGATTGCACTTGAACCTCCGCAAGATCCTGAACGGAGAAGGGGGCCTTGCGGGTGAGCAGCTTTTCGATGAAGGCGCCCCGGTGCCCTGCGAGCTGGTCCATGCGCCGCTCGTGAAGGGCCTCAATCAGCCCCTGCCGGCCTCCAAAGTGGTAGTGCAGCGCCGACTCATTGCGCTGCCCCGCGGCCCGCAAAATGGCCCGCGTGGTCACTGCCCCGAAGCCTTCAGAGGCAAAGAGCGTTTCCGCCGCCTCAAGGAGCCGATCGCGCGTCTGGGAGGCTGCGCCGCGCCGGGAAGGAGGGCTCGCCATGGGGAGACTCCGCATTAATGAAGATGGTTAATACTAGCAAAATCAGGGGCCTGTAGCACGCCCTGGGGCGCCGAGGCCCCAGGAACGCAAAACCCTCGTGCTAGCGGTGGAGGTTCGAGGCCCGCTGCAGGGCTTGCTCCGCGCTATAAACCATCTCGCGCAAAATTTCCGCCGCTGGACGCACGGCCTTCACCATGCCAATGCCCTGGCCGGCAAAGCCGGGGTTGATATCGCCCCGCTGCGCGCGATTGGCTGCGGCCAGCACGGGAGAGGCAATCATCCCCTGGTAGGGCATGGTCAGGGGCTCCTTCCCCTCCCGCACCCAGTAATCGGTCCAGAGGCTGCGAATGATGCGCGCAGGCTTGCCCGTCACGGCGCGGGAAATGGTGGTGCCGTCTTCCTCCGCATCCACAATGGCCTGCTTCTGGAAATCGAAAATCCCCGCTTCGTCGGAGGCGAGGAAGGCCGAGCCCACCCAAACCCCTTCGGCGCCGAGCATGAAGGCCGCCGCCACGCCGCGCCCATCACCAATGCCGCCCGCGCCGAGGATGGGCAGATCGCCGACCGCATCCACCACCTGGGGAATGAGCGCCATGGTGCCAATGGGGGAGTTATGGCCCCCACCGTCGTGGCCCTGGGCCACAATGAAATCGACGCCGGAGCTTTTAACCTGCACCGCGTGCTTCACCTTACCCACCACGGCACCCACTTTGGTGCCGTTGGCCTTGAGGCGATCCATCCAGGGTCCGGGGTTACCAAGCCCTGACACGTAAACGGGCACTTGCTCCTCAATGACCACTTCCATCTGGGCTTCAAAGAACTCCGCCGACAGGGGCAGGGGCTCATCGGGGTCGCGGGTGACCTTTAGGCTGTCCGGATCCGGGGCCTCAAGGCCGAACTCGTCCATAAATTGCTGCGCAAAACCCTGGAGCGGGGCCACCTGCTCCGCGGGAGAGGGCGCGTCCCCGGCCTGCTGCTGATCCCGGGCCCGGCGGACGGACGCAGGCAGCAGCGTGTCCACGCCAAAGGGCTTGTCTGTGAGGGATCGGGTACGCTGAATCCACTCCCGGAGCTGCTTAGGGCCGCAGCCCGCAGCCCCGAGAACCCCAAGACCGCCGGCATTTGAGACCGCCGCCGCCAGCTCCGGCGTGCTCGCGCCCCCCATGCCCGCCAGCAGCACGGGAACCTCGATACCAAACAAATCGCAAATGCGGGTTTTCATCGCCATCCTTTCTCTCCCCTATGGTTTCTGCGCCCCGTCGGCGCCCCCCCTACCGCACGTTCGGTGTTACCCCATCTTCCCCCCAAGGGCTCGCCCCGGGCAACTCATGACGGCTTTCTCCGAGGAGGGGAAGCCCTTAGACTTAAACGAACACGCATTCGGGGAGAGACGTCATGAGCACCGCTGAAGTCGTAAGCCAGGGCACCGATCTAGAAACTTTCCGCGCGGAAACCCGCGCCTGGCTCGAGGAAAACTGCCCGGCGAGCATGCGCACCCCCATGCCCGAGGATGAAACGGTCTGGGGCGGCCGCAAGGCCACCTTCAAAAACCCCGACTCGAAGCTGTGGCTCGAGCGCATGGCCAGCCGGGGCTGGACCGCACCCACCTGGCCCGCAGCCTACGGCGGTGGCGGCCTGTCTGCCGACGAAAACAAAATCCTTCAGCAGGAGCTGGGGCGCATTCAGGCCCGGCCCGCGCTGAACAGCTTTGGCCTCTGGATGCTCGGGCCGGCGCTTCTCGAGTTCGCCTCGGAGGAGCAAAAGCAAACCTACCTGCCGCCCATCATTCGCGGGGAAATCCGCTGGTGCCAGGGCTACTCTGAGCCGGGCGCGGGCTCCGACCTTGCCGGACTGCAAACCCGGGCCGAGGACAAAGGCGATCACTGGATCGTCAACGGCGCCAAGATCTGGACCAGCTACGCCAACCACGCGGACTGGATCTTCTGCCTGGTGCGCACGGAGCCCGACGCGCCCAAGCACGAGGGGATTAGCTTCCTGCTCTTCGACATGGCCAGCGAAGGGGTGAGCACCTCCCCCATCAAGCTCATTTCCGGGGCCTCCCCCTTCTGCCAGACCTTCTTTGACAACGTGGAGGTGCCGAAGGGCCAGCTGGTCGGGGAGCGCGGCAAGGGCTGGACCATCGCCAAGCGCCTGCTTCAGCACGAGCGCCAGATGATCAGTGGCATCGGCGGCAACACGGCCCTTGGCGGTTCGGCTCGGGCCCTGGAAAACCTGGCCAAGCACTACCTAGGCGAAGCGGACGGGCAGATCAGCGACGCCGTCATGCGGGACAAGGTGGCGCGGCACCGCATGAATGACCATGCCTTCCGGCTCACCACGGCCCGGGCCTACGAAGAGGCCAAGGCGGGCAAGAGCGACGGCAACCTCTCGGCCATGTTCAAGTACTACGGCAGCGAACAGAACAAGCGGAAGTTCGAACTCATGCTCGAGATCATGGGCCAGCAGGGCCTCGGCTGGGAGGGGGAAGGCTTCGAAGACCGGGAGCTCGATATCACCCGCCAGTGGCTGCGCTCTAAGGCTAATTCCATCGAAGGGGGCACGAGCGAAGTTCAGCTGAACATCGTGGCCAAGCGGGTGCTCGGTCTCCCGGACTGATCCCGCCCCCTCAGTACCCCCGCCCCGGGTCCACCAGGCCCGTGGGCGGTTCCCCCGCCAGCACCTTCCGTAGATTCTCTCGAAACACCGGCACCACGGCCTCCCACTCCGTGGGCGCCGAGATGTGAGGCGTCACAAAGCACCGGGGCGCCCCCCAAAAGGCGTGGTCCTCGGGCAAAGGTTCGGCATCAAAAACGTCAAGCACGGCAGCGCCCAGATGACCGCTCTCCAGCGCCGCCAGCAGCGCAGCCTCCTGCACCACGCTCCCCCGCCCCACGTTCATCAGCAGAGCCCCGGGGGCGAGCGCGGCCAGCGCGGCCGCGTCTAGCAGCCCCGCCGTTTCCGCTGTGGCGGGCACCACGGAAACGAGCACCTCGGCCCCGGCCAGCGCCGCCAGGCGTTCCCCTATGGGGTAGACCTCGGCGAAGCCCGGCGCCGGGGCGCCACTGCGATTGAGGCCAATGGTGTGGTAACCCCGGGCCGTGAGCGCCGCCCCAAGGTCTGACCCGATGGCCCCGGTGCCCAGCACCACGGCCCGAGCCCCGCGAAAGTTCCGCCCGCTCTGGCGACGCACCGCGCCGTGGGTCCAGCGCGCCCGGCGCTGCGCCGCCAGGGCGAGCAAAAGGCCCTGTTCAAAGCCGTCGAGCCAAAAGTTTAGATAGCGCACCATGAGCGCACCGAAGGGGCCCTTCAGCGCCGACACCGCAAGCGCGGGCCGGGATGGCAGGAGGGGCAGCAGGGGGTTCACCCCCGCCCAGGTACTCTGGGCCCAGCGGAGAGCCGGCAGGGAAGGCAGATAGGCCGCGAGGCGATCTGGGGCCGCCAAGGCATAGGCGATGGTCGCCAGCCCCTCCTCCGCCGGGGGCGTCGGCGCCGCATAGGGGCGCAGCGTCACCGGGAGATCCGCCAGCGCCTCGGCGAAGCGCCCAGCCTCCGCATCGATCAGCGCTACCACGGGCTTTTCCGTCATGCCTCGGCTCCTCCGATGGTTGCTCCCGCCGCTCGGCCATGAAGATAATGGGGGGCGATGGCTCGGGCCCCGCTGTGGCCCACGACTTAGGGATGCATAGCATGATCACGCTTACCGTGAATGGCAAAACGCACACGCTCGACGTCGAACCCGATACCCCCCTTCTTTGGGTGCTGAGGGATCACCTGGACCTCACGGGCACCAAGTTCGGCTGCGGCATTGCGCAGTGCGGCGCCTGCACCGTCCACCTCGACGGGCGCCCCCTACGCAGCTGCGTCACCCCGGTCAGCGTGGCCGAGGGGCAAGCCATCACCACCATTGAAGGCCTGGCCGGGGACACGCTCCACGCCGTGCAGCAGGCCTGGATCGAACATGACGTGCCCCAGTGTGGCTACTGCCAATCGGGCCAGCTCATGGTGGCGGCGCACCTGGTCGACAACACGCCGAACCCCTCGGACGAGGACATCGATCAAGCCATGATCAACATCTGCCGCTGCGGCACCTACCCGCGCATGCGCAGTGCCATCCACCGTGCCGCTGCCCTGGCCCGCGACGCCATGGCTGACGCCTAAGGAGCCCTGCGATGACCCTTCAGAATTCCACCCTGTCCCGCCGGGCCTTCGTTAAAAGCAGCGTCGCCGCCAGCGGCGGGCTCATGCTGGCCCTGTCCCTGCCGAAGGCCAACGCCGGCCTTGATCCCTGGACCGGGGAACCTACGGGCACGGAAATCAGCGCCTGGCTCACCATCGATCCGAACAGTCAGGTAACCATTCGCGTAGCCCAATCCGAGATGGGGGAAGGGGTCTTCACCGCCATGCCCATGCTTGTGGCCGAAGAGCTGGACTGCGACTGGAGCCAAGTGAAAGCGGAATACGCCAGTGCCAACCGGAGCGTCCGGGAAAGCGGCGTCTACAAACGCATGGGCACAGGCGGCAGCGGCGCGGTGCGCCGGTCCCGGGAATACCTCCAGCAGGCCGGCGCCAGCGCCCGGGAACGGCTGAAGGCCGCCGCCGCAGCGCGCTGGGAAGTCCCCGTGGCGGAGCTCCGAACGGAAGGGGGAGAAGTCTTCCACGACGCCAGCGGCCGGCGCACGGCCTATGGCGTGCTCGCTGCGGAAGCCGCAGCCATTACGCTCGCGGAGGAGCCCGCCATTCGCAAGGCCGGGGAATTCAAGCTGCTGGGCACGCCCCTAAATCGCCTGGACGTCCCCAGCAAGGTCGACGGCAGCGCCACCTTTGGCATCGATGTGAAAGTGCCGGGCATGCTGTACGCCGCCTACGACGCCTGCCCCGTGTGGGGCGGCACCCTCGCAGCACTGGATGACGCCCCGGCCCTCGCCGTGAAGGGCGTGAAGAAGGTGATCCGGGTAGAGGACGGCTTTGCCGTGATCGCCGACAGCTACTGGCGCGCGCGGAAGGGCCTCGAGGCCCTCTCCCCGGAGTGGGACCTGGGCCCGAACGCCAGCGCAAGCAGCGATGCCATGCGGGCGGAATTTAAAAGCGACCTGGACCGCCGGGGGGTGGTGGCCCACGAGGAAGGGGATGCCTACGCCAGCCTCGAAACCGCGGAAACGGTCATCGAAGCAGACTACGACGCTCCCTACCTGGCCCACCTCGCCATGGAGCCGGTGAACTGCACCGTATCCATCGCCAAGGACCGGGTCGACGTGTGGACCGGCACCCAAAACCCCGAATCGGTGCTCGGCGCCGCCGCGGAAATCCTCGGCCGAGCGCCGGAAACGATCCACGTTCATAACTGCTTTCTGGGCGGCGGCTTTGGCCGGCGCAGCATGCCCGACTTCGCGCGCCGGGCTCTGGCCATTGCCAAGGCCCTGGGCAACACGCCGGTGAAGGTCCTTTGGAGCCGGGAGGCGGACACGCGCACGGGGCACTTTCGCCCCCTCGCCGCTCTACGCTTTAAGGCCGGCTTCGACGCGAGCGGCAAGCCCGTGGCCCTGCTCAATCGCTCCGCTACCCACTCCATCCTCGCAGGCTTCCGCCCCGAGGTGGTCCAGAACGGGCTCGACGGCTCGAGCACGGAGGGCCTGGAGAACCAGCCCTACGACATCGCCCACGTCAGCATCGAGCATCACCTAAAGCGCACCCCCGTGCCCGTGTGGTTCTGGCGCTCCGTGGGGAGTTCGCAAAACGGCTTTGCCCTCGAGGCCTTTATCGACGAGATGGCCGAGGCCGCGGGGCAGGACCCCCTCGCCTTCCGCCAGGCCCTGCTCCACAAGCACCCCGCCATGCTGAACACGCTGAACCTGGCGGCGGAAAAGGCGAATTGGGGTCGCCCCATGGCCCCGGGCTCCGCCCAGGGCATCGCCATTCACGAAAGCTTTGGCTCCATCTGCGCACAGGTGGCCGAGGTCACGGTCACCCAAAGCGGGGAAGTGAAGGTCGAGCGGGTAGTCACGGCCATCGACTGCGGGAATACGGTGAACCCCCGGACCATTGCAGAGCAGGTCGAAAGCAGCGTGATCTACGGCCTCTCCGCAGCCCTTTGGGGCCGAAGCGACATCGAGAACGGCCAGGTGGTGCAGCAGAACTTTGACCGCAACCGGGTGGTGAAGATGGTGGAAGCCCCGGCGGTGGAAACGCACTTCTCCCTCTCCGGGGGCGAGCACTGGGGCGGCATTGGCGAGCCGGCCCTGCCCCCCACGGCCCCGGCGGTGGTGAACGCCATCTACAAAATCACCGGGCGCCGCATTCGCGCCCTGCCCATCGCCCAGCACGATCTACGCTGGAGCTAGGGTCCATGGCGCGGCGGTGCCTTCCCTGGCTGGCCCTGGCCAGCCTTGCCCTCGCCGCGCCCCTTTGGGCCCTTGAACCCCCAAGCACCGTGGCCCGCTGGGCCGCGGCGTGCAATGGCTGCCACGGCCCCGAGGGCCGGGGCAGCGGCGCCATGCCGGCGCTGCGGGGGCAGAACGCCGACGCCCTCGCCGCGAAGCTCCAGCAATGGCAAGACGACCCAAAGGCCGCGGCGGCCACGGGGCACGTCATGGCCCGCTTTGCTGCCATTCTTGAACCGGAAACGCTACGAGCGCTGGCGGACCACTACGGGACGGCGCCGTGAATCGCCGTCGTTTCCTAACCCATGCCGGGGCTGCGCTGCTGGGTGCTTCGAGCCTGAGCTGGGCGCCGCCTTCCGCGGCGTCATCCCAGGGGACCCAAGCCTCGGTGCTGATCCTGGGCGCGGGCTTTGCCGGCGCCAGCCTCGCCTGGGCGCTGAAGCGCTGGGCGCCGAGCCTAACGGTCACGGTAGTGGCGGCCCCGGAGCGCTACTGGACCTGCCCCTTCAGCAATACGGCGCTCCTGGATCCCACGGACCTTGGGGCCCTGGAAGTGCGCTACGACGCCTTCTCCGGGGCCGGAGCCCCCACCCTTATCCGCGCCCGGGTTCGCGCCGTAGAGCCGGAGCACCGCGCCCTCGTGCTTGAAGATGGCCGGCGCCTCACCGGCGACAAGCTGGTGCTGGCGCCGGGCATCGAGCTGGCCACGGACGCCATTGACGGCTACGACGGCGCAGCCGCGGCGCGCTTCCCCCATGCCTGGGAGGCCGGGCCCGAAAGCCTGCGCCTCGTCGAGCAGCTCCGCGCCGTCCCCGATGGCGGGCTGGTGGTGATGACCATTCCGCCAAACCCCTATCGCTGCCCCCCTGGCCCCTACGAGCGGGCCAGCCTCATGGCCTGGTGGCTTCAACAGCACCGGCCCCGGGCCAAGCTGCTCCTCCTCGATGGCAAGGACCGCTTCACCAAGGACACCCTGTTCAAAGCGGCGTGGGCGGCTCGCTATCCGAACCTCGAGTGGCAAGGCTTGAGCGATGGGGCGGGGCTGCGCCGGGTCGACGGGAAAGCGGGCCTCATCGAGACGGACTTCGATCGCTTCTCCCCGGATCTCGCCAACGTTATTCCGCCGCAGCGGGCCCCGGCCCTCCTGCGCCGCGCGGGGCTCGACGGCGGCCAAGGCTGGTGCCCCATCGAGCCCACGGGCTTTGAATCGCCCCTGGCAAAGGACGTCCACATCCTCGGCGATGCAGCCATCGCCAACCCCATGCCGAAGTCCGCCTTCGCCGCCAATAGCCAGGGGAAGGCCTGCGCCGCGGCGCTCATCGCCGATCTTGCGGGCGCCCCTCGACCCGACCCGGTGCTGCTCAACACCTGCTACAGCCTGGTAGCGCCCGATGCAGGCATCGCCGTGGTGGGCAGCTACGCCGTCAAAGGCGGGCGGTTGGAAAGCCTCGCTGCGGGCAGCGGCCTCTCGCCGAGCCGCAGCGCCCTTGGGGAATCGGTGACCACCATTCGCGGCGCTGAGGCCGCCCACGCTCGGGGCTGGTACGACAGCATTCGCGCTGACGCCTTTCGGGACGGAGGGCAACGCTCGTGAAGGCTCCGAGCGCACCAGCATCGGCCGTCTTGGCCGCGACGTTGATCTCCAGCGGCGCCGCCTGGAGCGCTCCGGAAGCCCGAGACGCCTCCCCCCTTGTGCAGCAAGGGGCCCGCTGGGCGGCGGACCCCGCCGTCGGCGACTGCGGCATTTGCCATCACCTGCCAGGACACGACCCCCGAGATCAGGGCACGGTCGGTCCCTCCCTCGCGGGAGTGGGGCTGCGCCTTGACGAGGAGGCACTACGGGCCCTGCTCACGGACGCCCGGGCCCTTCGTCCGGGCACGGTCATGCCCGCCTACGGCCGCCCCGCGACGGGCCCTCGCGTCCCCCCGGCTCTGCAGGGCAAACCGCTGCTTCCGGCCCACGTTCGGGATGCCATCGTGGCCTGGCTAACCACGCTCCGCCATGGCTGAGCGCTTAACGCGACGCCAGGTGCTCGCCGGCAGCAGCGGCGCCCTCACCCTGACCGTGCTGCCCCGGGCCCTCAGCGCAGCCACGGTGCCGGAAACGGGAGATCTCCGCCCCGTTTTCAAAACCCATTTCGGCGATCAGGTGCCAACCCCCGGGGGGGTTCGGCTCGACGTGTCCCGCCTGGTGGAAAGCGGGCTCTCCGTCGCCGTGAGCGTGCGCGGAGACAATCCCCTGGATCCCCCGGAGGCGCTCTACCTGTTTATGCCCCGAAACCCCGAGCCCTGGGGCCTGGAAGCCCATTTCCAGCCTCCTGCCCTGCCGGAGCTCGCCACCCGCATTCGCCTATCAGCCACGCAGAATCTCACCGCCGTGGGCCGCTGGGCCGACGGCCGGCTGGGCCTCGACAGCGTCACCGTGCTGGTCACCCGAGGGGCCTGCATCGATGAAAATTACGGCCAATGGGTACGCTGAGCCTACCGGTACGCCTAGCCCTCCCGGAGGAGGCTCAGGCAGGGAGCGTGGTCTCCCTACGCCTTTTGCTGCAGCACCCCATGGAAACGGGCTATCGCATCGGCGAGGACGGCGCGCGCATTCCCCGGCACATTCTCACTACCTTGCGTGTCAGCTATGGCAAACGGGTAATCGCTGACCTCACGCTACGCCCTGCCATCGCCGCCAACCCCTATTTCGCCTTGAGCTTTATCGCCGATGAAACGGGACCGGTGACGCTCGAAGTGGAGGACGACCGGGGGGCAACGCTCAGGGAAACGCGGATGCTGACCGTTGTTCCCTAGCCCGCATGCTCGTCCCTTCCTCGAGCGGGGCCTGATCCTGGGCCTCGTCCTGTTCCTCGTCCTGGGCCCTAGCATCAGCGCCAGCGCCGCCCAATCGGGCCTCGCCTACCTGGGGGAAGAGCTCAAGGCCCTGCAAGCCGACCCCTTCGCCAATCCTGGTCTGCTCTGGGTCGATCGGGGCGAAGTCCTGTGGCAGGCGTCCCCTGCCCCGGGGGTGCCCGCCTGCGCGAGCTGCCACGGGACCCCAGAAAGCCTCCGGGAGGTCATTCCCACCTTGCCCCGATGGAACCCCACCACCCAGCGCCTCGAGAATCTTGAGGGCCTCATTCGTCAGTGCCAAAGCGAGCGCCAGCACCAGGCTCCCGCGCCCTATGAATCGGAGGCCCTCCTTGCGCTCACCACGCGCCTGGCCCACGGCGCCCGAGGCCTGCCCCTGAGCGCCGCCGTTGTCCCAGAAGCCGCCCCGGCCCTGGCTCGAGGGGAGGCCTTCTTCCGGGAGCGGCGGGGCCAGCTCGGGCTCTCCTGCGCCGATTGCCACGAGCGCTATGCGGGCGCCCGGCTCCGCGGAGATCGCGTTTCCGAGGGCATGATCAACGGCTTCCCCATCTACCGCCTCACCTGGCAAACCCTGGGCTCCCGCCATCGCATGTTCCGGTGGTGCAACGAGGCGGTGCGGGCCGAGCCCTACCCCTTTGGGGCCGAGCCCTACCTGGAACTCGAGCTCTTCCTTCGTCATCGCGGCGCGGGCCTTCCCCTGGAAACCCCTGCGGTGCGCCGCTAAGCATCGACCCTTCCCCGGGAGCGGGGCACAATAGGGCCCCTGCGGAGTGTCCGCCCCGGTCCCCTGGAAACACCCCCGTGCAAGAACTGTCCCTGCCCGCCTCCGGGCCCATGGCCGCCCTCGATCTTGGATCGAACTCCTTCCATCTGCTGATCGCGGAGTTCAAGGGCGACCGGCTGCGGGTCATTGACCGGCTGAAGGACATGGTGCGTCTGGCAGAAGGGCTGGGGGATAGCGGCCGACTCCGGGACGACGTCGCGGACCGGGCCCTCAAGAGCCTCGAGCGGATAGGTCAGCGCCTTCGAGGCCTGCCCCGGGAAAATGTGCGCATTGTCGGGACCAACACGCTACGCCGCGTTCGCGACGGCGGCACCTTCCTCCGCGCCGCCGAGGCCGCCCTCGGCTTCCCCGTCGAGGTGATTGCAGGCCGGGAAGAGGCCCGGCTCATCTACCTGGGCGTCGCCCACGGCGCCCCAAGCGGTGGCCGGCGCCACCTGGTCGTGGACATCGGCGGGGGCTCCACGGAATTGATTATCGGCACGGATCACCAGCCCGAGCTCCTCGAAAGCCTGTTCATGGGCTGCGTCAGCGCAAGCCAACGCTTCTTCCCCCCAGGGACCGCGCCCACAGCGCAAAGTATGAAGAAGGCGCGGCTGGCCGCGCGGCAGGAAATGGAGTCCATCGAAGCGGCCTACCGAGCTCGGGGTTGGGACGACGCCCTCGGGGCTTCCGGGACCATCCTCGCAGTACAGGACGCCCAGGCTGAGCTGCTCGGCGCCCCGGGGCCCATTACCCCCGAGGGCCTGGAAGCCCTCCGGGAAGCGGTCCTTGCGGGCACCCCGCTCACGGGCGTGCCCAAGCAGCGCGCCGCCGTCTTCCCCGGGGGCCTGGCCATCCTCAGCGGCGTCTTCGATGCCCTCGGCCTCAAGCGCATGGATACCTCGAAAAGTGCGCTACGGGAGGGCCTGCTTTGGGACCTGGCCGGGCGAAAGGGCAACGCCGATGCCCGGGAAAGCACGGTGGCGAATCTCCGTGAGCGCTTCCACATCGATCAAGCTCAGGCCCAGCGCGTGCAGCGCTTAAGCCTTCGCCTGCTCGCCGCCGCCGCCGAGGCCTGGGATCTTAAGGGCGCCAGCGCCGCTGACCTCTTGCGCTGGGCCGGCGCTCTCCACGAACTGGGCATGGATGTCGCCCATAGCCAGTACCACAAGCACGGCGCCTATCTGCTCACGCACATGGATTTGGCGGGGTTCTCTCGGACCGAACAGGAGCGCCTCGCCCTGCTGGTGAGGGCGCACCGGCGCAAGTTCCCCGGCGAACTCTTTGAGCCCCTCCGGGGTGCTACCCAAGCCCTGCTGCTTCGCCTCACCCTTCTGCTGCGCTGCGCCGTGGTGCTGTGCCGAGCCCGAAGCGACATGGCCGTGCCCGCCGCCTTCACCGTGGATGCCGGGGACAGCCAGCTCACCTTAAGCTTTCCCAAGCGCTGGCTGAGCACCCATCCCCTAACGCGCCTCGACCTAGATGATGAACGGCGAGTGTGGCGGAGCCTGGGCTACACCCTTGCCCTCGAGGAGCGGGCCTAGGCCCGCTCCGCCAGGCTTTTCAGCAGCGATTCCTGAGCACTGCGGCGCCGCGCATTGCCCGCGCTGACGCGCCGGTAGGTGCCATCGGCCTGGAGCAGCCACGCCTGCGCATTGTCCGTCAGATAGCCCTGGAGCGACTCCTGAATGATGCGCTGGCGCAGGCGGCGATC
Source organism: Pseudomonadales bacterium (assembly GCA_038153445.1). Taxonomy (GTDB): domain Bacteria; phylum Pseudomonadota; class Gammaproteobacteria; order Pseudomonadales; family Azotimanducaceae; genus Salivita. The sequence goes on from JAYOYG010000003.1 coordinate 17,064, forward strand.
CTCAATGGGGAAGCAAGTCTCTACGCGGCGAAAAAAGTTGCGATCCATCCAGTCGGCGCTGGAAAGGTAGAGCAGCTCTTCTTCATCCCCATTTTCAAAATAGAAAATGCGCGTGTGCTCGAGGAAGCGGCCGATAATGGAGCGCACCGTAATGTTGTCTGAAACCCCTTCCACCCCGGGGCGCAGGCAGCAGACCCCGCGCACGATCAGGTCAATGACCACCCCCGCCTGGGAAGCGCTGTAGAGCGCCTGGATGAGTTCCGGCTCTACCAAGGAGTTCATCTTGGCGATGATGCGGCCCTGCCCCCCGGCCCGGGCCCGCTCGGCCTCCGCGTTCACCAGATCCACCATGTGCTTGTGAAGGTTGAAGGGGGCCTGGATAAGCTTCTTCAGCCGCGCCACCCGCCCCATGGCCGTGAGCTGCTGGAACATCTTTTGGACGTCGTCACCGATGGCCGCGTCACAGGTGAAGAGGCCGTAATCGGTGTAAAGGCGCGCCGTCCGGGCGTGATAGTTCCCAGTCCCAAGATGCACATAGCGGCGAAGCATGCGCCCTTCCCGGCGCAACACGAGCATCATCTTGGAGTGCGTTTTATGGCCCACCACGCCGTACACCACGTGCGCCCCGGCTTCGTGGAGGGTCTCCGCGAGTTCAATGTTGGCTTCTTCATCGAAGCGCGCACGGAGCTCGATGACCACCATCACTTCCTTGCCTCGCCGAGCCGCATCGACCAAGGCCTTCACAATCGCCGAGTCGGCGCCGGTGCGATAAAGCGTTTGCCGAATCGCGAGCACGTTCGGATCCCGGGCGGCCTGGCGAAGGAACTCGATCACCGGCGCAAAGGATTCGAAGGGATGGTGCAGCAGCAGGTCCCCCCGGCGAATGACATCAAAGATGTCGTCGTTCCGGCGCACCCGGGCCGGGATCCCCGAAGCGAAGCCCGGGTATTTCAAATCCGGACGGTCGATGAGATCGGGAATGGCCATCAGCCGAGTGAGGTTCACCGGACCATTGCAGCGATAAACATCGTCCTCTTCCAGCTCGAACTGGCGAACGAGAAACTCCTCCACCTCTTCCGGGCAATCATCGGCGAGCTCGAGGCGCACTTCATCGCCAAAGCGGCGCGCCGAGAGCTCCCCTTCTAGGGCTCGCTTGAGATCGTCGATTTCCTCCTCGTCGACGAACAAATCGGAATTCCGCGTCACCCTAAATTGGTAGCACCCCGTGGCCTTCATGCCCGGGAACAGATCGCTCACGTGCTGGTGAATGATCGAGGAGAGGAAGACGAAATCGTTCGGCCCTTGAGACACGGATTCGGGCAGCGCCACCACCCGGGGCAGGGATCGGGGGGCACCGACGATGGCCATGCCGCTATTCCGGCCGAAAGCGTCCTTGCCCTCGAGGGTAACAATGAAGTTCAGGGACTTATTCAGCACCCGGGGAAAGGGATGGGCCGGATCGAGGGCGATGGGGGACAGCACGGGCACCAGTTCCCGGGCGAAGTAGCGTTTGATCCAATCGGCGTGGCGCTTGGCCCAGTCCGCCCGACGAATGAAGCGAATATGCTCCGCTTCCAGCGCCGGAATAAGCGTATCGTTCAGCACCCGATACTGATCGTCGACTAGATCGTGGACCCGTTCCGAGATGCGCTGGAGCTGCTCTCCCGGGCCCAAATTGTCCGGGCCCCGCTGGGTGGCACCGTACGCAAGCTGCTGCTTAAGCCCGGCTACCCGGATCTCGAAAAACTCGTCGAGGTTTGACGCCGCAATGCACAAAAAGCGCAACCGCTCGAGCAGAGGTACGCTGTCGTCCTTCGCCTGCTCCAGCACCCGGCGATTAAACTCCAGGAGAGACAGCTCGCGATTGAAGAACAAGGTGGCGCCCACGGGTTCGGGGGCAGCCTTTGCAGCGGGTTTCCGGCTCATCATGGCGCTACACTTGGCCCTTAGGTGACGCCAGTATGACAGACCACACTGAAGGAAATATGACATTCATCACGGCGCGGGCAGGGACATGAAACGGGACACGCTCTACGCCGAGACCCACGCGGCGCCGGGGAGCTTTCGCTTTGACGAGGCCGTGGTTTCCGTCTTCCCGGACATGATCCGCCGATCCGTTCCGGGCTATGAAACCACCCTCGCCCTTACCGGGCGCTTGGCCGCCCGCTATGTCCAAGACCACAGCGCCGTGGTGGACCTTGGCTGCTCCCTCGGGGATAGCCTGCTGGCCTGCGCCCAGGCCCTTGAGGGACGACCGGTTACGCTCCTCGGCGTGGATAACGCGGCCCCCATGATCGCCCAGGCCGAAGCGCGCTTTGCGGCGCTGGCCCTGACCCCCGGGCCCCGCTTCGAGCACGCGGACCTTGAGGCCCTGGCCTATCCGTCGGCGAGCCTCTTTATCCTCAATTGGACCCTCCAATTCCTCCCCCTGGAGGACCGAGGTCCTCTCATGGCCCGCCTCTTTGCCGCGCTGCGCCCCGGGGGCGCCCTGGTGCTCAGCGAAAAAATTCGCGACCCGGACCCGGAGGTGGACGCCCTGCTGGGGACGCTTCACCACGACTTTAAGGCCGCCCAGGGCTACTCCCCGGCGGAGATTGAAGGCAAGCGGCAAGCGCTGGAAACGGTGCTGGTGCGGGATACGGTAGCGGAACATCGGGCGCGCCTACGTGAGGCCGGCTTCCCTCGCGTAACCGTCCTGCTCCAGCAGCTCAACTTCGTCACGCTCCTCGCCCTAAAGCCCCATGCTGCCTAGCGCGGAAGCCCTGGCGGGGCGCCTCGAGGCCCTCGACCTTGCCCCCTGGGCCGAAGCCCTTGGGCCCGCCCTGGCCGAGGCCCTGGCCCCGGGGCGCCACGGCGATCGCCCCCGGTGGGAGGCAGCGCTCGCACAGCTGCCCGAGCTCCCGGAGGTCACCGTGGACCTCGCCGCCTCCGCGCCGAGCCTGATCTGTCCCCGGTCCCTAAGCCCCAGCGAACAGGCTGCCCTCGAGGGGGGCCTTCAGGGCCTGCGCCCCTGGCGCAAGGGACCCTTCGATTTCTTTGGGGTCACCGTCGATGCGGAATGGCGCTCCGATTGGAAATGGGATCGGCTCGCTCCGCACGTCGACTTTGCCGGCAAGCGCGTCCTCGACGTCGGTTGCGGAAATGGCTACTACGCTCGCCGTGTCCGCGGCGCCGGCGCTACCTCCGTGGTGGGTGTAGACCCGACGCTGCTTTTCAGCTGCCAAAGCGCGGCCTTTGACCGCTACGCCCCGGACCCCCAGTGGCTTCTTCTCCCCCTGCCCTTCGAGGCTCTGCCCAAGGCCCAGCCCTTTGACCTGGTAATGAGCATGGGCGTGCTCTATCACCGGCGCGACCCCCTCGCCCACCTATCGGCCCTAGCAGCGCAGCTGGCGCCGGGGGGACAGCTGGTGCTGGAAACCCTGGTCATCCCCGGCGACGCGCAGCAGGTGCTCGTGCCGCCGGATCGCTACGCCCGCATGCGAAACGTATGGTTCCTCCCCAGCGTGGCCGCGCTCCAGCGCTGGCTCGACCGCCTGGGCTTTGAAAGCCACTGTGCGAGCGTGGCCCCCACCACCCCCGAGGAACAGCGCACCACACCCTGGATGCCCTTCGAGTCTCTGCGCGAGGCCCTTGCACCGGACGATGAGTCCCTTACCGTAGAAGGCCTCCCGGCGCCCCACCGGGCCCTTTTGGTGGCTGAAAAGAGAGCGCGCACGACATGACCCTATTTACCTATCTCGGGAAGGAGGGGGCCATCCTCCGCATGGTGGAGGCCTTTCTAAACCATCCCAGCCGCTTCATGCATCCCGTAGAGCTCTCCCGCGCCACGGGCCTTGGGGTCTTTGAGATCCGGGATCGCCTTGAGGGATGCCAGGCGCTGTTTGTTCGCCTTCCCCGCACCCCCGATGGGCTCGTGCGCTACGCCCTGGCGTCCTCCCTCGCGGGGCTCGACCAGGACGGCATTCATGCCCTTATCGCCGAGCGCGCCCGCACAGAGCGGCTTACCCTGACCGCCGGGATCCTGGTCATCGCCGGCCTCGGTCTCCTCACCTTAATTACCGTGGCCCCCGCCGCCCTCCTGGGCCTGGGCTCGTGACCGTCCTTTCGCCCTTTGAGGGGCTGGGGGAACGGGAGCAGGCGATCTTCGCCGCCGCCGACGCCCTCGCGCGAGGCGCCCTGGCCGAGGCAGAGGCGATGCCAGAGGACGGCCCGGGGGAGCAGCATCTTCGAGCGGCGGCCCAGGCCGCGGGGCTATTTGATCTTGCCCAGCGCCCCGAGCGGGAGGCCCTGCTCTCCCTCGTCGTGGTGCGCGAGCGCCTCGCAGCGACCGGCGCCCAGCGCCGCCATGCGGCCCTCGGCCCAAGCCCCGGGCTTCTGCAGCAGGCGAGCCCAGCGCTGCGGGAGCGCTTCGGGCAGCCCGTCATGGCCGGCCTCAAACGCCAGGCCTTCGCCTTCACCGACGACCCCCGAGCCCCCGTCACCGCCACGGCGATAGCGGACGGCTTCCGCCTTTCCGGGCGCAAAAGCTTTGTCACCGGAGGCCGGCGTGCCGATCACTTCCTGGTCTACGCCAAAAGCCCCGAGGGGCCTCTCATGCTGGTGGTGGAAGCCGAGGCCCCGGGCGTCACCCGGGACGACTTCTTTGAAACGCTGGACGGGGGGCAACACTGCGCTCTGGTGCTTGACGAGGCTTTTGTCCCTGCGGCCCATTCCCTGGGCGCGCCGGGGCAGGGCCAGCGCCAGGCCTTCGACCAAATCAATCGAACCCGCCTGACCCTCGCTGCCGAAGCCGTGGGCCTCATGGCCTATGCGGTCCACCGCGCCGCCACCCATCTGCAGGCACAGCGCCCCGATGGGACGCGGCTAGCGGATCGGGAAGGCGCCCAACTGCGCTTCGCGGAGCTGTGGATGGCGGTCTTCACGGTGCGAAGCACGCTCTATCGCATCGCCCAGCAGTTTGCCGGCGCGAGCCCCGCCGCCTCCGGGGACGTCCCGCCTGGGGCACCGGAAGCGCTCTCGGCCTTGAAGGTGCTGGCCAGCGAAACCGCCGAGCGAGTGCTCAGCGGCGCCCTCCAGCTGTGCGGCGCCCAGGCGCTCCGGAGCGATGATCCCCTCACCCGGTGCTACCGCGAGGTGCGCAGCTGGCAGTTCGCGGAAGGCGCCTCAGATTTGCTGCGCTTAAGTATTGCCAAGGCCCGGCTCGAGAAAGGCCGGGGCGCGCTCTAGCCTTGCCCCCCTAAGCGAGGGGCAGGGATGGATAGGCGTCGGACCGGGTCCCCGGAATCGGGTGATTGTCTTGCCGGTGATAGGTGAACACGACGGAGCGCTTCACCATCTGGGTTCGATTGCGCCCCGCTGCATGAAACAGGCGCCCATGGAAGAACAGCACATCCCCGCGGCGAAGCTCTAGATCCACGGCGGACGCCAGGAGGGACTGGTTGTCTTCGAGGTCCTGGCGCAGGAATAGCGCCGCATCAAGACGGCCCCGGTCGAAGGTCTGACTGTGCGTTCCCGGCAGCACCCTTAGGCCGCCGTTCTCCTCTCGCTCCTCCCCCAGGGCCAGCCACACGCTAACGAGCTCCGGGCGATCAAAGGACCAATAGCGCACGTCCTGATGCCAGGCCGTGTCACTAGAGAACCCGGGATACTTGGTCATGATGCAGTTGTGATGGCTTTGGGCCAGGGCTACGGGGCCGCCCAGGAGAATCTCAAGGCGCCGGGCCACCGGCAGAGAAAGCGCCCAGGATCGAAAGCTCCCATCCCGGCTGAGCGCGTTCAAAAGGCGCCGCGGCGTCTTACCCCCAGGGGCGAGGCGGTCCGCGGGGGCCCCGGGGTAGGCCACGTCGGCTTCAAATTCCGCGGGGCCGAGCAAAGGGTCTAGATGCTGATCGACCGTCTGCTCCATCGCCGCAAGCAAAGCCGGAGGCGCAAGGCCCCGGATTAAGAGATAGCCATGACGGTCGAAGCGCTGCCGATCGAGCTCAGCGATAGGGGGATCAAGCGGTGGTTGTGCCTGCATTTGACGATCCAGCGCCGGCAAGAGTTACCGGAGAGGTAGGCGGCCCGTGCCTGCCTAGAATACGCCAAGGCGGGGGAAAAGGCTTGCACTTCCCAAGGCGCGGGCCCACCCTTTTTTCATGACGCCTTGGATCGCCACTCTCATCACCCGGTCTTTCCGCATGCTGCCCGCCGTCCCGGCGGCCGCCCTCCTTTGCCTTACCCCTGGGGGCCTGGGTGCCCCCCTGCCTACGATCCCGCCGGAGGGGCTTCGCCTAAGCTTCAGCCTGAGCTGCGATTTCGAAACCCAGTGGTGGGAAGCGGTGTTCTACCCAGAAGACGGAGATACCCTCACGGTGCGGTGGCTCACCCCTAGCCTCTTTTCCGACGAGCCCCAGCAGCGCCCCCGCGCCCTCTCCGTTCCTCAGCAGCAGGCCCTCTATGCCCACGGCCGGGACCTTCTCAATGCCGCCAGCCTAAGCTGGGAGGACGACGCCCTGGACACCGAGGGGCCGTGGCTGGGCCATCGAACCTTTACGGTCAGCGCCCAACGGCTGGACCACCGCCTAGGACGCGTGGACCGGCTGGACTACAACCTTGACCTCCATCCTGGGCGACCGCTCCCCGCCGCGCTCGAGGCTCTGGCCGCCATCCTGAAGACCATAGACCGCCGACTTCGATTTTCCCTGGACTGCCGTTAAAACCCCTTGGGGGTCTTCCGCGAGAAGCGTAAGCTTTTCATCCTATCGCCGCTTGGATACGCACCCGCACCATGAGCTCGTTTTCGCCCAGGCCCCTGCTCGCCGCAGGGCTTCTCGCCGTCAGCGCCCCCCTTTGGGCCGGCGCGGAAACAGTGCTCGGGGTAAGTAATGCGCAACGCTGCTTCGAAGGGGCCCTAGCCGGGCAAAGTAGCCTCAGCACCATCGAGCTGTGCAGCAAAGCGCTGGAGATGGAAAACCTTTCGGAAAAGGACCGAGCAGCCACCTTCACCAACCGTGGCATTCTTTATGGTCAAAGCGGCCGGGCCGAACGGGCCCTCGGTGACTTCAGCCGCGCCCTCGAGCTCAGCCCCGGGCTCATTCACGCTTTGATTAACCGGGGCAACCTCTTCGTCCGCTTGAAGCGCTTCACGGAAGCCATGGCTGATTACGACCAAGCCCTCTTTTACTCCGAAGGCCGGAACGCCCTGGTGTACTTCAACCGCTCCCTGGCCCAGGAACAGCTCGGACGCAAAAAGGCGGCCCGGGAGGATCTCCTTAAGGCCGTGCAGCTGGAACCGGAGAATATCCGGTTCCGGGAAGCCCTCGCGGCGTTCAAATAGCGCCCTTTCCTCAGACCGAGGGAGGCTAGGCCTAGGCTTCCGCCCGGGCCCGGTCCTTCGGGAAGTGCACCCCAGCGCGCCAGTAATGGAAGGCGGCCCAGAAGTTCGCGAAGGTGCACAGGAAAAGCGCCCAGCGCAGGGATTCGTCGCCGTAGTTCGGCGCCAGCCAGTCGGAAAGGATCCCCACCACGGAGGGCCCGCAGGCCAGACCAATCATGTTCAGCACAAACAGCAGAATCGCCGCGGCGACGGAACGCATGCGCACGCCCACCAGGGTTTGGGTCTGCGCGAAGGTGGTCGCCTGGTAGAAGTTGCCGAGCATCACGGGAATGACCAAAAGCAGCAGGGCAAGGCCCGCGCTCTGCACCATGTAGGCGGCCAGAGCGAAGGGAATCAATATCAGCAGCCCGACCGCGACCACCCACAGATACCAGCGGGGGTCCCGGGCCCCAAAGTGGTCCGCAAGGCGCCCCCCTAGGGCGATACCGATGCCCCCGGGGATCCCGAAGATCAGGCCCAGATAGGTGCCCAGCTCCCCAGAGCTCATACCGTGGCTGCGCGTGAAAAAGGCCGCTGCAAAGGTGATGAGGCCGTAGCCGACAAAGGCCGTTACGCCCCCTCCGACGGCCATATGGATAAAGGACCGACGCGCCAGCAAGTAGGCAATCACTTCCTTCACCGGGGGCTGCACTGCGGGAGGCGCATCGGCCGCCGGCTGGATGGCTTCGGACATGCCCCGGCGCGGCTCCTTCACCGTAAAGCGCACCAAAAGGGCGAGCAGCAGACCGGGAATGCCGACCACCACAAAGGCCCAGCGCCACCCAAAAAACTCCTCCATCCACCCCCCGACAAAGAAGCCAAAGAGCACGCCGAAGGGAATGCCAAGGGCGTAGATGCCTAGCGCGGTAGCGCGACGCTCCGGCGGGTAGTAATCGGCAAGCATGGAATGGGACGGAGGACTACAGCCGGCCTCCCCGACCCCCACCCCAATGCGGAACAGCAGAAGCTGAATAAAGTTCTGCGCAAAGCCCTGCAGCGCCGTGAACAAACTCCACACCGCGAGCGCTGCGGCAATGAGGTTTCGCCGGTTAGTCCGATCAGCAATACGGGCAATGGGGATCCCCATGAAGGTATAGAAGACCGCGAAGGCGAGCCCCGTGAGCAGGCCCATGGCCGTGTCGCTGACGCCCAAATCCCGCTTAATCGGCTCCACGAGGATTCCGAGGATTTGGCGATCAATAAAATTGAAGGTGTAGGTCACGACCAACACCCCCAGGACATAGCGCCGGGTGGCGTCGGAAAAGGTCTCGCCGACCTGCTTCATGTGTTTCTCCCCAAGCAGGCGGGGCAAGGCCCCGCCAAAATATCGGTTTTTCTCGTCGTTTCGCGTCGATTCCTAGGGCTTCAGCTGTCCCTTCAAAAGACGCAGGAACTTGTCCCCCCAGGGGGGCGCCAGCCCCAGGCTGTGCATATCCACCCGGCTTTGCCGGTAAATGGATTTGCCATGGCTGAAGGTCTTAAAGCCCTCATAGCCGTGATAGGCCCCCATGCCGCTGGGCCCGACGCCCCCAAAGGGGAGGTCCTCCTGGGAGACGTGCATGATGACGTCGTTCACGGTCACCCCCCCGGAGGTGGTGCGATCCAGCAACGCCCGCTCCTCCTCAGCCTTCTCGCCGAAATAGTACAAACCTAGGGGCCGGGGGTGAGCATTCACGTAGTCGATGGTTTCCTCGAAGGCGCGATAGGTTTTCACGGGGAGCAGGGGCCCAAAAATCTCCTCCTGCATCACCGCCATGTC
>JAYOYG010000003.1:26279-46085 GCA_038153445.1 Pseudomonadales bacterium
AGGGGCTGGTATTCGATCCGGGCCTTCGCCCCGAAAAGACGGAAGGGGATGCTCGCCTTGCGCCGCTCCGGGCGCATCCAGCGCGCCACCTGTTTCTGCGCAGCCTTCAGGGGCTCGAGGCTGCTGGCGATGTCCGTAAACAGGGATTGGTGCACGGAGCGATGGCCGAAATCCTCCCGCAGGGCCTCGCAGATGTCGTCGGCGTTATCGAGCAAAACGGTGACGGCGCGGCGGAGCCGATCCTTTCGGAGCGCAAGGCTCACCGGAGCGTCGGCGAGGGCCGCGGCACGCTGTGCGTCCAGCAGCGCGAGCATCTCCTCGCGAGAGCATTCAGTAGAAGTGGTCATGGGTTTCCCTCCAGCGCCCGTTGCTGGAGTCTACCTCAGGCCACCCTGAGGTCCATGCCCGAAAGCCGCTTAACCCCGGCCGCGGGTGCGGGTGCGGTTCGGCGCCCCTTCGCGCTCGATAAACTCAATAATTCTGCCGGCCACATCGAGGCCCGTGGCCGCTTCGATGCCGCGGAGCCCCGGGGAGCTATTCACCTCCAGCACGAGGGGGCCGTGGTTCGAGCGCAGAATATCCACCCCCGCCACGTTCAGCCCCATGGCCCGCGCCGCACCTACCGCTGCGCGCCGCTCCGCCGAGGTAATGCGCACCGGTTCCGCGGTGCCGCCCCGGTGCAAGTTGGAGCGAAACTCTCCCGGCGCACCCTGGCGCTTCATCGCCGCAATGACTCGGTCCCCGAGCACAAAGCAGCGCAGATCGGAGCCTGCGGACTCCTTGATGTACTCCTGCACCATGATGTTCACGTTGAGGCCCATGAAGGCCTCGATCACGCTTTTTGCCGCCGTCGCGTTTTCCGCGAGCACCACCCCAATGCCCTGGGTCCCCTCGAGGAGCTTAATCACCAGGGGCGCGCCGCCCACCATGCTGATGAGGTCCGGGATATCGTCCGGCGAGTGGGCAAAGCCGGTGATGGGCATGCCGATACCCTTTCGCGCCAGCAGTTGGAGAGAGCGGAGCTTGTCCCGGGCCCGGGTGATGGCCACCGATTCATTGATGGAGTAGACCCCCATCATCTCGAACTGGCGCACCACGGCGGCGCCGTAAAAGGAAATGGACGCGCCGATACGGGGAATGATCGCGTCGAAGTCATCCAGGGAGCGCCCCCGATAGTGAATCGAGGGCTTCGCCGTGGCCATGTTCATATAGCAGCGCAGCGTGTCGATGACCTCCACGCGATGGCCGCGGGCCCGCCCGGCCTCCACCAATCGCTGGGTGGAATAGAGCTTGGGATTACGAGAGAGAACGGCAATTTTGCGCGCCGTGGTCATGGGGAGGGGCCTCAAAAAACGCGGAATCTGCGCCCCTTTTGCCTCCGTGACAACCTTTTTTTTCTCCCCCCGCTTAACGGCGCGAGGAGAGCGCAAAGGCCCGGGCGGAATCGACCCACACGCGCCCCCCGAGAGCGCGCCGCCCCAGCAACACGGGAAGCTGCATGCGCGCTCGGCTCACCAGGGTCAGCTGGATCGGGAAGGTCCAGGGGCCCAGGCGGCAGGGGGTCTCGATGAGCACGCGATCGCTGTCGATGCCGCCGGAATTGCGCACCCGCTGATAGCCCAGCACCGGCGCTTCAACGGTCCGACACCCTTCCGCTTGCGCCAGGGCGCAGGGGCGACGCCCCACCAGGGGAACGCGAAAACGAACATGGCGAAAACCATCGCGCTCAAAAAAGGCCAATTCCTCGGCGTGAAGCGCTGAGGTTCGGGCACCCGTATCCAGCTTGGCCACCAGGGGGCCCAGGCCCAGCTCCGGGAGGTGAATCCACTCCCGCCAGCCCGCCACGGAACGCTCCACCGCCCGGCGCGTCGTCTCAACCACGTCGCCAGGCCTCCACGGCAAGGCGTCGCGGCGGAAGCGCCTGACGCCCCCAGCGCGGTGCGAGGCGATAGGCGAGGCCCGCGCGACGAAGGGCATGCTCGAGCTGAGCCACCGTGGGCATCACCACTTCATGAACCTCATGCTGTCGCATCCAGCTTTTTCCCCGGCGCAAAAAGGTGGTGATCTCTCGCCGTCCCCGCCCCCGCCGCTCGGAAAAACGATGGGCCACCAGCCAGTGCTCATCTTCTCGCCAGCCCGCCCCTGCCAGGGGCTCCGGCCCCTGCACCATGAGGTCAAACAGCAGCACCCCGCCGGGGGCCAGAAGAGATCCCAGCCGGGCCAGCTTCTCTGACCAGGGCTCGAAGGCGCCATGGGGAGCGCAGTAGTTCAGCACCTCACCAATCGCGAGGATCGCGGCCCAGGGCCCCTTCGGCGCAGCCTCCGCCGTCCCGGCGCGCAGGGGCAGCGCCCCATGACGCGCCCGAGCCAGGCGCCGAAACGCCGGTGAAGGCTCCAACCCTTGAGCCTCATAGCCCGCCGCGAGCAGCGCAGCGAGCACGCCTCCGGCCCCGCTGCCCAGCTCAAGCAGGGGCCCCGGCGGCGCCTTCTTCAGCCGGGCAAGTAGCGCCGGCAGGGTCCTGAGCGCCGCCTCCTCAAACCCTTCGGCGTGCACTCGAGCTAGAGCGTCGCCGTAGAGCGGCGCTGCGCTAGGCAAGGGTGTCATCCCCCTGCCCGAGGGTACCCGCGAGGGCTCCGACCTCAAGCTCCCCGGCCACCGTTTGCCCTCCTCGGGTAAGGAAGCGGGTCATGTTTCGGGGCGCTTCTTCCGTGGCCAGAAGGGTTTGGAAGAGATAGGCCTCCTCCGCCAGCCCCTCCGCCAGGGGCCGCTCTGCAGCATTCACGGCCGCCTTCGCGGCCGCAATGGCCGGCGCTGGGAAGCTCGCGATGCGCCGGGCAAGGCGTTCCACGAAGGGGCCAATCTCATCGGCTGGCAGGGCCCGATTGAGATAGCCCCAGGCTTCCGCCGTTTCCGCATCGAGATCATCACCCCCTAAGATCACTTCCAGGGCTCGGCCGCGTCCGAGCAGCCGCGGCAAGCGCTGCGTGCCCGTGCCGCCGGGGATGATGCCGAGGGGCACCTCCATCTGGCAGATGCGAGTTTTCCCCCGCACCCCGAAGCGCATGTCAAAGGAGGACACCAGCTCGCTGCCCCCACCGCCGACCCGACCCTCGATTTGGGCAATGGTGGCCTTTCCCATGGTCCGGAAGGTCTCGCACATGCGGTGGAAATCGTTTGCGGGCCCTTGCGCCGGATCGGAGCGCGGCGGCGTCGGGTTACGGGGCATCTCAAGGATCGCCGCCACATCGAAATGAGCAATGAAAAAATCCGGGTTCGCGCTTTTCAGCACCACCACCCGCACCGCGTCGTCTTGGCTCACCGCTTCCGCAAAGCGCGCTAGCTCTCCGAAAAGTTCTAGAGAAAAAAGATTAATCGGCGGTGAGGCAATGACTGCCGTACACACTCCCTCCGCCGTGCTGACCTGAAGATGTTCGTAGGAATCGCCCATGGTCCCCTCCCCGTGCCGCCCTTCCCGTTATTTCTCTAGGGAGCTTGCCTGACCCATCGGGCAGGGGCTAGATCCGCTTTGCCAGGGCGGCGCCGAGGGCTGAGCCCTGAAACACCACCGCCGCCCAGGGGCCGCCGGCGCGAGCGGGGCCCTTCGCTCGGGCCTCATCCCGATGGGCGCACTCCTCGGCGCGGAACTGCGCCAGCACCGCCGCCAAAGGCTCGAAGCTCGGCTGGCCCGCCAGCGCTGCCAGCTGATCGCCGTAGTGTTGGTCCACGAAGGCTTCCACCGCGGCGATGGTTCGGTACACGGCCGCCGGGGATAGCAGCGCCGGCAGGCACCCCAGCCCAAAGCCCATAAGGCGCCAGAGGGGCGCCAGGCGCGTCTTCCCGGCCGGAGGCAGGCCTGCCTCAAAGAAGGCCAGGTGCGCGGCTTCCGTGCGCCCGTGTTCCTCCGCGAAGGCCCGAAGGGCCCGATCCCGGGTGACCGCCAGCACGCCCCGGTAGATCCACACAGCACCGAGTTCCCCAGCGTGATTGGAGCGCATCTCGCGCTTTAGGGCCCGGGGCAGGCTGGGGAAGGCGGCCGTGAGCACGGCGGGATCGGGCACGGATGCCATGGTAAGAACTCCAACGCGTTAGGCCCGTGCAAGAGAACCAAAAGTCAGGAGGCGTCCTTCGCCTGCGCTTGCTGAAAAGCCGCATGATCGGCGACCACCTGCGCCTGGATATGCTCCAGAAGGGTCCGCGCCAGGGCCGGCGGAACGCCGTGGGCTTCCGCCTCGGCTTCGATGCGGGCTAGCTGGGCCGCTTCCCGAGAAGGATCGCGAAGGGGTAGCTGCCCCTCCGCTTTCAACGCGCTCACCTCTTGGGTGACCTGGAAGCGCTCGGCGAGCACCGCCAGCCAGGCCCCATCTAGGGCATCCAGGCGCTCACGCAGCGCCGCAAGCTGATCCCCCGGGGCCTTAACCACGAAAGGTTACCGGCAGTACCCGAGGGCCGGAAATAAAGTTCGACGCCAGCCATTCCGGTTCCCCGGCCAGGGCTAAATCGTGCATGCGCGTGACCACCTCTCGAAGCATGAGATCAATCTCGATCCGGGCCACGTGCTGCCCCAAGCAGACGTGCGTGCCCCCGCCAAAGGCCAGGTGCGGATTGGGATTGCGCGTCGGGTCGAAGCGGTGCGGATCGGCGAAGATCCGCTCGTCCCGGTTGGCGGCGCCATAGTACAGCACCACGCGCTGGCCGGCGCGAACCCGCTGCCCCGCAATCTCCACATCCTCCGTGGCCCGGCGCCGCATGTAGGTCACCGGGGAACAGTAGCGCAGGCACTCATTACGCACCGGGGCGAGCCAGCGGTCCGGGTCCTCCCGGAGCGCTTGAAGGATCTCGGGATGCTCGAGCAGCACCAACAGCGCACTGCCTAACAGGTTCCGCGTGGTATCGCCCCCGGCGTCGATCAGCAGAAGAAAGAAAAGGAGGAAGTCCACATCATCGAGGCGCTTGCCATCGATCTCCGCCGCCAAAAGACGGCTCGCGAGATCATCCGTGGGCCGGGCCCGCTTTTCCTCAATAATCTGCTGCCCGTAACCAAACATGGCGGCCACGGCCTCCCCCTGGGCCCCCGGAGGCAGAGTTTCCGCAGCGCTGTGAATGGTCTCCGTTAAGGCGTAGAGCTTGCGCCCGTCGTCCAGGGGCAGGCCCATGAGCTTGGCAATGACGTAGCTCGGCATCTCCCCGGCCACGTCCTGCATGAAATCGCATTGCCCCTGGTCGATCACCGCATCAACGATCTGCTTGGCGAAATCTTCGATCCAGGGCGCCATGGCCGCAGCCGGACCCTGGGTGAATTCGCGGCTGATCAACTTCCGGTAGGTAGTATGGGACGGAGGATCCATCATCAGCATCATCTTGTGAACGCCGTCATCAAAGAGCCCGGGCTCGGGATCCTCAATCATGATGGTGGGCTCGGAAGAGAAGCGCTGAGGATCGCGGCCAATGGCCCGCACGTCCGCATAGCGCGTCACGGCCCAGAAACCGTCTCCGTCGGGGGTTTCGTGCCAATAGCAGGGGGCTCGTTCTCGCAGCCAGCTGTATTGATCCTGGGGATGGCCCGCGGCGAAGCTCGCAGGACTCAGCAGGTTGATCTCCATGGGACCCCCTAGGCGTTGCGCGCCATGAGCCCGCCGTCCACGGGGATCACGGCCCCGGTGAGGTAGCTCGCCGCAGGCAAACACAGGGAAACGGTCATCTGCGCCACCTCCTCCGGTTCCCCATAGCGTTTCAGAGCCGTACGCCGCTTGGCAAAAATGGTTTTGTGCTCGTCGCTAATGGCGGCGGTCATGCCCGTTTTAATGGGCCCCGGGCAAATGCAGTTCACCGTAATGCCTTCCGGGCCCAGCTCCACCGCTAGGGATCGGGTCAGCCCCGTCACCCCGGTCTTCGCTGCCGTATAGGGGCTGCCGTAGGGGGTCGCTCCAAGCCCTTCCGTGGATGCGATATTCACGATGCGCGCCGCATCGGAGCGGCGGAGCGCCGGGAGGGCCGCGCGGACCATGCGCACCTGGGCTGTCAGCAGCACGCTTAGGTGCTTATCCCAAATCTCCAGGTAGTTGTCCGCGTCCACGGGAGTAAAAATAGAGATCCCGGCGTTGTTGATCAGAATATCGAGCCCCCCAAAATGGGCCACGGCTTCCTCCACGGCGCGTTCGGCCGCGCCCGGCTCGGCCAGATCAACGGTCCAGCCTTTGACCCGGCCCCCGGCGCCCTCAATCGCGTCGACGGTTTCCCCAAGGCCCGCTTCGTTCAGATCAAACAGGGCCACCTGCACCCCCTCGTCCGCCAGCACGTAGGCCGTGGCCCGGCCCATGCCCGACCCTGCTCCGGTGACCAGCGCGATACGGCCTTCTAGGGACCGATTTCCCTTCGTTAGCTTCCCCATGCTTCCCCCCCTCCCAAAGATGTGTGATGCGCACCACGCGAAATCGCTGCCCCGAGCTTAAGGCGCCGTCGGGGCCCCGTCGACCGTCCGTCCGCGGAACCGCCGCCCGCGGAACCGCCGCCCGGCTAGACGGCTCGCGCCGAGGGCCGTAGGCTCGGAGGCACCTTTGGGAGGGGAATGATCACTATGTATCCAGGACACTGGGCCGCCGTTGCGCCGGACAAGCCTGCGGCCATTAATGCCAACACCGGCGAGGTACTCGACTACGCCACCCTAAACGCGCGCGCAGCGCAGCTGGCCCACTACTTCAAGGCCCAGGGCATGGGCGTCGGGGACCACATCGCCCTTTTCATGGAAAACAACCTGCGCTTCTTCGAGGTGGCCTGGGCGGCCTACCGAAGCGGCCTCTACCTCACCTGCATCAACCGCTATCTCACGGCGGAGGAAGCGGCCTACATCGTCAATGACTGCGATGCCTCCATCCTGATCAGCAGCGCGGCCCGAGGCACGGTCGCCGATGCGCTCCGCGAGCCCTGCCCGGGGGTCAAGGCGTTCCTCATGACCGATGGAGCCCTGCCCGGGTGGACCGATTACGACGCGGCCCTGGCCGATCAGCCCGCCACGAACCCCGCGGAGGAACCGGCCGGCGACAGCATGCTCTATAGCTCGGGCACCACGGGGCGGCCAAAGGGCATCAAGCGGCCCCTTTCCGGCGAGAGCATCCGGGCGGGCACGCGCATTTCCCAGGCCCTCGCGGCGCAGTACCACTTCACGGAAAACAGCGTTTACCTGTCCCCCGCGCCCCTCTACCACGCGGCGCCCTTTGCCTATTCCATCGGCGCTCAATCCCTGGGGGCAACGGTGGTAATGATGGAAAAGTTCGATCCGGAAACGGCCCTTGGGCATATCGAACGCTACGGCGTCACCCACAGCCAATGGGTGCCTACCATGTTCGTGCGCATGCTCAAGCTCCCCGAGACCGTGCGCGGCCAGTTCGACCTCCGCACCCACCAGGTCGCCATTCACGCTGCGGCCCCCTGCCCCGTCGCCGTGAAGCAGCAAATGATCGACTGGTGGGGTCCGGTGCTTTATGAGTACTACGCGGGCACGGAAGGAAACGGGTCAACCTTTATCACCAGCGAAGAATGGCTAAAGCACCCAGGCTCCGTGGGCCGGGCGGCCAATGGCGTGGTCCATATCTGCGACGAGGACGGAACAGAGCTTCCCACCGGGGAAGCGGGGCTGGTCTATTTCGAACAACCGGCGCGCCCCTTCGAATATCACAAGGCGCCGGAGAAGACCGCCTCCTGCCAGCACCCTACCCATGACAACTGGACTGCCCTGGGCGATGTCGGCTACCTCGACGAGGACGGCTATCTCTATCTCACGGACCGCAAGGCCTTCATGATCATCTCCGGCGGGGTGAACGTGTATCCCCAACAGGTGGAAGATGCCCTCGTGCTCCACCCCGAAGTCGCTGACGTGGCGGTCTTCGGTGTCCCCGACCCGGACCTCGGAGAAGCGGTGAAGGCCGTGGTGGAAGTCGCCCCGGGAGTAACTGCAGACGACGCCCTCGCGGCCCGGCTCCTGGCCTTCACCCGGGAGCACCTCGCGGCCTACATGGTCCCGCGATCCGTGGACTTCATCGATGAAATGCCCCGCCTCCCCACGGGCAAGCTCTACAAGCGCCTCCTCCGGGACCGCTACTGGGGCAAGGAAGGCACGACCATCGTCTAAGGTCCAGTTGGGAAGTTTCTGTGAAGCTCTTAGCTCCAGGCTTCACGACCACCGGCCGTCGCGGGACAATGTTAACTTTGCTAACATTGCTCGCCCGCGGGGGCCGGCCCCCGCCCCGTGCCGTTCAATCGGAGTTTCGCCTGTGAACCGTGCTCTTGCTCTCGCCATCTCCGTGTTAAGCCTCAGCGCCGCTGCGACGGCAGCGGAAAGCGGCCCTGCCTTCAGCGAGGCCCGGGGCCCCTGGGTGGATGAACAACTCCCCCGCAGCGCCCCTGACGCCGCGATGACCGAAGCCTGGGATAACACCCTGGCCGGGGTTTACGAGCTGGCCCTGAATAACGACCCCATGCTTGCCATGGCCGAAGCCAGCTACCGCATGGGCCTTGAGCAGCGGAAGATCGCCCGAGCGGCCCTGCTGCCCCAGGCAAACATTAGCTATACGGACAGCGACGCCTATTCCAAATCTCGAGGCCAGTTTGCCATCGGGACCTTCATCGTCGAAAACGCGACGAACTCGGGCCAGGATTCGGACGGTTACGTCGCTTCCCTAACCCAGCCGCTCTTTGATTTGAACGCGTGGTTTACCTTCCGCAGCGGAAGCGAACTAACGAAGCAGGCTGAAGCCACCTTCAAGCAGGCTCAGCAGGATCTCATCGTCCGCGTCTCCCAGGCCTACTTCACCGTGCTACGCGCCGCGGCGAACCTCTCCGCCGCCCAGGCGCAGGAAGCGGCCTTAAAGGCCCAGCTGGAACAGGTACAGCAGCGTTTCGATGTGGGCTTGGTGGCCATTACGGACGTTTATGACGCTCAAGCCGCCTTCGATACGGCGGTCGCCGATCGCCTGGCCTTCGACGCCGCAAAGAGCGTCGCCCTCGAGGCCCTCTCCGTGCTCACGGGGCAACCCCATGCGGCACTCTGGCCCCTGAAGGACAGCTTCCCCGTGGTCGACCCGACGCCGGAAGGGGTGGAGGCCTGGCTCGACTTCGCCCACCAGTACAACGTGGATCTTCAGGTCGCCGAACTCGGCAAGGACGCGGCCCTCGCCGGCGCCCGGGCCGCGGCCTCGGCTCACCTGCCGCGGGTCAGCCTTGCGCTGCAACGCACGGTGAATGACGCGGAAACGGACCAGTACAACGTGGTGGACGACAGCGCCGTGCTGGTCCCCCGGGAGACGGACCAAAACTCCATCGCGCTAAATGTCACCATGCCCCTCTTCGCCGGCGGCCGCATCAGCGCCCAGCGCCGGGAGGCCTACGCGCGGTTCGATGCCCAGGCCATGAATCTGGAAACCACCCGGCGCCAGGTGCGACAGCAAACGCGGGCTTTCTACATCAACGTAAAGCGGGACGTCGCCCGCACCCGAGCCCGGGCCCAGGCCATCAAATCCACCCAGGCGGCGCTTGATGCGGCGCAGACGGGCTACGAGGTCGGCACGCGGAACGTGGTGGACGTGCTCATTGCCCAGCGCGCCGTGTACTCAGCGATTCGGGATCACGCCAATTCAATTATCGATTTCGTGCAAGACGTGATCGCCCTGAAGCGGCAGACGGGCACGCTGACCCCAGGGGATATGCTCACGCTCAATCGGTGGCTGACGGCCCCGGATGCGGCCCTCGCCAGCACCCAGAGCACGCTAGGGCGCTAGGCGCGCCCCAGCGGACCTCGGCGAAGGCAGGCCCTCACCACTCGTGAGGGCGGCCATCCCAGTTCAGAAAGGCGCCGGTGGTCTCGAGGGTGAGGCCGTCGATGGCCGCCATGATCCCTGAGGCGCTTTCCTCAACCGATAGCGCCGCCTCCGACCCCCCCATATCCGTACGCACCCAACCGGGATGCAGCAACAGCACTGCCGTGCCTTCGTCCTTCAGATCAAGGGCAGCGAGGCGCATGACCTTGTTGACCGCCGCTTTTGAGGCGCAGTAGGCATAGGACATGGGCCAATCCAGGCTGAGGGCGCCGAGCTGACTCGTGATGGTCACGGCCTTCCCCAGGGGCGCCGCGGCGAGCTGCGCCCGCAGCCCTTGAAGCACCCGGAGAGGCCCCATGCTGTTCACGGCGAAGGCCTCGGCCCAGCCGTCGTAGTCCATCTCCGCAAGGGTTTGCTGGGGACGGGCGGGGCCACTAATACCGGCGTTGTTGATGAGCACATCCACGGGGCCAGGCACCTGACTCACAAAGGCTTCGACGCTGGCGCCATCGCTCACCTCCAGGGCGTACTGAGTGACCCCGGACAGCGCGGCGAGGGCATCGCTCGGGGTCCGGCTGGTGGCGATCACCTCATCGCCCCGGGCCGCGTAGGCCGTTGCCAGGGCAAGGCCAATGCCCCGGTTTGCGCCCGTAATCACCACTCTTGCCATGGTTGTTCTCCTAGGAATCGCTGTTGAGAGTACGTAGGGGAATGAGCCCTTCCGCCCCCGGCGGTGTGACCAGGGTCGGCAGAGCCCCGCCGCTTTGGGCAAAGACCCGATCGGCGCGATAGCTGGAGCGAACCAGGGGGCCCGACGCCACTTCCAGGAAGCCCCGGGCCAGGCCCGCTTCGCGGTAGCGCTCAAAATCCTCCGGTGGCACCCAGCGCACCACCGGCAAGTGGTGCAGCGTGGGGCGAAGATACTGGCCGAGGGTAAGCAGGCTCACGCCGGCGTCCCGCAGATCGTCCATGGCCTGGAAGAGCTCGTCCTCCGTCTCCCCGAGGCCCAGCATAAGACTTGATTTGGTCAGCACCGCCGGGGCCAGGGCCTTCGCGGTGCGCAGCACATTCAGGGTGAGGCCATAGCCCGCCCGGGGGTCGCGCACGGGATGGGTCAAGCGTTCCACGGTCTCAAGGTTCTGGGCAAACACGTCGACGCCGCTCTCCACAAGGCGGCGCACCGCAGCCTCGCTTCCGGAAAAATCTGGCGTGAGCGCCTCCACCACCACCTCGGGGGTGCGGGCCTTGATGGCGGCAATGGTGGCCGCATAGTGGGCAGCGCCGCCGTCCGGGAGGTCGTCCCGGTCCACGGAGGTCAGCACCACATAACGCAGCCCCATGGTTTCCACGGTCTCAGCAACGCGCTGCGGCTCCCCGGCATCAAGGAAGCCGCCCGGATTCCCCGTATCCACGGCGCAAAAGCGGCAGGCCCGGGTACAGACCGAGCCCATGAGCATGAGCGTCGCCGTGCCGTGGCTCCAGCATTCGCTCATGTTCGGGCAGTGGGATTCCTCGCATACGGTCGCAAGCCCGTGGTGCTTCACCAGGGCCTTCACGGCGCCGTAGCGCGGACTGTGTTCAAGTTTTAGGCGAAGCCAGGGGGGCTTTCGCTCCGCCGGGGGCGCATCGCCCCGGGGGCGCTGGCCGTTCTTAACGGCCCGGCGACCGCTCTCCGTTTCGTACTTGCTCCCGCTAGGAACAGCGGGGCCATCCACACCACGTCCCATGGCCACCGACTCCTTACGAATCTTCATCCATGATAGCAGCGCCGTCCCTTTCCAGCGCCTGCATTCGGGCAAACCAGCCGGGGTCAAGAAGCGATCCATCCTCCGGATTCAGCGCCGGATAGGGAAGGTTGCGGCGTTGGCAAAAGGCCGCAAGCTTCGGCTCTCCCCACTCAAAGAAGAGCTGTTCATAGCGGGCCGCCTCCAGGCGCGGCGTCGCAAAGTATCCCGCGGCCTCCCGCTGCCGATAGGCCTCGGAAAGGAGCAGGGCCGCCGCTACGGACACATTGAAAGATTCCACCATCCCCACCATGGGAATGGTGACGGTCACATCCGCCGCCGCCAGCGCCGCCGCCCCCGGGCCCTGCTTCTCGGCCCCCATGAGGAGCACCGTGGGGCGGGTGTAATCTACCTCGCGAAAATCCACGGACCGCTCATCGAGGTGGGCCACCACGACCTGATACCCCGCGGCCTTTTGCGGCGCCAGGGCCGCCTCCACGGAAGGGTGGCGATGCAGGCACACCCAGCGCTGGCTGCCTTTGGCCGTGGATCGGTAGGCCCGGTAATCCCCGTCCCCCACCACCACGTCCATATCCAGCACCCCAAAGGCATCGGCGGAACGCACGATGGCGGAAAGATTGTGGCCCTTGTGGACCGAGTCGGTCAGCACGCGAAGATCGGGCTGGCGCCGATCAAGGACGGACCGAATGCGTCGGGCTCGCTGCGGGGTCAAGGGCTCGCTCCGGCGAAAAAAAGGGGCGACACTATAAACCACCTCGCCGTGCTGCAGGACGCCATGGACACCTACCCTCGCTATCCCGATCTCTGCGGCTGGAATGCCCTGCTGCCACCGCGGCCGGCGACCGCCCCGCTGGCGGGGGCGCACCAGGCCGCCGTGGTCATCGTAGGCGCAGGCTATACGGGGCTCGCCGCGGCCCGGCGCTGGGCCACCTTGCGCCCCGACGATGCGGTGATGGTCCTCGACGCGGCGACGGTCGGCGAAGGCAGCCCGGGGCGGAACTCCGGCTTCATGCTTGAGATTGCCCTCGCCGATGACGCCGACGCCCAGGCCGTGGCCCGCATGAACGCGATGAATGCCCTCTGCCGAGACACCATGGGCGAGCTCGCGGCCCTCGTCGCCGAATACCAGATTCCCTGCAATCTCGAACACCGGGGAACCTACCGCGCCGCGGCGACGGCCCGAGGGCTCGTCAGCCTCGCCGCCTACGAAGCCTTTCTGAAAGCGGCCCAGCTGCCCTACGAACGGCTCACCGGTGCAGACCTCACGGCGCGCCTCGGCACGGCCTATTACCAAGGCGGCCTCTACTCCCCAGACTGCTACCTCGTGCAGCCCGCGGCGCTGATTCGCGGCTTGGCAGACGCCTTGCCGCCCTCCGTGAAGCTTTTCGAAAACACCCCCGTGCTCGCCCTGAAGAAGGGCGCGGGAGGCTGGAGCCTCCGCACCCCCGAGGGGGAAGTCCGCGCCCCTACGGTGCTCCTCGCAAACAACGGCTACGCAGCGCGCCTCGCCGGGGGCCCCCTCGGCCGGGGCGTGGGCGCTGTCACGCCCATCTTTACCTTCGCCGGACTGACGGCTCCGCTGACGCCCGAGGCTCGAGGCCTGCTCGGCGCGGACCAAAGCTGGGGCCTCCTGCCCGCCCATCGCCTAGGCACGACCCTCCGGCTCACGGCGGACCAGCGCCTGCTGGTGCGTAGCTTTTACGACGATCGCCTGCCGCCGAGCCCCCAGGCCTTTCAGGCGGGGCTCCAAGATGCCCTGGACCGGCGCTTCCCGGCCCTCGCGGCGGAAGGCGCGACCCAAATCACCCAGCACTGGGGCGGAGCGACGGGCATTACCTATAACGGCACCACCTTCTTCGGCGGCGTGGAAGACGGCCTCTATGCGGCGGCGGGGTGCAACGGGGGCGGGGTCGTGAAGGGCAGCCTCTTTGGGCGCCTTTTGGTAGATGAAGCGCTGGGATCCCTCACGGTAGACGTCAAGGGGCTCTTCGGCGAGCCCCCCTGGCTCCCCCCCAATCCCTTTCGGCACTGGGGCTTTTCCTTTTTGACGCGGCGCTGGCGCCGGGAGGCCGGCGCCGAGCTCTAGGGCCTAGCCGATAAGCTTGATGGCCTCGGCCTGGATCTTTTCCTTCCAGAGCTTCGGTCCCGTTTCGTGGACGGAAACGCCCTTCGAATCCACGGCCACAGTCACGGGCATATCCCGCACCTCAAACTCGTAGATCGCTTCCATGCCCAGCTCCGGGAAGGCCACAACCCGAGCATCGGTGATGGCCTTGGAGACCAGATAGGCAGCCCCGCCCACGGCCATGAGGTAGACGGCACCGTGCTTCTTAATGGCCTCCACGGCCACCGGGCCCCGCTCCGCCTTACCGATCATGCCCAGGAGCCCGGTTTTTTCCAGGATGAAGTCCGTGAACTTATCCATGCGGGTAGAGGTGGTGGGGCCTGCAGGGCCGACCACCTCATCGCGCACCGGATCCACGGGGCCGACGTAGTAGATGAACCGGCCCGCCAGATCGACGCCCTCGGGAAGCCCCTCCCCGCTTTCAATGAGGCTCTGCATGCGCTTATGGGCCGCGTCCCGGCCCGTCAGCATGCGGCCCGAAAGCAGAATGGTTTCCCCAGGCTGCCAGCTGGCCACCTCTTCCTTCGTCACCGTATCCAAATTCACCCGTCGCGCAGCTTCCCCAGCGCTCCAGCTGATCTCCGGCCAGGCGCTGAGATCCGGGGGCGTTTGCAGGGCCGGGCCCGACCCATCAAGCACAAAGTGCGCGTGGCGCGTGGCCGCGCAGTTCGGAATCATGGCCACGGGCAGGGAGGCCGCGTGGGTGGGGTAATCCAAAATCTTCACGTCGAGGACCGTGGTGAGCCCGCCCAGGCCCTGCGCACCGATGCCCAGGGCGTTCACCGCATCCATGATTTCAAGGCGCAGTTCTTCCACTCGATTGGAGGGACCGCGAGCCCGGAGCTCATGGATATCAATGGAGCCCATGAGGGCTTCCTTGGCCATCACCGCCGCCTTTTCTGCGGTGCCGCCGATGCCGATGCCCAGCATGCCCGGCGGGCACCAGCCGGCCCCCATGGTGGGCACGGTTTTCACCACCCAATCCACGATGGAATCGGAGGGGTTCAGCATGGCGAGCTTGCTCTTGTTCTCCGAACCGCCACCCTTAGCGGCCACGGCCACGTCCACCGTATCCCCGGGGACAAGCGACACGTGAATCACCGCCGGGGTGTTGTCCTTCGTGTTCTGCCGCGCCCCTGCCGGATCGGTCAGCACGGAGGCCCGCAGTACGTTGTCCGGATGGAGGTAGGCCTGGCGCACCCCTTCGTTGATCATGTCCTCGAGGCTTAAATCCCCTTCCCAACGCACGTTCATGCCCACCTTCACGAAGACCGTGACAATGCCCGTGTCCTGGCAGATGGGCCGGTGCCCCTCAGCGCACATGCGGGAGTTCACAAGGATCTGCGCCATGGCGTCCTTTGCCGCAGGGGAGACCTCGTGCTCATAGGCCGCATGCACGGCCTGGATGAAATCCAGGGGGTGGTAATAGGAGATGTACTGAAGCGCATCGGCGACGCTGGCAATGAGGTCGTCCTGGCGAATGATGGTCATGGCACTCGTTCTCCCGCCCAAAAAGTGGACGCAAGCCTACCCCAAGGGGGGGCGCGCCTAAAGAGTCCCGGGCCTTGCGCGGGCCGAAACAAGGGGCCAGGGTAAGCCCTCACGGAAGGGGAGCCCTCGCCATGGCTGTTTTGCTGTTTTCCCAACATCGCGTCGCCGCTGGAGAGCGCTTTGAGCACTGGCTGGCCTGGTGGAACGGTGAAGGGCAAGGGCGGGCCAAGCCCCTAGGGGGGGCCCTCCTCGCTGCCTACGAGGGTTCTGCTCAGTGGACCCTGCTCACGACCTGGGCCGACGACGCCGCTGCCGGGGCCGCGGTGTCCTTGCTTCAAAGTGCACCGGCGGTGCTCAGCACCCAGGCCCTGCCGCTCCATGGCACACCCCTGACCCAATGGCCTCGGGAAGGTTCATGGCGCCTTGTGCTGGATGAGGCACGGGAAGGCGGCTGGGCCGGTCCACGGGGTACGGGATGCTACGCGCTAGATAACGAAGACGCCGGCGAACCCCTGGGGCTTCGCCGCTATCCCGAATCGTCTTAGGAAGATGGTGGCTACGCCCTGGATCGAACAGGGGACCCCGGCATTATGAGTGCCGTGCTCTAACCAGCTGAGCTACGTAGCCAAGAAGGGACGCGGATTCTCAACCCGCCCCCGCATTGTGTCAAGGGACGGGCTCAGACGTTGAAGCGGAAATGGATCACATCGCCGTCCTTCACCGGGTAATCCTTGCCCTCCAGGCGCCACTTACCGGCGTCCTTCGCCCCCTGCTCCCCGCCGTGGGCGACAAAGTCCTCAAAGCCAATGACCTCGGCGCGAATAAATCCGCGCTGAAAATCGGTGTGGATGCGCCCCGCCGCCTCCGGCGCCGTGGCCGGCTTGCGCACGGTCCAGGCCCGCACTTCCTTCTCCCCCGCGGTGAAGAAGGTGAGCAAATCCAACAGCCCATAGCCGCCGCGGATCACGCGATTGAGCCCCGACTCCTCAAGCCCCAGGTCGGCCAGGAAGGCTTCCGCATCCTCGTCGTCCAGCTCCGCGAGCTCCGCTTCCAGCTTGGCGCAGAAGGGGACGACCACGGCCCCTTCCTCTGCGGCCCGGGCTTCCACGGCCGCCAGGGCCGGAGAGCCGCTCGACAGCCCGTCCTCGTCCACGTTCGCCAGAATCATTACCGGCTTCGCGGTCAGTAAGAACAGGAGCCGGAGCCGGGCCCGGAGGGCATCGTCGGCCTCAGCGAGCACCACCCGGGCGGGGGTCCCGGCTTCCAGCGCCCCCTGAATTTTTTCCAGGAAATCCGCTTCGGCCTTGGCATCCTTGTCCCCAACCTTTGCCGCTCGGGATACGCGCGCGAGGGCCTTCTCCACGGTATCGAGATCGGCGAGGAGCAGCTCCGTGTTGATCACGTCCATATCGGCAAGGGGGTCCACGCGCCCATCAACGTGGATCACGTTCTCATCGTCGAAGCAGCGCACCACGTGGGCGATGGCGTCCGTTTCCCTGATATTGCCCAGGAACTGATTCCCCAGGCCCTCGCCCTTCGACGCTCCGGCCACCAGTCCGGCGATATCCACGAACTCCATGGTGGTGGGCACCACGCGCTGGGGCTTCACGATCTTCGTGAGGGCGTCCATGCGCGGATCGGGGACGGGAACCACCCCCGTATTGGGCTCGATGGTGCAAAAGGGGAAGTTCTCCGCGTCGATGCCGGCCTTCGTCAGCGCATTAAATAGCGTTGATTTGCCCACGTTGGGCAGCCCCACGATGCCGCACTTAAATCCCATGGTCTTATTTTCCTTCCGAAAGGGTGCCCGGCCGGGTGGCCGAGTGTAGCGCCGTGGCCGCCCGCTCCCAGTGCCCCGCAACCAGGGTGGGTAACACGGCCCGAACCTCTTCAAATACGGTGGTCAGCACATCCCGCTCCCCGGCCGGGGGCCGGGAGAGCAGATAGCCCGTCACGCGATCCTTATGCCCCGGGTGACCCACGCCCAGGCGCAGACGCGCAAAGCCGTTCTGGCCTCCGAAGGCGTTGATGGTATCCCGAAGCCCGTTATTGCCCCCGTGCCCGCCGCCGAACTTGAGCTTGGCTACCCCCAGGGGCAGGTCGAGCTCGTCGTGGAGCAGGGCAATGTTCTCCAGGGGAATGCGATAGAACTGCGCCACCGCCAACACGGCGCGGCCCGTCGCATTGTAGAAGGTCTCGGGAATCAGGAAGCGGAGATCTTCCCCTCCAAGGGAGGCGCGGCCAAGGCGGCCGAAGAATTTTTTCTCTGCCTTTAGGGAGACGCCAAGGGCGTCGGCAAGGAAGGAGACGCAATCCGCACCCGCGTTATGGCGGGTCTGTTCATACTCAGCGCCGGGGTTCCCCAGGCCCACCAGCAGGCGAATGGCTGTGCTCATGGCCCTGGGCCCTCATCATGCAAGCGGCCAGAGCCCCAAGGGGCCCTGGCCCTTCGGCCTTAGCCTTCTTCGCCGCCGTCTTCGGCGGGCGCAGCCTCACCGTCGTCGGCAGCCTCAGCCGCTGCACCACCGCGCGCCGCAACCACGGACACGATGGCTTGGTCGTGGTCACTGCCCTGGGCCAGAGCGGGGATCGTTACCCCTTCCGGCAGGACAATATCCGTCAGGTGCAGGGACGAACCCGCCTCGAGGGCAGACACGTCAATTTCCAGATACTCCGGAAGGGCCGCGGGCAGGGCCGTCACGGTCACTTCGTTCATATTCTGGCTCAGGCGACCACCGGCCTTCACGCCCACGCAGTCCTCTTCCCCCACGAGGTGGAGCGAGAGGTTCACGGTGAGGGGCTGATTGGCGTTCACGCGCAGAAAATCGATGTGCATGATGTCGCCGCGCGCCGGATGGCGTTGCAGGTCCTTCACCACCGCGGCAATCTTCTTGCCGCTGAGGTTGAGCTCAAGCACCTGGGAGTAGAAGGCTTCCACGCCTTCGGCCTTGGCCAGCTCCCGCGCCTCAAGGGACACGGATTGGGGGGCAGCTTCCCCCCCGTAGATAATACCGGGCACACGCTTTTCTAGACGACGCAGGCGGCGGCTCGCACCCTTCCCCACATCTTCCCGTGGCTCGGCGTTCAAAACCAATTGGTCGGTCATGACAACACCTCTCTTACTGGGGAGCGTTATCGCCCCGGCGCGACCACCGAGGGCACTCCCCTTGCCCGCCCGGAATTGGGCCTTGGGCACCATGCGGCGCAACTAGCGCCTAGCCGAAGAGCTCGCTAATGGACTCTTCGTTGCTTACGCGGCGGATGGACTCCGCCAGCAGCTCATCCAAGGAGAGCTGCACAATCTTTTCGCTGCCTTCCCCTTCCGGACTCAGGGGGATGGTGTCCGTGACCACCAGCCGATCGAGCACGGAGGCTTCGATGCGCGCCACGGCCCCACCGGACAGCACGGGGTGCGTGCAATAGCTCACGACGGACTTCGCACCCATGGCCTTCAAGGCTTCTGCCGCCTTACACAGCGTTCCCGCGGTATCGACGATATCGTCGACCAATATGCAGCTCCGCCCTGCCACGTCGCCGATGATATTCATCACCTGGGCCTCGTTGGCCCGGGGACGCCGCTTGTCGATGATGGCGAGGTCCGCATCATTGAGCTGCTTGGCGATGGCTCGAGCCCGCACCACCCCGCCAATATCGGGGGAGACCACCACCGGATCTTCGTAACCCGCCGCCAGGGCATGCTCCACCAGCACCGGCGAGGCGTACACGTTATCCACGGTGATGTTGAAGAAGCCCTGGATCTGGTCCGCATGCAGATCCACCGTCAACACCCGATTCACCCCCGCCGTAGCGATCATATCCGCCACCACCTTGGCGCTAATCGCCACCCGGACAGAGCGAGGCCTGCGATCCTGGCGGGCGTAGCCAAAGTACGGCATCACCGCCGTAATCCGGCCCGCGGACGCTCGCTTCAGCGCATCCGCCATGATGAGTAATTCGAGGATGGCATCACTCGTGGGTGCGCAGGTGGACTGAAGGATAAAGACGTCCTGACCTCGGACGTTCTCCTGAATCTCCACATCCACTTCGCCATCACTAAAACGTCCCACGCGCGCGCGACCCAGGCTGTAGCCAAGACGATCCGCAATACGCTGGGACAGCTGAGGGTTGGCGTTACCCGTGAACAATTTCAGCTTAGACACGGGCGACCCCTCAACTCGCGCCGAAGGCGCCGAGATATGGCTGGGGTGGCAGGACTCGAACCTGCGAATGCCGGAATCAAAATCCGGTGCCTTACCAACTTGGCGACACCCCAATAAAACGCGTTTCGAAGCCCTAAGCTTCGGTGCTCTTACCTTCCGCCCGCTCCGGGCTTTCCGCCAGCGCCCGCACGGCCCAGCCCCGCCAGGGCTTGGGTACTGCTGCTGCGCAGGCTTCAGCGGCCCTCCGCGACGGGAGGCGCGCGAAGAGACATGCGCCCGTTCCCGTCAGCTGCGCCGGCCCGAAAGCCGAGAGCCAGGCCTGTGCCCGTCCCACTTCGGGGTACCGGGCCAGCACCGCCGGCAGGCAGTCATTATGACCACCGCCGTCGAAAAAGGCGGGTATTCTGCTGAGGGGGGTATCCCGTGTCAATTCCGGCGCGGAAAAGATTTCCTTTGTCGGCACGGAAACGCCGGG
>JAYOYG010000003.1:46185-48905 GCA_038153445.1 Pseudomonadales bacterium
CCCGTGTCAATTCCGGCGCGGAAAAGATTTCCTTTGTCGGCACGGAAACGCCGGGGTGGAGCACCACAAGATGGCGCTCCCCCGTACCCAGGGGGGTGAGACGCTCCCCCACCCCCTCGGCCCAGGCCGTCTGCCCGTGCACAAAGACGGGGACATCGGCGCCCAGCCGCGCGCCCAGCTCCGCGAGCACGGCCCGGGACGCCCCTAGACCCCACAGCCGGTTCAGGCCCAGGAGCGTAGCCGCGGCATCGCTCGAGCCGCCGCCAAGCCCGCCGCCTTCGGGGATGCGTTTCTTCAGTGTGAGGGTCGCGCCATCGCGAACCCCAAAATGATCCTGCAGCGCCCGCGCTGCGCGGAGGCAAAGGTCGTCCCCACCCCCAGGCTGATCGCTGTCCGGGGAAAAGCCCAGGGTCCCGCTGGGGCTCAGGGTGAGCTCGTCGCACAGGTCAATCAGCTGAAACACCGTCTGCAACGTGTGATAGCCGTCGCTTCGCTGCCCGGTGATATGCAAAAACAAATTCACCTTCGCGCAGGGATAAAGGGTCAGGGCTTCAGTCATGGCGTGCGTTCCCAGCGGTAGGGCGCCAGGGTGAAGGAGGTGGTGCCCTGGGTCAGGATCACCTGCTCCGGCCGCCCAGCGCTGTCCTGGCGAAAGCGTACGGCCCACCCCGCCTGCTCAAAGCGTCCCTCGCCCCGGGCCTGCACCGCGCCATGCCCTGGCGAGGGCCGGCCAAAGAACCAGTGGGGCAGCGCGCTGAAGGGGGGCGGCAGGGCCATCCAGCTCGCCAGGAGAGCATCGGGCGCCACAACCTGCACCTGGCCATTCTGCAGCAGGGTCGCGCTCTGCCCCGTCCCCTCCAGCACCACCAGCCCCGCCCCAAAGGGCCCGAAGGCCGTCACGCGATAGGTCTCGCCCTGCTGAACCCAAGAGAGCTGCCCCCGCCCGGACGCGTCCTCGCTGCGCAGGGAAACCCGGGCTTCGAGGAAGAATTGCGCGGGGGATAGGCCCGTCGCTACGGGCGCGCTTTGGCACCCCGCCAGCCAGAGAATCCCCAAAAGGCCCCACCGGTAACGGACCATCTACACGCCCCCCAGGCCACGGCTGAGTTGGCGACGCATGACCGTCAGGGCCCGATCCCCCAGTAGGCGTCGCACCGTTTCTACCAGCACGGGATCCTCCGGGTCCTTCTCCAAACCCCCAAGCCAGGCCTGGCGCGCCCGGTTTCGACGACCCAGGCGCCAGTAGGTCTCCCCGAGATGCGCTGCGATTTCCCCGTCACCCCGGCGCTCGAAGGCCTCCCGAAGGGGCGGCAGAGCCGCCTCGTAAGCGCCGCGCTGAAAAGCCACCCAGCCCAGGGAATCCAGGAAAGCCGGGGTCCCCGGCGCCAGCTCCAGGGCCCGCTCCACCAAGCGCTGCGCTTCCTCAAGACGCTCCCCCCGCTCCGCCAGGAAAAATCCCAGCGCATTGAGCGCCTGGGCGTGCACCGGGGCCAGGGCAAGCACGGCCCGAAGGTCCGCCTCCGCAGCGGCAAAATCCCCTGCCTGATGAGCCAGGAGGCCCCGTCGATAATGGAGCGACGGCGTGGGTTTGATCTGGAGCGCCAGGGACAACACGCCTCGAGCAGCCTCCGCCCCCTGGTCTTCTGCGAGCAAGGCGTCCGAGAGGGCGAGGGCCGTGCGCTCCCGGGCGTCGGGATAGCGTGCAAACTGCCCATCGGCGAAACGCAGGAGCGCGCCCCGGTCGTCGTTGGCCCCAAGCCAGTAGGCGGCCCGGCGCAGCATGCGTCCGTATTCCCGGCCCAGGGGCACGGTCTCCCAGTGGGCCAGCGCCGCCGCCAGAGCCCCCTGCCGAGCAGCGATTTCCCCGCGGTGAAAGGCGACCGGCGCCGGATGCCCGCCGAGGGCTTCCAGCCGGTCTAGATAGGTCCCGGCCTCCTCCAAGCGGTTCTGATCGAGGTGAATCAGCGCCAGTGCCAGGAGCAGATCGGCGTTCTCGCCACTGCGCTGCAGTAGCGCGAGGAAATCATCCCGCGCCTCGTCAAGATGATTGAGCCGTACCTGAAGCCGAGCTCGGGCAAAGCGCAGCCCCCCGGCGTCGGGGAAGATTGCAAGCCCCGCCTCCAGCTGAGCCAGCGCAGCCTCGTGCTGCCCCGTGCCCTCGAGGGCTTCCGCGCGCCAGCTCACGGCCTGGGGGCTATCCATCATGGAAAGGCCTGCGTCGGCCATGAGGATGAGTGCGTCTTCATAGAGCTGCAGGGCCACCATGAGCCGGGCCCCGGCATGGGCCTGGGCTCGAGCCAGGGGAAGCGCCGTGCCCTCGCGAAAGGCCTCCCGAGCCAGACTCTGCGCCATGAAGCGCCGCGCCGCCGGCGGTTCGTCCCCGGCCAACACGCCATCGACGAAGCGATCAAAGATCTCGGGGCCCGCGGCGGCGGCCAGGGGCGCGAGGGCTTGCACCGCTTCGCCATAGTTGCCCGCTCGCCCAAGGGCTCGGGCTAGGGCCAGGCGCCCTGAACGGTCCGCTTTCTGGGCCAAGCGCGCCCGGGCGAGGGTCAGCTCCAGGGCGGGATCTTCCCCGTAGCCCGCTAGGGTCAGCACGCGCTGGAGCAGAGCGCTGTCCGAGGCGCTCCCCTCAGCCTCCAGAATCACCCGGTAGGCCGCCAGAGCGCCGTCCAAATCTCCGCTGAGAAGCTGCCGCTCCGCCGCCATGAGGGCGAGCA
>JAYOYG010000003.1:49005-64256 GCA_038153445.1 Pseudomonadales bacterium
GCGCCGTCCAAATCTCCGCTGAGAAGCTGCCGCTCCGCCGCCATGAGGGCGAGCATGAGCGCCGGCGGCATGGCCCGAGGAGGACCAGCCGGCACGGGCCCGGAAGCCCCCTCGGCGCTCAGAAAATCCATGGCCGGCGCTTCCCCGGGGAGGGGCGAAAGAGGCTTAGGCGCCCCTGCGCAGCCGCCTAAAAAAAGTGCCAGCAGCACCCCCCCAAGCGCCCAAAAGGAGCGCCCCACCCGGGGGAGGACAGGGGCGGGATTTTCCGCCACAATGGGCGCCTTAGAAGGTGTCAAGCTATCCTGACACCCGGCCGTCCAAGCGTCGCTCCAAAGGGGGGATGGGAGAAGGGCGGTTTCAGTCACGGGGGTGGGTGTTTACCTAGACGTTAGTTATGAGTGTGCTGGCTCTCGGATTTAATCATGTCACGGCGCCGATCGAACTGCGCGAGCGCGTGGCCTTTCCGACCCATCAGCTCCCCGATGCCCTTCGGGCGCTGCGGGAATCCCTGCGCCTCAAAGAAGTGGCCATACTCTCTACCTGTAACCGTACCGAACTTTACTGCTGGGCGCCCAACACCGATCCCGGCGCCATCCTGGACTGGGTGAGCAGCTATCATCACATGGATCGCGCCCGCCTTTCCCAGTCGGCCTATTTACACCACGACCAAGCCGCGGTGCGCCACACCATGCGCGTAGCCGCAGGGCTCGATTCCATGGTCCTCGGGGAGCCGCAAATTCTCGGGCAGGTAAAGGATGCCTGGGATATTGCGCGGGACACGGGAACCCTGGGCCCGGAGCTCGACCGCCTCTCCCAGCACACCTTAAGCACCGCCAAGCGCGTGCGCACGGATACGGACATCGGGCGTCACCCCGTTTCCGTGGCCTATGCCGCCGTTAGCCTCGCCCAATCCATCTTCACCAAGCTGGGCGATGCGCGCGCACTTTTACTCGGCGCGGGCGATACCATCGAGCTGGTCGCGGAGCATCTGCGGCAGGCCGGCGTCCATCGCATGACCATCGCGAACCGTACCTACGCGCGGGCGCGGAGCCTAGCGGAGCGCTTCGGCGCCGAAGCCATTCTCCTGTCCGATGTCAGCGCCGCTCTTCCCCAGGCCGATATTCTCATCGCTTCCACCGCTGCAGACCTGCCCATCTTGGGCAAGGGCATGGTGGAAAGCGCTCTGAAGGCGCGGCGACGCCGTCCCATGTTCATGGTGGATATCGCCGTACCCCGGGACATCGAGCCGCAGGTGGGGGAGCTCGACGACGTCTTCCTCTACACCGTCGACGATCTCGCAGATATCATCGCCGAGAACCGCCGGGCGCGAGAGCACGCGGCGCAGGATGCGGAACAGATTATTGAGCAGGGGGTCAGCGCCTATCTTCGCGATGTTCGGGCGCGGGCGGCCTCGGAAACGGTGCGCGCCTATCGGTCCCTGGCGGAAGCGCAGGCCGAAGAGGAGCTGGAGCGTGCCCTGAAGCGGCTACGCGCCGGAGAAGCCCCGGAGGCGGTGCTCCAGCGCTTCAGCCGATCCCTCACCAATAAGCTGACCCACCTGCCCACGGCGCGGCTGCGGGAAGCGAGCGCTGCCGGGCGCCACGAGGTAGTGGCCCACGGCCGCCGCCTCCTGGGCCTCGACGCCGGCTATCACGACGAATAGGTCTGCGCCCCCGGGGCGCACCGCAAGGAATCACACCCCATGAGAAGCAGCCTTTTAGCTCGGCTAGAAGAGGCGAAGGATCGCCATGAGGAGCTGGCCGCCCTCATGGCCGATCCGGAAACCAGCCAGGATGCCGGCAGCTACGCACGCTTCTCCAAGGAATACGCCGAGCTCGACCCCATCATCATCGCCTTCAAACATTGGAGCGCCGCCGAGGACGAGGTCGCCGGTGCCCGAGAGCTGCTCAGTGACGATGACCCGGAGCTCAGGGCCCTGGCCAAGGAATCCCTCGGGGAAGCGGAGGCCGAACGGGACCGCCTCGAGGAAGCCCTCGAACAGCTGCTCATGCCCCGGGATCCGGAAGATGGCGCCAATGTCTTTCTCGAAATTCGCGCCGGCACCGGTGGCGATGAAGCGGCCCTCTTCGCTGGCGATCTCCTACGCATGTACCTGCGCTACGCGGAGCAGCAGCGCTGGCAGTCGGAGATCCTCTCGGAGCGGCAGGCGGAGCTCGGCGGATACCGGGAAGTGGTGGTACGCCTGGCCGGCGGCGATGGCGTCTACGGCAAGCTGAAATTCGAGTCGGGCGCCCATCGTGTGCAGCGGGTGCCCGCCACCGAATCCCAGGGGCGCATTCACACCTCTGCCTGCACCGTGGCCGTACTCCCGGAACCGGAGGAGACCGCCGAGGTCGAGCTGAACAAAGAAGATCTCCGCATCGATACCTTTCGGGCATCGGGCGCCGGGGGCCAGCACGTTAACAAAACCGATTCCGCCATTCGCATTACGCACTTGCCCACGGGCATCGTGGTGGAATGCCAGGATGAGCGTTCCCAACATAAGAACCGCGCCCGGGCCATGGGTCTCCTCGCCGCCCGGCTCACGGACATGGAAAAGCAGGCCGCCCAGCAGGCCCGCTCCGACCAGCGGCGGAATCTGGTGGGCTCCGGGGATCGCTCGGAACGCATCCGTACCTACAACTTCCCCCAGGGACGCATGACCGATCACCGCATCGACCTCACGCTTTACGCCCTCGAAGCCATTCTTGAGGGGGACCTCGACCAGGTCATCAGCCCCCTGCTCCGAGAACACCAAGCGGACCTACTCGCCGCCGCCGAGGGATGACGGACACCGTCGACGCCCTGCTCGCCGAGGGCCGGGCCCTCGGCCTCGACCCCGGCGCGGTGCGAGCCCTGCTGGCCCAGCGCCTCGACCGTTCCCCTACCTGGCTTCTCGCCCACGGCCGGGACTCCCTCGCCCCCGAGGCCCTAAGCGCCTGCCGGGAAGGCCTTGCCCGGCTCGCCGCGGGCGCCCCCCTAGGTCAGCTGCTTGGGAGGGTGGACTTTGCGGGGCTGACCCTTCGCGTCACCGAGGCGACGCTCCTGCCCCGGCCCGATACGGAAGTGCTGCTTGACGGATTGCTTCGCCGCCTCCCCCCGGGACCGCTTCGCGTGCTTGATCTGGGCACGGGCTCGGGAGCCCTGGCCCTCGCGCTTAAGGCCGCCCGGCCTGAGCTTACGGTCTTCGCAAGCGATATCAGCTCCGACGCCCTAGCCGTGGCGCAGGAAAACGCCAGGCACCTGGGCCTGGCGGTCACCTTCTTCGAGAGCAACTGGTATGAAGCGCTACCGTCCAGCCTGTTTCCGATGGATGCGATTCTCGCGAATCCCCCCTACATCGCCCCCGGGGACCCGGAGCTCTCACCGTCCGTGGCCCGCTTTGAGCCAGCGCTCGCGCTCTTTGCGAAGGATCAGGGCTTCGACGCCCTGGAGCGCGTGCTGACGGGCGCCCGGAGCCGCCTTCGGCCTCGGGGCTGGCTCGGCCTCGAGCACGGCCATCGCCAGGCCGTGACCCTCGCTGCGCGGCTCCAGCGCGCGGGCTATGATGCGCTGGCTCTTGAGCGAGACACGGGGGGACGACCCCGGGCCACCTTCGCGAGGCAAGCCCATGGATGACGCCGCGCTCCTGCGCTACAGCCGCCAGCTCCTGCTTCCCGCCATCGATATGGAGGGCCAGGCGCGGCTCGGCGCGAGCACGGTGCTCATGATTGGCTTGGGGGGCCTAGGCGCGCCGGCCGCGCTTTATTTGGCGGGGGCCGGCGTGGGCACCCTGCTCCTGGCGGACGACGACTCCATCGACCTCTCCAACTTGCCCCGGCAAGTGCTCTACAGCGAAGCGGACCTTGGAAAGAAAAAAAGCGTCGCGGCCAAAGCGCGCCTTGCCGCGCAAAACCACACGCTTACGCTAGAAGCCCTGCCCCGCCTCACGGGGACGGCACTCAGGGAGGCCGTCACCCGGGCGGACCTTGTGCTCGACTGTACGGACCACTTCGCCATTCGCGACGAACTGAATGGGGTGTGCCTGGCCACGGGGACGCGCTGGGTCAGCGCCGCCGCCCTGCGCACGGCGGGGCAGCTGATGGCGTTCGATCCCCAGGACGCCCAAAGCCCCTGCTACCGATGCCTCTGGCCGGAACTGCCCGAGCAGGACGGCGATGCCTGCGCAGAAGCGGGGGTGCTCGGCCCGGTGGTGGGCCTTTTGGGCGTGCTACAAGCCTTAGAGGCGGTGAAGTGGCTGACGGGCCACCGGCCCAGCGCCCTCGGCGCCGTTCTATCCTTTGAAGGCCTAAGCCTGGAACTCAGTCGCTTTGCCCTAAAGCGCCGGGCCCAGTGCCCCGCCTGCGGGGGCCGGGGCTAGGCGGGGGCAAGGCGCCCCAAGCCGCGAGGCCAGCGCCGGCAACACCCCCTGAAGCGCGGCTTCTGGCGTCGCCGGCCCGCCCAGATCAGCGGTTTGCGTCACCGCCAGGCCCGCCATGCCACAGGGGTTGATCCCCGCAAAGGGGGCCAAATCCATGGCCACGTTCAACGCCAATCCGTGGTAGCTGCAGCCTCGGCGAACCCGCAACCCCAGGGAAGCAATCTTCGACCCTCCCACGTAAACCCCCGGGGCATCGCGACGGGCGTGGCCTTCAATGCCCCAGCCCGCCAGGGCGTCAATCAGCGAACCTTCGATAGCGTCCACAAGGGCTCGCACGCCTAAGCCTCGGCGACGACAGTCTACGAGAAGGTAAATCACCAGCTGCCCCGGGCCATGGTAGGTCACCTGCCCGCCCCGGTCCGTGGACACCACGGGAATGGTGCCAGGCGCCAACACGTGCTCGGCTCGGCCAGCCTGCCCCTGGGTATAGACAGGGTCGTGTTCTAGCGCCCAGAGAGCATCGGGGGTGTCTGGCCCCCGGTCTTCGGTAAAGCGCTGCTGGGCCCGAAACATGGGCTCGTAGGCTCGGCGCCCCCACCAGAGGGCGGCGAGCTCAGAGGACGAGCTCGACACGGCCGCTCGCCTTCAACGCCTCGAAAATCGCCGCGAGCTGTGCCTCACTCTGCGCCGTGAAGGTCACGGTGACGGCGAGGAACCGGCCGTTCCTTGAGGGTCGGCAGCGAAGCTGCGCTTCGCTCACCTCCGGAGCGTGGGCCTGGAAGGTCTCCAGCACAAAGACTTCGAAGTCCGGCGCTGCGCCCCCCACCACCTTGACGGGATAGGCCGGGGCAGGGAAAACAATCTTCGGCGGCTCCTGATCCATAGCCGCGTTAGCCAAAGAGGCCCGCAAACCACAGACGCAGGGCGTCCAGCAGCCGCTTGAACCACCCCGCTTCCTCCACCGGGTGCAACGCCTGCAGGGGCGCCTCGTAGATCACCTCATCGCCATTGAGCACGGCGACCGTGCCTACCGCGTCGCCCTCCGCCAGCGGCGCCGTCAGGGGCGCGATCATGGTGACCCGGGTTTCGAGACCCTCATGGGTGCCCCGGGGCAGGGTAAGGCGGACATCGTCTGCTAGGCCGTAGGCCACGGTCCCGCGAGTGCCCTTCCACACCGGCGCCGTGGCCATGGCTTCGCCGCCCGCGAGCAGGGGCTTGCTTTCAAAATAGCGGAAGCCGTAGCGCAGCAGCTTCTGCGTTTCCTGGGTACGCGCGTCGGGGCTGTTGGTCCCCAGCACCACGGAAATGAGGCGCATGCCATCGCGCTCGGAAGACGCCACGAGGCAATAGCCCGCCGCCGCCGTATAACCCGTTTTAATCCCGTCTACGGAGTCGTCGATCCAAAGCAGCTCGTTTCGATTACGCTGCGTAATGGGCTCGCCGGTGGTGAAGTCCTGCCCATAGGTGAAGGTTTTCTCCGAGTAATAGCGGTAGTGGTCGGGGAAATCTTCGATGAGGCGCCGGGCCAGGATCGACAGATCGCGGGCCGTGGAGAGGTGATCCTCCGCGGGCATGCCGGTCGCATTACGGAATCGGGAGTTCTTCATACCCAGAAGCGCCGCCTGCCGATTCATCACGTCAGAGAAAGCGGCTTCATCGCCGGCAAGGTATTCCGCCAGGGCCACGGAAGCATCGTTGCCCGACTGGATCACCACGCCCCGGAGAAGATCCTCAAGGCGCACCTGATCCCCTACGCGGACGAACATCTTAGAGCCGTCCATGCGCCAAGCTTTTTCGCTGATGGGGACGAGATCGTCGAGGGTGGCCCGCCCCGCCGCGAGCTCCGCGGCAACGACGTAGTCCGTCATCATTTTGGTGAGGGACGCCGGCGGCAGGGCCGTGTCGGCCTCATGCTCTACCAGCACCGTGCCCGTGGAGGCCTCAATCAAAATCCACGACGCCGCCGCCAGCGCCGGGGGCCGGGGCACAAGCGCCGGGGCGGCCTGCAACGCAGGAATCAACAGCAATAGGCTCAGGCCCAGCAGCTTACGCAGCACGGCAACGCTCCTCTGTTCTGGCTTTCGGCAAAGTTTAGCACGGCCGCCCCCCTACTCTTCGATGAGGAGGGGCGTCGCCGGCACATCGGAGAACATCAAAAGGGCCTGCACCCGCTCTGCCGCCTGCAGATCCTCAAAGGGCCCGATGCGAACGCGATGAAAGGGCGGCGGATCCTGGCGAATGGAGAGGGGCGCGGGGCTGGCAGCGAGGGTGAGCAGGGGGCCGAGTTCCGCCGCCAGCGCCGCCGCGGCAGCCCGATCCTGGAATGCCCCGGCCTGGAGCCACAATCGCGTTACCGCTCGCTCCCGCTCCCGCTCCCGGGGCGCTGGGGCTTCCGGGCCAGGCGGAGGAAAGGTCAGGGCCTCTAGGCGAACTGGCGCCGTGCCCTGCTCGTGAAAGCCCAGGCGCCGCGCGGCGGCGTAGGAAAGGTCAATGATGCGCTCGTCGTGAAAGGGGCCCCGATCGTTGACCCGCACGACCAGGGAGGCGCCCGTATCTTCCCGGGTCACGCGAACGTAGGTGGGCAAGGGCAAATGCTTGTGCGCCGCGGTCAGGGCAAACATGTTATAGGGCTCGCCGCTCGAGGTGGGGCGGCCATGAAACTTGCGGCCATACCAGGAGGCGATGCCCCGCTCTTCAAACTGCTCCGCGGAGGGGAGTACGCGGTACTCCACCCCAAATACCCGATAGGGAGAGTGGTTACCCACCGTCGCCCGGGGCTCCCAGCGGGGCTCCAGCGTTTCCTGGGACAGGGCGCCAGGAAGCACGATACGGGGGGCCCGGTCCTGCTCCGGTCGAAGGCCCGGCGCCGCACAGGCCGCCAGCCCGATGGCGAAGACAAGATAGGCGAGCCGGCGCTTCACGGCGCGCCCTGGGACAGGGCCTGGGCGAGGTCATGCACCGCAAGCGCATAGAGGTAGGAGCGGTTATAGCGGGTGATCACGTACAGATTCGGCAGCCCGGCGATCCACTCCGTCCCCCCTTCTCCCTCCATTTCCAGCAGCGCCACGGGGGTAGACGCCTCAAGCCCGGCCAGGCCCTCCACGCCCAAGGCCCTCAGGGCCCCCACCGTGGTGCTGGGGTCCAGCCCCGTTGCCCGCAGGGCCTTGGCGGCCTCGGGAACGGACGGGAGGGGACGCGCAGCTTCGGCGCCGGGGGTCCAGCGATGCACCGCCAGATAGTTCGCAACGCTGCCCAGGGCGTCGGCCACGGCCCACAGGTCCCGGCGTCCATCGCCATCAAAATCCACGGCAAAATCCCGGTAGCTACTGGGAATGAACTGCCCGTAGCCCATGGCTCCGGCGTAGGAGCCGTAGCGGTCCGTGGGATCCAGCCCCTCGGCGTGCATCTGCTGAAGGAAGACGCGCAGCTGGCCGGCAAAGAACGCCTGCCGCGGAGGGTAAGCCAAACCGAGGGTGGCGAGGGCATCGAGCACCCGCCAGCGGCCGAAGAATTTTCCGTAGCGTGTTTCGATACCGAGGATCGCAAGCACATAGGGCCAGGACACGCCGTAAGCTTCGGCCACCGCATCCACCGTTTCCCGGTGCGCGGCATAGAACGCCAGCCCCGCCTCAATGCGATCGGGCTTTAAAAACAGCGCACGGTATAGCCCCCAGGTAAGGGTCCGCTCCGCGGGGCGGGAAATCGCCGCGATGATGTCGGGCTGAAAGTTGGCCTGCTGCAGGGTCGCCGCAAGCCAGGGCCGGGGAAGGCCCGTTTCCCGGGCGGCCGTCTCCAGAAAGGTTTCCAGCGCCTGGGGAGGAAACCCTGTCGGGGCTTCCTTCGCCGCCATCACCGGCGCGCAGCCCAGCGCAAGGACCAGCAACGCGCATCGCCATCGATTCATCAACACTCCAAAGGCCTTAAGACGCCAAGGGCTTGGGCTGGGTCGCCACCGCCATGAGCACCCCAAAACCTGCCAGCAGGGTCAAAGCGGAGGTGCCGCCGTAGCTCACCAAAGGCAGGGGCACGCCCACCACGGGGAGCAGCCCGGACACCATGGCCACGTTAACAAAGAGATAGGTGAAGAAGGTGAGCGTGAGGCCGCCGGCCAACAGGCGGGCGAAGGTATCCCGGCCCTGGGTGGCGATATAGAGGCCGCGGGTGAGCAGCAGGAAGTAGAGCGTCAGCAAGCCCAGAACCCCCAGGAAGCCCAGCTCCTCGGCGAGCACGGCAATGATGAAGTCCGTGTGGCTTTCCGGCAGGAAGTTCAGGTGAGACTGGGTCCCCTCGAACAGCCCCTTTCCAAAAAGCCCTCCCGAGCCAATGGCGATTTTCGATTGGATGATGTTCCAGCCGGCCCCCAGGGGGTCGCTTTCCGGATCAAGCAAAGTGAGCACTCGCTGACGCTGGTAATCTCGCATCACCATCCACAGCCCCGGGAGGGCGGCAAGCCCCAGCAGCCCCGCCAGCAGCACCCAGCGCCAAAACAGCCCGGACAGTAGGAGCACCGCAAAGCCCGCCGCCGCCACCAAAATCGCCGTCCCCAAATCGGGCTGGAGGCCGATCAGCAGGGCCGGAGCCGCAATCAGCGCCAGCACCGAAGCCACGGTCTTTGCCGTGGGCGGGAGGGGGCGATCGGCCAGGAACGACGCCACCATGAGAGGCACAGCCAGCTTCATGAGTTCGGAGGGCTGAAAGCGCGGCAGCCCCGGCACCCCCAACCACCGCTGAGCCCCCTTCGCCTGGACCCCCACCAGAAGCACCAGCACCAGCATGACCATGCCAAGGCCGTAGAGCACGGGGGCCCAGCGCTGCAGCATGGCAAGGTCCAGCTGGGCCGCAATCAGCATCACCACAAAGGCCACGGCCAAGCGAGACAGCTGTCCCTGGAAGGCCACCCCATCCCTATCCAATGCGCTGTAGAGCACCACCAGGCCGTAGGCGGCGGTGAGCAACACCAGCGCCAAGAGCGGCAAATCCAGGTGGAGCCGCCGTAGCCATCGCTGCCGGCGATCAAAGCCCTCCTCCCGGCTTAAGGTGCGACGAAAATCCGCGGCGCTCATTGCTGGGCCACCTTGGCTACCTGGGGCGCCTGGGGCGCCTGGGGGGCCTGCGGCGATAACCAGGCATCGACGACGGCCCGGGCCACGGGGGCGGCAATTTGCGATCCCCCACCGCCATTCTCCACAAGCACGGCCACGGCTATTTCCGGCGCCTCCACGGGCGCGAAGGCCATAAACCAAGCATGCTTACGCTGCCGCTCTTCAAGCGCCTCTTCGTCGTATTCCTCCCCCTGGGGAATTTCCACCACCTGTGCCGTGCCAGACTTCCCGGCCATGCGGTAGGGGATGTCCTGCCCGATGTAGGCCCAGGCCGTCCCGTTCTCTCCGAAGCGCTGATTCCCTCGATGGACCACCGCCTCCATGGCCTCAATGACGCCGGCATAGTCGGCCTGGGAGAACTGATCGAGCGGCGGCAGGGGCGCTGGCGCCAGCTCCGGGAGCCGCGCATCGCTGGCCATGAGGAAGCGGGGCCGCACGAGGCGGCCGCGATTGGCCAAGGTGGCCGCCACCGTTGCAAGCTGGAGCGGCGTCACCAGGAGCGCGCCCTGGCCAATCGCGTAGTTTAGGGAATCCCCGGGATACCAGGGCTGGCC
The DNA here is from genome assembly GCA_038153445.1 of Pseudomonadales bacterium. GTDB lineage: Bacteria > Pseudomonadota > Gammaproteobacteria > Pseudomonadales > Azotimanducaceae > Salivita. Next base: position 59,022 of record JAYOYG010000003.1, read on the forward strand.
CTGGGCCTGCTGCTTCCAGCCCCCGTCGGGGACCAGACCCGAACGCGCCCCAAACACATCCACGGAGCGATCACTGCCGAGGCCAAAGGCCCGGGCCACGGAGGCCATGGGTTCGGGCCCAAGGCGATTACCCAGATCAAAGAAGTAGGTGTTCGACGACCGGTAGATGGCCTTGCGAAGATCCACGACGCCCTGCCCGCCGCCATCGCCTTCGGTCCAGCTCCAATCTCGGTACTTACGGCTTTGTCCCGGGAGCTGGTAGTAGCCCGGATCCTTGAGGCTGCGCTCCCAGTCCGTGACGCCCTCCGTGAGCGCTGCCAGGGCCACGAGGGGTTTAAAGGTGGAACCGGGCGCGTACTGCCCGCGCACGGGACGGTTGAAGAGGGGCTGGTCCCGGTCCTGCTGGAGCGCTTCATAGCCTTTGGCGTCGAGGCCCCAGATGAAATCGTTGGGGTTGTAGGACGGCGTGGAGGCCAGCGCCAGAATACCCCCGGTGCGGGGATCGAGCGCAACGACGGCACCCCGGCGCCCATTAAGGGCCGCCACCGCCGCAGCCTGAAGGTCCCGGTCAAGATGGAGCGTCAGATTGTGGCCAGCCCGAGGGGGTGTTCGATCTAAGGTGCGGGTGATGCGCCCGCGGGCGTCCGTTTCCACCCGTTCATGCCCCACGGCGCCGTGCAGCGCGCGCTCGTAGTGGGCCTCTACGCCCAGGCGACCAATAAAGCGCGTCGCGCTGTAGGCGATGGGGTCCACCCGCTGAAGATCCGCTTCGGACAGACGGCGTACGCTACCCACGGCATGGGCGAACAGTTCCCCCTCCGGGTAATGACGCAAGAGCCCCGCTTCGATCTCCACCCCCGGGAGGCGATGGCGGTTCACCGCCACCCGGGCCATGGCCTCCGGGTCGAGGCGCAGACGCAAGGTGACAGGCTCGAGGGGCCTACGACGCCGCGCGAGCCGCCCCTGAAAGGCCTCCCGCTCCTCCGCCGTGAGGCCGATGAGCGCTTCGAGGAGCGAGAGGGTGGCCTCGAGATCTTCCACCCGCTCCTTCACCACCATGAGGGAAAAAACCGGCAGGTTCCCTGCGATCAACCGACCCTTACGGTCGTAGATTTCCCCCCGGGGTGGTGCGATGGGCTGCACCTCGATGCGATTTTTTTCCGATCGCGCTGCGTGGCGATCATGTTCGAGCACCTGCAGCTGAAATAGGCGCAGTACGAGGAGGAGGATGCCCAGGGCGAGGAGCACCCACAGGGTCAGGGCCCGCCCCGTAAACTGGCGCAGTTCCTGTTCCGGGTTGCGAAGCGTTAGGGCGTCGCGATCCATCATGGTTGAAAGCCACCTCGTGCTGCGGCGCCGCTTGAGCCGTCAGTTTACTCCCCTCGGTGGTAGGGGTGTCCCTCCAATAGGCTAATCGCGCGATAAAGCGCCTCCGCCAGGACTACCCGAACCATGGCATGGGGCAGCGTCAAGGGCGAGAGGGACCAGGCGTCGACGGCCTCAGCCTTAAGCGCCGGATCCAAACCATCAGCCCCCCCCACAAAGAACACCACCGGCGCCCCGGGCGCCGCCCAATGCTCTAAGCGCGTGGCGAGGGCCTTTGTGGTCAGACTACGGCCCCGCTCATCGAGAACCACCGCGGTGCCCGACGGCGCCGCCGCGCGCAGGCGCGCGGCCTCCCAGGCCTGCCACGCCCCTACCCCGCGCTGATTCTTGCGATCCGCCGCCGGCACGGTGGTGAGCTCTAGGCGGTGCTGCCCGCGAAGCCGGCCGGCATATTCCTGAAAGCCCGCGTCGACCCACGCGGGCACGCGTTGACCTACGGCGCAAAGATGAAAACGCACGGGAGCTAGAGCAGTTCCTGGGGCTGTTCGATCGCCGGCAGGGCCCAGAGTCGCTCGAGGTCATAGAAGCGCCGGGCCTCATCCTGCATGACGTGGACAAGCACATCCCCCAGATCCACCAGCACCCAATCGAGGTCTCGGCCGCCTTCAACGCCGATAGGGGTTTCCCCCTGGGCCTTGGCGTGGCGCACGACATGATCGACGAGGGACTTCACATGGCGAGAGGAGGTGCCAGACACCAACACCATAAAGTCGGTGATGCTACTGGCCTCAGAAACATCAAGGGCCAGAATGTCCTGGCCCTTACCATCGTCTAACGCAGTGACTACGAGATCTCGAAGGTTGGCTGGCGTCATGCAGTCTCCGCAGTGGCCGGCTTAGGCTGGGGGGCCGTATAACCCCTTGGCCGCAATATAGGATGACACCACCGGGGGGAGCAAATCGGCGACCGCCTCCCCCGCAGCCAGGCGCGCACGAATCGTCTGGGAGGCTTCGGGGTAGGCCCCAAGATCCAGCGACGCCCAACGACCGCCCGGGGCATCCCGAAACGCCTTGGGCACACAGCGCTGAAAGCGCGGCTCCGGGGCCAGCTCAAGGTCAGGGATGGAAGTGCCGGGCCGCGCCACCACGAGCACGTGGGCGAGCTGCGGCAGCGCAGAAGCCTCATACCAGCGGGGAAGGCCTGCCGCTGCGTCCGCGCCGAGGAGCCAAACCAGCGCGACGTCCTCGCCGAAGCGGGCGCGAAGGGCTCGAAGGGTCTCGACGGTGTAGGAGCGCCCGGAGCGATGAAGCTCCTGATCATCGATCTCCGCCCCGGGCAAGGCCGCCAGGGCCCGCTGGAGCATGGTCAGGCGATGCGCCGCGGATGCGTGGCCCGGAGCTTTGAAAGGCGACTGGCCCGCGGGAAGGAAACACAGGCGATCGGCGCCCGTTGCGGCCCAGGCCCCGGCGGCCACGGCTAGATGGCCCCGATGGACCGGATCGAAGGCGCCGCCGTAGAGCAGAATGAGGGGCCGGGGCCCGCTAGCGACGGATTTGTCCCGATCCATAGACAATGAACTTTTCCGTGGTGAGCCCCTCAAGGCCCACGGGGCCCCGGGCGTGGAGCTTGTCCGTAGAAATACCGATCTCAGCCCCCAAGCCAAACTCGAAGCCATCGGCAAAGCGGGTGCTCGCATTTACCATCACGGACGCCGAATCGACCTCCGCGAGGAAGCGTTGGGCCCGCGCGTAGTCCTGGGTGACGATGGTGTCCGTATGCGCGGACCCGTAGCGGGCAATGTGCGCCATGGCGTCGTCAAGGTTCGGCACCACACGAATCGCGAGCACCGGCCCCAGGTATTCCTCATACCAATCGTCTTCCGTCGCGGGGGTCGCGCTCGGCACGAGGGCACAGACCGTAGGGCAGCCCCGAAGCGCAACGCCCTTAGCCTCGAGGCTCGCGGCCACCCGGGGCAGAAACGCGCCCGCCTCCGCTTCGTGGACCAGAAGGGTCTCCAGAGCGTTACAAACCCCGTAGCGATGGGTCTTGCTGTTCAGCACAAGCGCCTCCGCCATGGCGTGATCGGCACCCGCATCCACGAAAAGATGGCAGTTGCCGTCCAGATGCTTAAGGACAGGGATGCGCGCCGCCTTGGAAATGCGCTCGATCAGCCCCTTGCCCCCTCGGGGGATGAGCACGTCAATGAGTCCCTCCGCCGTCACCATGTGATCCACCATGGCGCGGTCCGTGCTCTCAATAAGCGTAATGACGGCTGCCGGCAACCCCTGGGCTTCCAGCACCTCTCCGAGGAGGGCCGCCAGCGCCCGGTTACTCGCGTTGGCCTCCGAGCCCCCGCGAAGTACGCAGGCGTTACCCGACTTAAAGCACAGCGCGGCCGCATCCACGGTGACGTTGGGCCGGGATTCGAAAATGATCCCCACGACCCCCAGGGGCACGCGCATGCGCCCTACCTGAATACCCGAGGGGCGGTAGGAGAGATCGCGCACAGCGCCCACGGGATCGGGGAGCGCCGCAATCTGCCGAAGTCCCTCGATCATGCGATCGAGGGCCGGGTCATCCAACCGAAGGCGATCGAGCATGGGGGCATCGAGGCCCCGGGCCTCGCCGGCAGCAAGATCCTCAGCATTGGCCGTCTTGAGGAGGGCCCGAGCCCCATCGATGCGGTCCGCCATGGCGTGGAGGGCGGCATTTTTCTGCCCTGCGGAAGCCCGGGCAATGGCTCGGGCGGCTTCCCGAGCGCGCGATGCCGTTTCCTGAAAAACCGTGGCCAGTGAGTCCACCGTGCCCTCTCCTTAATGTGCCGTGCCTGCGTGGCGCGGAGTATAGCCGCCCCTCTAGGCCCCGTCCGCTTCCCGAAGCTCATCAAGCTCGAGGCCTACGGCGTCGAGCATCTGCAGCGGATCGGCCTCGGCAAGGAGCGCCTGCTTGAACCCCGGGGTAAAGGGCAGCAGCTCCGTTAGGCGGGCGGCAACGGACCAAGCCTCCTCCCAGCGCACCACCGGCGCGAGCTTTTCCACGGCAGGATGCTCAAGAAGCTGTGCCAGCACCTGAAGAAGGGGCTCCTGATCCGACCGAGGCGGCACCGTAGGCCAGGGCTCGAGCGCCGTGAGATCTCCCTCAAGGAGCCGCCCAGGCCCTTCCCAGGAGCGATCGATGCGAACCCGCCCCTCGCCGGCCACGGTAATGCCCAAGGTGCCGTCGGCGAGGGCATCAAAATCGACGATGCGTACGAGGCAAGCCACCGGGGCGACCCGCGGGAGCGATGCCTCCGGGGCGCCGGAGAGCACCTCCTGGCCGCTGAGTAAGGCCGCGATCACGAAGGGCGCGTCGGCCTTCAGAGAGCGTTTGACCAGCTCAAGGTAGCGCGGCTCAAAGATCCGCAGGGGCAACTTTCCCTCGGGGAAGAGCACGGCATGGAGCGGAAAAATCGGAACGGCGGACAGAGCGGTCATGGCGGTCAGATCCCGGTAAACTGCGCGCACCGTGCCATGACCCTGAGGGAAAACGCAAAGCCATGGACAGCCTCCAAGCTCTCGCACTGGCGCTGATCCAGGGCATCACGGAATTCCTACCCGTTTCTTCCTCTGCGCACCTAATCTTGCCCTCTCAGCTTCTGGGGTGGCCTGATCAGGGCCTCGCCTTCGATGTGGCGGTGCATGTCGGCACGCTCGGCGCCTGCCTCTGGCTGCTGCGTAAGGACGTCACCGCGCTCACCCTCGGCGCCTGGGAAAGCCTGGGACAGCGCCGCCTTACGGAAGAGGGTCGCCTGGCCCTGGCACTGGCGCTGGCCACCCTGCCCGTGGTGCTGGTGGGCTTTACGCTCAAGGACTGGATTGAAGCGGAGCTGCGCAGCGTTGCGGTGATTGCCAGCAGCACGCTGGCCTTTGG